>CALVWP010000023.1 GCA_944367495.1 uncultured Bacilli bacterium
GTTCCTTTAATTATTTGCTCCCTTTCAGTATTTTGTCTTATTTCAGCATTTAATAAATATCTACTAATGTCCATATTAATTGTAGCTATTAAGTTATCAAACATTTCATAGCCTTCAGATGTATATGCTTGAAGAGGGTTTTCTTGGGCATATTGCCTTAAGTATATACCTTCACGTAGTAGGCTCATCTCATTAATATGTTCCATCCAGTGAGTATCTATTACCCTTAAAGAAATAGCTTTTTCAAATTCATTTTTAAGTTCATCTGGAAATTGTTCTATTTTCTTTTCATACTCTTCTACTATATGCTCATAAATTGTTTCTATTAAACTTTCTGCATCTAACTCTTCTAAATCATCTACCGATAAATCATGTTTAAGTAAATTTTCATTTACAGTTTCTAAAATTTCACTAACATCTAGACCAGTTAATTTATTACTATCAATTAAATGACTATTAACGATATTGGCAATGTGATTTTTAAAGTGGTCGAGAGTTATACTGTGAATTGAATCACTATCTAAAATTTGATTACGCATTCCATAGATAATCATACGTTGATTGTTGATAACATCATCATATTCTAATAGATGTTTACGAGTATCAAAATTATTTCCTTCAACTCTTTTTTGAGCTGATTCGATCGATTTAGATAAAGCTTTACTTCTAATTGAAAGTTCTCCGTCGAAGCCAACTTTCTGAAGTAAATGTTTAGCACTATCTGTTCCAAATCTTACCATTAAATCGTCTTCAAATGATACACAAAATTGGGTCATTCCCGGATCACCTTGACGACCAGAACGTCCTCTTAATTGGTTATCAATACGTCTAGATTCATGTCTTTCTGTTCCTAAAACGCATAATCCACCCAATTCTTTTACTCCTTTACCTAGTTTAATATCAGTACCACGACCTGCCATATTAGTGGCAATAGTAACAGCACCTTTTTCACCTGCTTTAGCAATAATTTCAGCTTCACGAGCGTTGTTTTTAGCATTTAATACTTCATGAGGAATATGTTCTTTTTTTAGCATATTACTGATTTTTTCACTGTTTTCAACAGCTACAGTACCAACTAGTACTGGTTGACCTTTTTGATGCCTTTCCTTGATTTCTTTAACAATAGCTTTATATTTACCTTCAGCAGTTGCAAAAATCAAATCACTATAATCTTTACGTATTATTGGTTTATTGGTTGGTATTTGAATAACATACATGTTATAAATATCTCTGAATTCTTCTTCTTCGGTTTTGGCTGTTCCAGTCATACCAGCAATTTTTTTATACATTCTAAATAAATTCTGGAATGTAATAGTAGCAAGAGTTTTAGTTTCTTCGTTAATTTGAACTCCTTCTTTAGCTTCAATAGCTTGATGAAGACCTTCTGAGAAATTTCTTCCCGGCATCAAACGCCCGGTAAACTGATCAACAATAACGATTTTACCGTCTTGAATAACATAGTCAAAGTCTTTTTTCATACTATAATTGGCGTGCAAAGCTTGATTGATAAAGTGAACTAAAGTAGCATGTTCAATATCATATAAGTTTTTAACATTAAAGTATTTTTCAGCTTTTTTTATACCTTCAGCATCTAATGATGTTGCTTTGGTTTTTTCATCATATATGTAGCCGGCATTTTCTTTTAACGTTTTGACAAATTTATCAGCTTGAGTGTATAAATTGGCAGATTGCATTTTACCTCCAGAAATAATTAATGGAGTTCTCGCTTCATCGATTAACACTGAATCGACCTCATCAATAATAACAAAATTCAATGGTCTTTGAACTCTATCTTCGGCACGAACCACCATGTTATCTCTTAAGTAATCAAATCCAATTTCGTTATTTGTTGAGTACATAATATCACAGTTATAAGCTTCTCTTTTTTGCTGTTGATTATATTCACGATAATTAATGCCAACAGTTAAACCTAAAAACTCATAAATTTTACCCATCCAAACAGCATCACGCCCAGCTAGGTATTCATTAACTGTTATGATATGCACACCATCACCAGTTAAGGCATTTAAATATGCTGGTAATATAGAGGTTAAAGTCTTACCTTCACCAGTTTTCATTTCGGCAATATTACCATAATGAATAGCAAGTCCACCTAATAACTGTACATAGTATGGTTTTTCACCAATTACACGATAAGCCGCTTCCCTAGCTACAGCAAATGCTTCAACTTTAATGTCTTCTAAAGTTTCGCCTTTTTGTAATCTTTCTTTAAATTCGTTTGTTTTTCCTTTTAATTGTTTATCAGTCAATTTAGACATTTCTTCATCTAATGCGTCTATTGCATCAGCTATTTGTTTAAATTTTTCTAATTCTTTATATTCATGATCAAATATCTTTTTAAAAAAATTCATATTGTCCATCCTTTCGTCTATATAGTATTTTACCAAAAAAATCAATAAATGCATAGAAAAACAAGGCAAAAAATCAAAATAAATATAATTTTGCCCTGTTTTTATTCTTCTTTGGTGATGGTGCAAGAGAAAAATCGCTTTTGGCGATTATTTCTCTTTAATTAATCCGTAGTTGCCATCTTCACGTTTATAAATGACCTCAATATCTCCAGTTTTTGAATTTCTGAAAATAAAGAATGTATGATCTATTAAATTCATCTGTAAAATTGCTTCTTCTTCGCTCATTGGTTTAAGTTCAACACTTTTTCTTTTAACAATTTTACTTTTATCATTTTCAGTTTTTTCTATTTTAAAATCAGTAACAAATCCCGACATTTTATCTTTTATTACTTTTTTACTCATTCTTGTTTTGTTTTTACGAATTTGTCTTTCCAACTTATCGATGATTAAATCGATAGCCGCGAAAGGATCTTTGTGAGTTTCTTCGGCACGTAAAATTATACGTCTAACTGGTATTGTAACTTCAACTTTGTAATTTGGGTCTACAGCCCTAATTAATACTGTTGCTGTAAAGTTTTCACCTTCGTTAAAGTACTTATCTAATTTTGAAAGTTTTTTTTCTGCATGTTCTTTTAGATCATTTGTGACTTTGACTTTTTTGCCACGAATTATATATTCCATATCATCACCTTCCGACTATATTATACCATAAATTTTATATTATTTATATGATATTATTAGGAAAATTATGTGTTTATTGTAGAAAAAAAACTACACAAGTGCAGTTTTAATTTCAACAACATTTTTGGCTTGTAAGCCTTTGTCGGTTCTAACCAAATCGAATTCAACGTACTGACCCTCAACTAGTGTTTTGTAGCCAGGTGTAAGAATTGCTGAATAGTGGACGAATATATCTTCTTTATCATTATATTCGATGAAGCCAAAACCCTTTTCATTGTTGAACCACTTAACTTTGCCCTTCATTGTCTTACATCTCCCTTCTAGTAAATCTCTTACAATACTAGTATAAAATAATAAGGCCTCAAATTTCAACGAAAATCATCTTTCTTTTACCGACAAAATTCTCCGCAATTTTAAAATATATTTTTCCGTGCACGTTACTACATCGACAAGTTTGATTTTACACGTTATTCGCTTTTTTTACTAAATTTTGTTTGAATGTGTTTTTATTTTGACTGAATGCTAACAAGTGTTATTGGTAGAATACCTTTTTCGAAGCTTAAAACTGCATTTTATATTTTTGAACAATGTAATCATTTTTTTGACTTGTTCATGTTAAAATTTTTGATGGTAAAGAGTTGATGATGTATGAAAGATGCTTTTATAAATAATTCTATGAATATAATTCAAAAGTACTATCCAAATTATTCCGACGTTAAGTTGGCTGAGTTAAAATATGGATTACTTGGTTTATATTTAATGATTACTAAATCAATTATTATATTTGGCATTGCTATTTTTCTCGGCATATTTAAAGAATTATTAATCTTTACTATAATTTATAATATTATTAGAGCTCCATCTTTTGGAATACATGCAAAAAAAAGTTGGATTTGTTTGGTTTCATCTGCATCTATTTTTATATTTTTTACTTATTTAAGTGCAAATATTTCCATAGCAATAAATATAAAAATTATATTGGGAATAATTGGTGTTATATTAATGTATAAAAACAGTCCGGCTGACACCGCTAAAAAACCAATAGTAAGTCCAAAAAGAAGAAGAAATTACAAAATTATTTCTACTGTTATTGCCGTTATGTTTACTATTTTATCAATAGTTATAGATAATGATTTTTTTGCCAATGCATTTATTTTATCTTTATTATTGCAAAACATTATGATTGCTCCAACAACTTATAAAATTTTTGGAGAAACTTATGATAATTATAGAAATTATCAACCTTAGTTTTGGTTTAAATTATTTAATTTAAACATAAATATAAAGAAAGAAAGGAGTATGTATTATGAATTTTATTGCATCATTATTATCTTCACTTGGTGGAATGTTTGCGAGTGCAGGAAGTGTTGCATGTCATAGCTGGTGGTACGATGAACCAGAATGTCCAAAAAGTTTAATTAAATAAAAAATGTAGATTTTAATTTTCTACATTTTTATTTTTAATGACTGAGTAAAGGTATCTCTGCTGATACTTTTTTCATTTTCTAGTCTATTAGATTCTTCTTCTAAAAGTTTGTTAACCAAGGTTAAACCATAACCACGGCCTTTTCCTTTAGTTGAGTATTTCATATCACTCATTTTATCGATGTCTATATTACCCTTAAAATTATTTGTTATATCAATACATAATTTTCCTTCCATATTATAGAATTCTATAGTGATTTCTTTTTTCTTTAATTTGGCAACAGCATCAATGGCGTTATCTAAAAAGACACCTAATATCTTACAAATTTTTAAAACTAATTCTTCATCTAAGTTAATTAAATCTGTTGTTTTAACTTCTCTAGAAATATTTAACTTATATTTTATTTTAAGCTTGTCCATTAAACATAATTTTGAATATATAGTTGCTCTTAACCCTCCAGCAGGAATTTTGGCTGTTTGTTTCATTATTTTGTCATTGTCTTTTATTTTATTATCAACTAACTTATCAATATATTTAACTATAACACCTTTGTCATTGTTATCTTTAATCATATTTCTAATAGTCAAAATTTCGTTTTTGTTTTCGTGTGTATCTACCCTAAATTTATCAATCATAACTTCATATTCTTTTAAACTCGAAATACTAGTTTCATATTTACTATTAATTTTTTGATATTTTTCTTTAAGTTTTTGTGATGCAATAATAATTGATATAAAAATTACTGCAATTAAAGTGTTAAAAATTAATACTAAGGTAAAAGGAATGGTTATATGACTTTCAATAGTTGCAATAATCATTATAAAAATAATAATTATTGGGTAAATGAGCATTTCAAAATTCTTCTTAAAGTTTTTATTGGTGTAAAATAGAGAAAATAATTTAGATATTGATCTTGTTCGACAAACAATTAAAGATATCACTGTTATGTAACAATTTAATAAAATGAATGGAATTGTTTCATATATTATAGTATCAATTTTGTTACCAAATATTATTGAAGCAATTATAATAAATGTAGTTTCTACAAAAGCTAATATAAGTTGTGATATTACTACTGATATAATTGATTGCTTTATTTCCTTGCTAATTAAAAAATAATTAATCGCTATTAATAAAACAGAAATAATGATTAATCTAAATGGCTGTGTAAAAATATAGCTTGAAAGATTTAAAGTAATAGCAGTTAAAATTACAGAAATTATATATTCTTTATTAATTATTAGCTTTTTTGACTCACTAGAAATTTCTGTCCAACAATAAACATGATAACAACTTAAAAATAAATCTCCTAAAAATAAAATAATATAATTTACTATTTCCACCATTCTATACCAACTCCTTATCAAATCTAGTGGAAACTAAATCTGAGGTTGTACCATTATCAAAAACTACTTCTCTTCTGGATTTACTAAAACTATGGACACGTTTGTTATTCATAAGACAAGCTCTATGAGTTTTTATAAAGTCATTATTTAAAAAAGATTCTAATTCAGCTAAAGTTTTACCAACATGAAATTCGCTGTAGTCTGTAACAATTATACATTTTCTTTCTACACTATCTCTAGTTATATATAAAATGTCATCTTGAGGAATAGTGTAGAAAACACCATTGTCTTTAAATCTAATTACGTTTTTAATTTTAAAAATTTTTAAAGCTTTTTCAAGTGAGTTGAGTAGTCTATTTTCACAATCATCAAATTTATTTATGTATGATAAAAATAGAAAATCATTTTTCATAACCACTTGACCAAGTTCTTGATGACCTGTTAAAAAGATCAACACACTATCAACGTCTCTGTTTCTAATAAGTCTTGCTATATCTATACCGGATTTGGTTGGAGTTTCAATGTCTAAAATGTATATTTTAAATGATAATTTAGATTCGACGATTTTCATAAACTCTTCATCATAATCATCAAATACATGAGTTTTATATTCTAATTTATTTTTCATCATAAAAGTAACTACTAATCGTTCAATCATATCTCTGTATCGTTTTACATCATCACAAATAATAAAATTAATCATAAATCTTACCTTTCCCTCTCTTATTATGCATAATATACAATATTACTCTGTAAATATACCATAATTTTACAAAATATACAATGAAAAAAGGTAATTTTTTTAAATATTACCTTTATGTGTATTTTTATCATCTTGAATTTCTTCTAGATTGAATTTCATCCCATAATTCTAGACCCTCATCTCTCAAATCACTTAAGGCATCCAAGCCATCAGCGGTGGTGTCTAAAAACCATTCTTTAAATCTTTCTTTATAATTTGGAACTAGACTCTCTAAAATTTCATCTAAACTATTTAAAGCATTTCTGGCATATTCTTTACCCTCTTCAGTTAAATCATCAAAAGTTACTCCGTTGATTTCAGCACCATTGAATATAAAATCCGATAAATCTTTAAAATTTTGAAGGGCTCTGGCAAGTTCTTCTTGAAAAGCTTCACTATTTACCGCTTCTGAGGCTGAATCTTTTAAAGCGGCTCCTCCTTCTAACATAAGTTGTATAGCTTCTGTGGCAGCAGAATCAGATTCGGTTTGTTGATTTTGAGTAGTCTCTTCAGGTGTAACAGATTCGGTTTGCTGATTTTGAGTAGTCTCTTCAGGCACAACAGATTCAATTTGATTTTCTGGTGTATTATTTTCAGTTTTAGCTTCTGTGGTAGGAGTACATGCACATAATGAAGTGATTAAAGCTACTCCACAAAAAGCGGTTAAAAATCTTTTTTGATATAGTTTGTATTGATTCATATTGATTCCTTCTTTCATTTATATTATATCAGATAACTTTACAATTGCAAATTAAACTCCACCCTTTTCACCTTTCTTTCTCAGATAGATTTTTCTAAACCAATCAATTGGTACAACAGTTAAAGAAAGAAGGATCATAACTTCGAATTCAAAAGGAGTTAAACCATAAGCTCTAAAAAGATCTCCACCATAGTAAATAAGATATATTTGAACAGCTAAAATAAATAATATAATAGTTAAAAATGCTTTGTTTTTTGACAGATTAGCAAATAAATTTAAACGATGAGTTCTGGCATTAAAGCAGTTAAAAATTCCCATAAAAATAAAGAGACCAAAAAATGCTGTCATTAAATACTTATCATCTGCACTATCTCTAAAAATACTATGAATAAAAGGAGATTTTAGAAAAAATACGCACATTAAAGCGGAAAATGTTCCAGTAAAAATAATTTCGTCTTTCATATATCTATTAATTATAGTTTCATCTTTTTTCTTAGGTTTTTCATACATATATTCTTTAAGTGGTGGCTCATAAGAGAAAGCAATGCCAGCCAAAGTGTCCATGACCATATTAATCCACAGCATTTGAATTACGGTAACTGGAACATCAACCCCGATAAAAGGTCCAATAATAGATATGCTTACCGCACATATATTCATCGTCAACTGGAAGATTATAAATTTTCTAATGCTTTTAAAGATTGTTCGTCCATATAATATAGCATTAGAAATAGATAAAAGATTATCATCTAAAATTACTATATCACTTGCTTCTTTGGCAACTTCAGTGCCTGATCCCATCGCAAACCCAACATCGGCTTTTTTTAAGGCAGGCGCATCATTTACTCCATCTCCGGTCATACCAACTACTAACCCTTCTTTTCTAGCAATATTTACAAGGCGACTTTTATCTTGCGGTAAAGATCTAGCTAATATTTTTAAATTTGGCAATAATTCGGTTATTTCAGCATCTGTTTTTTGGTTAAATTCTTGACTAGTTAAAACAATGTCTTTAGAATCTTTTAAAAGTCCAACTTCTTTTCCTATAGCTTTAGCAGTACCTATATTATCACCTGTAATCATTACAACGTTTATATGAGCTTTACTTATGAGTTTTAATCCTTCGATGGCCTCTGGTCTTACTTCATCTTTTATAAAGGCAAATCCAATCAAGGTTATTCTTTCTAAAGATTTACTTGAAGATGTTCCAAAAGCAAGAACTCTAATACCTTGATCAGTAGCTTTTTTTATATTTTCATATATTTTATTAGTGTTTATAAGTAATTTTTTTTGATTACCATTATAAAAATGGGTGCATTTTTTTATTATGACTTCAGGAGCTCCTTTAACTAAATTTATAGTTTGTCCACCATATTCTACTTGCGCTAGAGAATATTTATTTTGACTGTCAAAAGGAATTTTATCAATAATTTTATAGTCAAAAGAAGTTTTTTTGAAGAATTTCAATAAAGCTCTATCAGTGATATTGCCACCAATCGGACTACCATCTTCACTATAGTTGCTTTCATTATTAGCCACAAATGAAAGTTTTACTCTAGTATAATATGATGGTTTTTTCTTTAAGTCTGCCTCATTGGTTATAATATTACCCATAGGATCCATAATACCGATAACATCTAGCTTACCTTTAGTTATAGTGCCAGTTTTATCTGTAAATAACATATTTATATTACCAGCTGTCTCTATTCCCATTAATTTTCTAACCAAAACATTGCTTTTGAGCATTCTTTTCATATTTGAAGATAACACCAAGGTAATCATAAGTGGTAACCCTTCCGGGACGGCAACAACAATAATTGTGACTGCAAGGGTTATAGCATGAAGTATATGTCCAAACATTAAAGGAAAATTAGTAATTGTTTTCATTATCATTTCACTATTAAAATTGTTTTCGATAAAGATAACTGAAAACAAATATGATAAACTTACTAAAACCGCACCTATATACCCTATTTTGCTGATTAATTCAGCTAATTTGATTAGCCTTAATTTTAATGGACTAGTAGGAGCTTTCTCAGAAACTTCTTTTGCTAACTGCCCATAAAATGTTTTTTCTCCAACACTGGTTACTTTCATAGTTGCTAGTCCAGAGTAAACAACAGATGAACGATATATATTATCACCTATACGTTTTTCTTTTTCTTTCATTTCACCATTTAAATTTGATTCGTTGACTAGTATTTTCCCTTGTATAACTTTTCCATCGGCTGGAATAGCATCGCCCGGCTGTAATAATACAATATCATCAACAACAATATCATCAATTAAAATTGCTTCATTTTTGTTATTTCTTTTGACTTTCGTTTTGATTTTAGAAGCATCGGATTGAAGTTGTTCAAAAGCTTTTTCACTACCATATTCGGAAACGGTAGAAATGAAGGATGCTAAAAAAATTGCAATAACTATACCTATAGTTTCATACCAATCAAAGTCTTTAAATAAAAAAAGGGTTTTAACAGCTAGAGCAATTAATAAAATTTTGATTATAGGATCACCTAGGGTGGCAATTAGTTTGTGGAAAAAACTTTCTTGTTTGTTTTTTTCTAATTTATTACTTCCATATTTTTTTCGGCTTTTTTGGATTTCTTCATCTGTTAAACCATTCATTATAAGCACCTCCTATCAAAAGATATTATGGATGGTGCTTATTTATACTGTTTATTTATCGACAAAAAAACTACTGCTATTTAACAGATTTCAGTAGTCCTTCTTTTCTTAACAAATTATATATACAAGAATAGCTGCGACTATTATAAAATTTACAGAATTTGCGAATACTAACATTACTTTTTTTATATAGTTCGATAATTTTATGTCTTTCCTCTTCACTCATTATATTGGCAGGCACTCTGTTAGTATTTCCATGAACAAAGCTAACAGTGCCATCTAAAACCTCTTTTTTTAATTTTAAAATATATTTGGGGTGATAGCCTGTGATTTGAGCTATTTCTTTATATGTTAAAAAGGTCTCTTTTTTTATCTTTGTTTTTATTAGTTTTACGGCTTCTTCTTTTTTATTCATTTTATCAATTCCTTTACTACGCAAATGATGCTGGTTTAATAAAAGGGCATTTGCCTAAACATTTAATTTTTGAAATTGTTCCTATTATATCATATATTTAATAATTTATAACAAAATTTGTCTGAAAAGTCATATGTTTTTTATGACAAAATATATTAAATAGTTTTTATTTCAATAAATTTTGATGAATCTTTTATTAATTCTGTGACAAAGTGTGATGGATTATCTTCATTGACTAAAAGAATTAAACGGTTTTTAGTTCTTGTTAAAGCAACATAAAATAGGCGCCTTTCTTCGGCAAATGTATAGTTATCTTCTTTTGGAATAACGTATTTAAGATAGTCACTATCTTTTATTTTACTGGGAAAGCCCATAAGCGAATTTTCTAAATTAATTAAGATTACATTATTGGCTTCTAGACCTTTTGATTTATGAATAGTCATATATTGCATATTGCTTGGAATATAAGGAATTATGTTTACATCATTGTTGTTTCTTCCTAATATAAAGGTTGGAGTGTTTAGCTCTTGGACTATAGCAGGCCATATTTGATTTAAACTTTCTTTATAATAATATATGGAAATAGGTAAAGGGCTTTTTTTATTAGACCTCATTTTTTTATCTATTTGATATGGATTTTTCATAATAAATTGTCTAGTTACTTTTAAAAGTTCTGAACTATTTCGATATGTTTTTTTTAATTTGAGTATTTTAGCAAATGGAAAATATTTTTTAAAATCAGTAAATATTTGTAAGTTACTACCAGTAAATCTATATATAGATTGCCAATCGTCTCCAACAGCTAATAATTTGGCATTGGTTTGGTTTTGAATAGCTTTTATCAGTAGACATTTATTTAAGGAGGTATCTTGATATTCGTCAACGATTATATATTTAAGCGGTTTAAAGCCTTCTGTGGTAACTATATCTATAGCTTTATTTATCATGTCATGAAAATCTATTTGTTTGGTTTCATTTAAGTGCTTTTCATATTTAATATATATTTTTTTAACTAATTTTAAAAATTGTTTATGTCTAATTTTAGTTTGACTAGTGTTAATTTTGTTATTGATTTTAATAAAATTATCGAACGATGGTAATTTATAATTATTACTTTTAAATAAGCTTATAAAGGTTTTAATGTTTTCTTTTAAATATTTAATGTATATGGTCTGCTTTAATATATTATTTTTTAAAATTTTAAAACTTCCTTTACCTAATTCAATAAATGGGACTTGAATTAACTTTGATAAATTTTTATAGTTATTTAGATATTCCATTATCAAGTTATCTAAATAACAAGAATGGATTAGATTGTTGTTTTGACTTTGTTTAATTATTTGGTAGCCTAAACTGTGAAACGTTTTGACTTTTATATCAATATTTTCTCGTCTCAATTTTTCTTCTAAGCTTAAAGCTGCAGCTTTAGTGTATGTAATACATAATATTTGAGATGGTGATATACCTTTTTGGATTAAACTTTTAATTTTATAAATTATAGTTAAAGTTTTGCCGCTTCCAGCTCCAGCTATAACTAAAAGATTTTTTGATTTATTTTTTATGACTTTTTTTTGATACTTGTCTAAACTTATTTTTTCCATAGAAAAACACCTCTATATATAACATACGAGATGTTTTTATAATTTCCTTTTTAAAAAGTATCATTATTTGCACTGGCTACAGCAGAGTAGATTTCATCACGCTCATCATCAGTAATATCGGCGTTGGCTTTCGCAATTGATACTAAGAATACTCCATTATCTGTTTCGGCATATGTTAAGTCTAAAACAAGACTTTCTTGAGTAATACCACTAGTAATTAAAAATCTAGTACCATTATATGTTTTTTCTTCGGTATAAGCATTTGAAAAATCATAACTTTCTGATGAATTAGCTTCCACATCTTCTAAAATGGAAATTATTTGATCTTTCATGGTTACTAAAGTATCATATGTAACACTATCTTCATAAATGATGGCAGCGGCTAGTCCACTACCCATATCGGTTAACAATAATTCTGATGAAGAGTTGCTTACAGTATAATTGCTTGGAATAGTAAACTTATAGTCTAGAAAATCAACTGTTTTGGTCTCTACTTCTTCTTTTGGTGTTTCTTCGGTTTTCTCTTGGGTGTTTTCGATAGGAACTGTTTTATCACTATCGTTTTTATATATGATAATACCAGCAAATATAGCGACAATGATAATAGCTACAACAATTGTTATAATAATCATTGGCCATGGATTTGATTTTTTGGGTGTGTTATTTATCATATTGTTTGTGTTTTGACTTTGAATATTCATTTCATTATTTTGATTATTTTTCATTACTGGCATCCCGCAAAACGTGCAGAAAGAAGCATTGTCCTGTATCTCTGAGCCACACTTTGTACACTTCATATAACTTTCTCTCCTCTCCTATTATAATAATAACATATGCGAAAAAAAGTTACAATTCATTTGCAACTCATTTTATAATTTTTGTAAACTGAAAAAGTAAATTCCAGTTTCAATATGTTATACGAGAATTTAGTCTTACATAAAATTCCAGTTAAGAATTTGTAAGACTAAATTCTTTTTTTATATAATATATCACATGGGTGTTTCGACAGTGAAAGAGAGGTATATTAT
>CALVWP010000024.1 GCA_944367495.1 uncultured Bacilli bacterium
TAAACCATCTAAATAAAAAATTATATCTCCTTCTTTTTTAAATATTCTTGGTAGATTTACGGTGTAAAACCACTTTAAATATTCTGGATACTGGTCTTGATTATATGTTGTTTGAAGATATATGGCCGCAACTGTTTTAGAAAAATTTTTACCTGTCATTTGGCTTAAAACATACTTTTCCATTATTACTTCCTCCATTTAGTTTTTTATTGTATCATAAAAAGTTCCACATGGGAACTATTTATTTAATATGGCGTCTATTGGTTTAATTCTATTTACTCTACTAATCGAAATAAATGTTATTACTAAAGCTATTATAATTGTAAAGATAAACATGCCTAATGGAACTAATGGGCTTTTTATTATTCCGTTTAAGGTATAATACATGTTTCCAAACATACTTTTATTTAATAAATTACAAGCATATATCCAACCTATAACTGATAATATCCATGATAGGAAACCGATTATTAATGATTCATAGGTAAATATTTTTAGGGTGTCTTTATTTCTAGCTCCTAGGGCTCTTAATATTCCTATTTCTTTTTTGGCATATGATATTGATGTTCCTATGAAGTTTGAAAATAGTAAAATGGCAAATAATACAAAGATTAAACTGACTACTAATATGTATTTATATAGTGCTTTATATGTACCAATGACCATAGATATATCTGATTCGTGTGGTATACTGTAGGTATAATATGTCCCATTTTTGAAATCTCTTATTTGATTAAATTTATATTTGTTAAAAATTTCTTTTAGATTTTTAATGTCATCATCATAAATATATACTTCTTCTAATGTTTTTGTCTTTGGGGTATATTCTTCTACATATTCGTTACTGACATATGAATTATCTTCTATAGTTACTCCTATAGTATTTATAACAATATTATCTGTTTTACCTGTTTCTTGATTATATTTTTTAGCTTTATTTTTAATGCTTTAAAACTATTAGTGTTTAAATAATTTTGGGTATATGTTTCTACAATTTGGTTATATGAGAGTGTGCTATTTTCTTTTGAATAATCTTCTAATCCTTGATTATAATTTGGATCTAGTTTTTTTAAATCATTTATAGATAATATTACTTCATTTTTACTTAATTTGTTTACTTCTTTTAATCCTTCTTTGGTAATGATAGTTTTATTTTCGGTTATACTATTTAAATTATATGTGGATATTTCTTCGGGATTAATGTTTTCATTATCTATTATATTTGTAATAGACATTTTAGTTAATATTTCTCTTTTATTACTATTTAATTTAGCTACATTTGTAAAACCTTTTACGTAAACGGTACATGATGGTTCAATATAATCATTTTGTATATAATTTCTTAGGTCATAATTATTAATCGGATTTCCATTTTTATATTCTTCAAACTGACTATTATCGTCATCTACTACTCCTGATATAGTAACTTTATTATCACCTAATTTTAATTCATGTTTTGAATTTACAAGATCTTCGATACTTTTTGGTTTATATAAATTATTTTCACTATCTATAACACCATATTTAATTATGTATTCGGCTAAATATTTATGAATGACTAATTCTTGATTTGTTTCTGGAAGTTTACCGATTAATTTACCTACTACTTTGTCATCTATTATTTCAACGAATCTGATAATAGCTGGTTCATTCATATAATAATCTGGTTTTTCTATTTCGGGCGTTCCAAATTCAAAGGTTAAAAGTGAGTTATTATTATTTAGCATATAGGCTTTGTTTAAGGCGCTTTGGGTATCTTTTTCTATTTGTTTTATGTCCTGTTCTTTTAATTCATATGTTCTTTGGTCATATAGTCCATAATATTCTGTTTTATTTACGGTATAGACATATTGGTCATTTTCTTTCATGGTGTTGGTCATTAAATCTACTTTATCAAATATTAAACAGTTTACGGTAAAGCCCATAAAGATTAAAGCCATAGCGGTTAATATGCAAGTCATTAAAAGTTTTAATGGTTTAATAGTGAGGGATTTTAAAGCTAATTTAATACTGTAGGAAAATGGTAGTTTTGATTTTTTTAAATTTAACTTTTCTTCTTTTTCTTCTATTTCGGGGTTTGTATCTTTTATAATATTTCCATCTTTTAGTTCGATTATTCTATCGGCATATTTATTTGCAGCTTCTATATCATGTGAGACGACTATTACTAGTTTTTCTTTAGATATTTCTTTTAATAAATCAAATATTTGTTTTCCGTTTGTTTGATCTAAATTACCTGTAGGTTCATCAGCTAGAATTATTTTTGGATTTTTAATTAAAGCTCTAGCAATGGCGACTCTTTGTTTTTGTCCTCCTGATAATTCGTTAGGTTTTCTTTGTTTTAAATCTTTGAGTCCTAAACGATTTAATAAATTTTCTACTTCATCTTTTTGGGGTTTTTGATTTTGCAGTCTTAAAGCTAGTTCTATATTTTCATAGACACTATACTCTTCTAATATATTAAATTCTTGAAAGATAAATCCTATATACGCATTTCTATATGAATCATACTCTTTATTTTTAAATTTACTTATGTTTTGATTATTTATTAATAATTCGCCACTTGTTATATTATCTAATCCACCTAATATATTTAACATAGTGGATTTTCCACTACCTGACTTTCCTACTATAAAAACTAAACCGACATTTCCTATTTTTAAATTTATATTATTTAAGGCTTTTGTTTCTACTCCTTTTTTTGTTTTATAAGTTTTACTTACATTTTTAAACTCTATCATATTAGTCCCTACTTTCTAGTTTAATTTTACCACATTTTTATAATTAAATATATTAAAAACTCTGAAATTAATCAGAGTTCGCAAATTAAATTTTTAAATATTTTTTAACGGCACGCCATGAGCCAAACATACCAACTAAGATACCAATTCCAAGAAGTAACAATGAAGTGGTGTAAACGAATGGCACTGGTTCAATTAATTTTATAAATTCAGAGAATAAATGACCATCAAAGTTTCTATATAAAGCATTATAACCATAGATGGTTGCGAGAATAGGAATTATTGAGCCCAATGCACCTAATAGTAAACCTTCAATAATAAATGGTATTCTGATATTTAAATTTGAAGCACCGATTAAACGCATAATTCCTATTTCTCTTTGACGAGAATTAATAGTAATTTTAATGGTGTTAGAAATTAGAAAAGCAGTGACTAAAATCAAGGCGATTACGGCACCAATACAAATTTTATGGATGAAATCAAATGTAGATATTAATTGTTCAACCATTCCCTCACCATATTTAACTAAGGTGATACCATCAATTTTTTCAATTTTTTTAGCTACATTATCGATTTTTTCGATATCAGTTACTTTAACTTGAAAAGTGTTTTGAATTGGGTTTTCTTCATCTGTCCAGTTTTTCATGATACTGTCAAAAACTTCAGATGAATCTCGCATGTCTTTAGTAATGTCTTGTTTTGAACGGAACTCATAAGAATCTACATTGTCGACAACACTTATTTTATCTTTTATTTCGTCGATTTGTTCATTATTTAATTCATTATCTATGAAAGCTACGATAGTGACATCTTCCTCGACAAGTCTAGTAAAATTATCAACGTTATTTGAAAGCACCATAGATACAGCAACGACAATTAAAGTTATAGTTATACATGAGATAGAGGCAAAGGATAATGAAAAGTTTCTAAATACACCTTTAAAGGCATCACGGAAATTTCTTCCAATTATTCTAAATGTTCGCATTACTATATGTTCCTTTCTCATAATCTTTTAATACTCTGCCTGAATCTAACACGATGACTCTTTTATTCATCTTTTTAACTACATTTATGTCATGGGTTACCATGATAATTGTCGTTCCTAATTTATTAATTTCCTCTAATACTTCCATAATTTCCATTCCTGTTGATGGGTCTAAGTTTCCGGTTGGTTCATCACATATCAATAGTTTTGGCCCATTAACGATAGCTCTTGCTATGGCTACACGCTGTTGCTCACCACCGGATAGTTGTGATGGGTAACTTTTTATTTTGTTTTTTAAACCTACTAATTCTAGTACTTTTAATACTTTGGCATGTATTTCTTCTTTGGGAAGGCCAAATATTTCTAGAGCAAAGGCTACATTTTCATAAACTGTTGATTTCGGAAGTAATTTATAATCTTGGAATACTACCCCAATTTTTCTTCTAATTTTATATACTTTTCTATTTCTAAGTTTTCCAACATCAATACCACCAACAATAATTTGACCAGAAGTTGGTTTTTCTTCACGATATAACATTTTTATTAAAGTACTTTTTCCACAACCGGTTGAACCGATAATAAAGACAAAATCACCTTTAGCAATGGTTAGATTTAAATCTTGAATAGCTGTTACACCGGTTTTATAAGTTTTTTTAACATTTGACATTCTTATTAAATCCACAAAATCACTTCTTTCTTTTAAGATTTATGTCCCTGTATTTCATAAGTATCAATGATGATTACAAATGCTTCAGGGTCTAATTTTTTTATAGCTTCTGTTGCGACAAAATACTCTCTAGTTGGAATAGCACATAATAGCACTTTCTTTTTCTTATTTGTATAGCCTCCTTGAGCTTCTATTTCTGTAACCCCACGATTTAAACTCTCCATAACAAATGACTTAATGGCTTTTTCTTCGGTGGTGATGATTTCTAATGTTTTATATTCAGAAATTCCTAATATTACTCTGTCACTGATAATGCCAGATGAATATAGAGTTATTATTGAATATATAAAAGACTGCCAACCAAAGAATATACCACCAGCAAGCATGATTAAGCCTTCTGAATAAAGATTGGCTTTACTATATGGCATTTTCCCATAATGTGATAGTATTTGTTTTAAAACGTCAGTCCCACCGGTTGTAAAGTTATTTTTAAAAACAAGTCCTGAGCCAATTCCGGTAATTAAAGCTCCACAAAGGGCAATAACAATTGTTTCAGTATTACCTAAATCGATATATTCTGGAAAAGATTCAGTGGCTTTTACTAAAACTGGGTATAGAATCGAACCTAAAATGGTTGATTTTGTTTTGTCATAACCCAAAAAGACAAAACTAGCAATTAATAATATAACATTACCAAGCAATATTACTAACGACGGATCAATACCGGCAAATTTTTCGGTAATAATAGAAAGACCACTTAAACCAAATATTAAATTACATGGTTTAAGGAAAACATTAAAGGCAAAAGCTGATAGAAAAACACCGATAAAAAACATTATATAACGTCTTATTTTTTTACTGCCTGTGATTTCTTTTAATAAATTATTATTGTTTATTTGCTTTTTTTTAGCAAATATCATTTGGCATTCCTCCTTAAATTAGCATTTATAAATTTATCTAAATCACCATCCATCACTTTATTTACATTAGTTTCCTCACAGTTTGTCCTATGATCTTTAACTAATGAATACGGATGCATAACATAACTTCTAATTTGGGAGCCAAAATTAATATCTCTTTGTTCTCCTTTTAATTCTTTTAGTTCGTTTCGTTTATTTTCTTCTTCAATTTCATATAATTTACTTTTTAGAATTTGCATGGCTTTGGCTTTATTTTGGACTTGGCTTCTTTCATTTTGACAAGTAACAACGATTCCTGTCGGCGAGTGAGTTATTCTAACAGCACTATCGGTGGTGTTGACGCTTTGACCTCCAGCACCACTACTATGAAAAACGTCAATTTTTAAATCTTTTTCATTTATATCGACATTGATAGAATCATCAATTACTGGAGTAACACTTATTGAAGCAAAAGAGGTATGTCTTCGCGCACCTGAATCGAAAGGGGAAATTCTAACTAAGCGATGAATACCTTTTTCATTTTTTAAATAGCCATAAGCATTTAGACCTTTAATTATAGCAGTAATACTTTTAATGCCGGCTTCTAGACCGGGTTGCTGATCAATGATTTCTATCTTGTATGATTTTTTTTCAGCATACTTGCTATACATTCTAAATAACATACTTGCCCAATCACAAGCTTCTGTTCCACCCGCACCAGAATGTATTTCTAAAACTGCGTCGTTTTTATCATATTCACCATTTAAAAGAATACTTGTTTCTAGTTCATCTATTTTCAAAGTTAATTGTGTGCTTTCATTTTCAAGCCAATTTAAACCGTTTAAATCGTTGCTGTCTATAGTTTTAGCCATTTCTAGAAAATCTTTTGTTTCATCTAACAGATTTTTTACATCGCTTAAGATTTTTTTTTCATTATTTAATATAGTTATAACGTGTGCGCTGCGCTTTTTATTGTCCCAAAAATTAGAGGCAGCCATTTCTTCTTCTAATTTTTTTATATGAATTTGTTTGTTTTCCGGGTCAAAGTGACCTCCATAGTTTATTTAGTTTATCTAGCTTTTTTTCGTATAAATTAATGGTCTCCTTTTTCTCCATTTTGAGTGCCTCCTATCATTAATTAATTATAGCAAATTATTTTATATTTTACTAGTTTATTTCAATGGAAAAAATATACAATTTTAGTCGTATATTTTTTTTAATATAAAGTATTTGCAATCGTATGCCCCATTTTCTTTAATATAATCCTCAGCCTTAGATATATCATTGATGGGTTTAAATTTTGGATTTTCTTTAGTACAGAAACCTTTTAAGCGAAGTTTTCCATAGGCCCAGTCGCCTAAGATATAGTCGTAATCTAAAAAATATTCTGTATATCTTTCTTTTATAGCTTCTAGGTCAAAAGCATTTTTATAGTCTTTTATTAATTCATAATTATTATTTTCTATATTATATGTTTTCATAATGTCCTCCACTATCATTATATCACAAGTTAGTTGTTTGGTAGAGTCAAAGATGGAGAAACATTATTTAAATTACCATAATAGTTAGGAACTGTACCATTTATTAATTTAAGGGCGATAGGAACTTTTGTTTCTAATTCAATTTCCTTATCATAAAAAGGTAGAATAATATTTTCAGTAATTTTTATATTAGCATACACCTTTATTAATGCATTATTTATACCATAATTTGTGACCTCTGTCGAAATATTACTGACAACATCACCAGTCAAAGATATTTTGATAGGAATTTGGGCTCCAAAGTTGGCAAATATTGGATTATTAAATATAAAGCCACTATTTAAATAATAAATTACACCGTTTTTTAAAGCTTTTTCATCATAACTATCTAAAAGATCGGCTTTATATTCAACTTTTTGAATATCACCTTGTTCAATATATTTTAAACTTTTTTGAATGCTTTTGGTCGCACTTGTTAAATATTTGTTTATTAAACCTGTATTAAAATCAACTGATTTTATTTCATTGGTTTCATCAGTACCAACAGCAAATAATTCCTCTAGGTCGATTTGTTCAGTAATATACTTATCAATTGCATCATTAATTATAATGCTAGAAAATTTTTGAGCTTCTAACGAACCATATTCGAAAAGGCTTGGCATGATACGATTCTTAATATATTTAAATGTTAAAAACATAACCATTAAAATGATTAATAGAAAAATAGCGATTATATTTAAAGGCCTTATTTTAAATTTTATTTTCTTTTTTAAATGAATTCTATTCATATTTAAATATATGCAAAAAAGAGCTTTATTAGCTCTTTTGGAGTGATTTCTCTTTTAGTAACACTTAAATATGCACTATTAATATTCACATTTATTAGTTAGCTTAGTCTAGCTTTTCCGATATTTAAATTTATATGTAACTTCTAATTTATAATTTTCGTTTGAATTAAATTCAGGTATAGACATCTTTACTTTTTTTTCGAAGTCATTACGATTTAATGGAGCACTTAATACTTTCAAAGATAAGATTTCATAGCGAATTCTAAATCTAGTCATAATTTTTCTTTCTTCAACTCTGTATTCTTGAGTAGTAATATCCATATGACTTTCCGGTGACCACGATGTTGGATCTCCTAGTGTTTCAGTATCTTTGTCTTTATGTGGTTTATCACCTGGTTGTTTTGAACTATATGAACTATAATGTCTTTTTTGCCCATTATACCAACGCCATTGTTTGTCCCTATATCTATAAAGGGTTGTGGTTTCATCGTCAGTATGATCATACTTCTCAGTGTTTACATCTTCTTTGGCAGTATACTGACCACTATTATAATATACTTTCTCACCATCATTATTTAGATAATAGTATTTATAACCTGTCGTATTTTGAATTGTTCGGTAATCTTTTTCTTCTGGATAATTTAAAGAGTATTCTGTCCAATCAGTATATATTTCACTACTTTCATCTTTATTAGCAAATCCAGTTGGTTGTTCTGAGGAAAATTCTGAATAATCACCCTCAATATCATACCATTTCCAACTACGATCACGGTATCTATAATAATAAGTTGTTTGATTTTCAATGTTAGTAGTCTTAGCTTCTTTTGGAATTTCTGGTAAAGTTGTTTCATCTAATGGTAATTTAATTCCATATTGTGAAGTTTCATCTTGAAGTTCTGAATCATCATAATAATCTGACCATTCAGTAGTACTAATTTCTCTTTGATAATAATTATAGTATGGTATGACATCAATAATAGCCTTTCCACTAGGGTAAGCTGACTGTTCATTACTCCAACTACCGTACTTAGTATTAACGGAACAGCTACCACAATTTCTAGCATCTATAGTATAAATATAATCTTGTTTATATTTAGTTATTTTGACTGTACCTGAACAAAGATTGTTATTGGTTGAAGCACTACGAAGATACTTATCATTATATAAATCATCTAGCCTAATAGTAGTATAATCTCCTTCCAGATTAGGAAGTTCCCCTTGATCTTTAGCATAATTTAAACTAGCTGTTTTAATAGAATTATATACTTTTAAGCAGTTACTATTATGGAATACAGCAACAATAATTAAAATTATAATGACAAATGGTAAAATTGTACCGATGATAAAAAAGAGACGTAATATTGGTTTTTTATTTTCAAATGATTGATCAATAGGATTTCCTTCTTCGTCAACATATGTCTTTCTTTTCATTTTCTCACCCCTCGTATATTACCATTTTAACACATATATATTTTTTTTAAAATATTTTAAAGAAAAAAAGTCTCGTAAAGACTTTCGGTTATTTATTTTCTGGTGATGCATTAAATATATCTTGTGTGACTGCTGGATTTGATGTCTCGTTATTTTCTTTTAATGTTTCTATTTCACTTAAATTATTATCTTCATTTAGAGTTGAATTTGGATTCACACTATTTTCTACATTTTTTTGAATGATTTCAGTATTTTCTATGTTTGTTTGAACACTATTAGTATATGTGCCATCTTCATTTAAGCTTGAATTTGTTTGATTATCATGGGCATTATTTAAAGTGTTTTGGACATTTTGAGCTTGCATATTTTGATTATTTAAATTTGGTTCATCTAAATTAACATTTTCTTCAGGAGTTACTGACTCTAGTACTGGCAAATTATTTGCTTGATTGTTTTGCTCATTTACTAAAACTGGCGTAACTTTTTTAGAATTTGGTTTCTTTTTGCTCATAATGATTATTACGATAATTATAATAATTAGGACTCCTATAATACCTGCCGTTAAATAAATATTACTCATGTTATATAATTCAAACTCAAATTCAATATTTTGAAGATTTTGATTCATTAAATTCCACTCTAATTTTTTTCCGTCGTTTTCGGTAGTTGTAGCATTGCTATTGATAGGTTTATTAGGCAAATTAACTGTGAATGTTAAATCCATATTTGATGTAAACATAGATAAGTCCATATCGCTATCACCAAATGTATTAGAAGAACCACTATAAATATTTGATGAGTCGCCATATAAGCTTCCTAAATCCATTTCATCTTCTATTTCGGTTGCTGTATCGTTTAGCATTTTTACAGTATACTTATTTTTGAAGAAACCTTTTTTTACAGTAAATACTTTTGCGTTTTCACCATTTAACAATTTTTCTAAATCAAATACAGTTTCTTTTTCATCGCTTATACTATCGATGTTTAAAAAATCTTTTGTAAATTTGTAACCTGTCATTGATCCATCAGAATAATTTTCTACTTTAAATCCACTTTCTTCAGCTTGTTTTAAATCACTTTCATCTAAAGCCATATCTGTCCCACTTTGACCTATCAAACTATTTGCAAAAGCAACCACATATGATAAATTCATACTTTTGTCTTTATTGATACTCATATCAACATTTAACTTCATGCACCCTGATGTCATAAATATAACTAACATAAGACATAAAACTTTAAAACTTCTCTTCATTTAAACTTCCCCTACTTTCATATTAAGAATATCACTTTGTTTGTTTGTTGTCAATGAAAAAGAAAATAGTTTTTCTATTTTCTTATATGTATACATGTTTTTTTCTAGGAACTTCAATTTTATGATTTCGTGGTTTCATATATTTTTCTACTAATATAATTTTATTTTCTTTGAGACTCTGTTTGACATCAATGATTCTTTGATTTCTAGAACCTCTAAAATCTAAGTTTAAGCTAAATTCTTTAAGGTCAAATTTACCATCAACTAAAACATCAACATATTTTAAAAGTTCCATCATTTCTTTATTTTTGATTACTTGTTCATATGTAAAGCCGGTATAACACCAAACACTTAAGCCCAGTTCTTTAGCATGCTTGGCTATTTGAGCACAGGCTTTAGCTTGGAACATTGGGTCACCACCAGATAAGGTGATACCTTGCTGGCCTAAAAGTGTGTCTAACTCTTGATGGATTCTTTCTACATCGACAGAGAATCCACCTTTAAAATCATGAGTGGTTGGATTATGGCAGCCTTTACAATTATGACTGCATCCTTGTGTCCAAACAACGGTTCTAATGCCAGGACCATCAACTATACTATCAGGTTGCAAGTCGCTAGCTAATCTTATTTGCATTATTTTGTTCCTTTAGCAAGACCAGCAGTACCATGTTTTACACGATCATGTTCCTCAGCTCTTTTTGCATTATTGAAACGGTCAGTAGTACCAACTAAATAACCAGTAATTCTTCTAATTCTTTCGAATTTTATACCTTCTCCTACTTTTTTTTCATCTGCTTTCATTTTAATTTCCTCCTATCTTCCTCCGCAAGAATTTAAACTTGCGTTTTTTATTCTTTCCATTGGAACTCCCTCTCCATCTTTACGGCCACAGCCTGGACAAAAGTCTCCTATTACACCTGTATAGCCACAGACTGGATCTCTATCTACTGGATGATTAATAGCTCCATAACCAATACCTTTATCATGCATTACTCTGATAATTTGTTCAAAGGCATCAACATTCATAGCTGTATCACCATCTAGTTCGACATAACTAATATGTCCCCCATTAGTAAAAGCATGATATGGAGCTTCAAGCTCAATTTTTTTAACAGCTGAGATATTATAGTAAACCGGAATGTGGAATGAATTTGTGTAATATTCTTTATCTGTTACTCCTTTTATTTTGCCATATACAGCTTTATCAATATTAGTAAATCTGCCTGATAATCCTTCGGCTGGGGTAGCGATTAATGAAAAATTTAAATTATATTCTTTAGAATATTCATCAGTTTTTTGTCTCATGAATCCAATTATTTTTAATCCTAACTTTTGAGCTTCTTCACTTTCACCATGATGTTTTCCAATTAAGGCTTTTAGACATTCAGCTAAGCCAATAAAACCTATTGTCAAAGTTCCGTGTTTCAATACTTTTCTAAGTCTATCTGTTGGTTTAAGTTTTTCACTATCAATCCAAATACCTTGACCTAGTAAAAATGGAAAATTATATATTCTTCGAGAACATTGAATTTCAAATCTTTCTAATAATTGATCTTTAACTAAGTCCATTAAATCTTCTAGCTCTTTAAAGAAACCATCTAAATCAGTTTGGCCGCTGACGATTCCATGTTTTATACCTAATCTAGGTAAATTAATTGAAGTAAATGACAAGTTGCCTCTTCCTGGGGTAATAGATTTATTTGGATCAACAACGTTAGCAAGCACTCTTGTTCTACATCCCATATACCCAACTTCTGTTTCAAAATTATTTGGGTCATAGCATTCTAGATTAAATGGTGCATCGATAAATGAAAAATTAGGGAATAATCTCTTAGCTGATACTTCGCAGGCTAATCTAAATAAATCATAGTTCGGATCTTCTTTATTAAAATTAACACCTTCTTTTACTTTAAATATTGATATTGGAAATATTGGTGTTTCGTGATTTCCTAAACCTGCATCGGTAGCCAACAAATAATTTTTCATTACCATTCGTCCTTCTGGTGAGGTGTCTGTACCAAAATTAATTGATGAAAAAGGTACTTGTGCACCAGCTCTTGAATGCATGGTGTTTAAATTGTGAATAAATGCTTCCATAGCTTGATATGTTTGTCTATCTGTTTTTTCATAAGCTTTCTCATAAGCTTTTTTGAATAATCTTTCTACTTGTTTTGAACCTTTAGTGAATGGATCAAACATATTTAAATTAATATTAATTGTTTTTATTTTATCAATTTCTTTGGCAATTCTTTCCATATTTATGTAATATTCTAAATCAGTTAAATCTAAGTAATCATATATGGCTTGTTTTAATTGTTTTTTGAAAGTAGCTAGGACACCTGGAGCCATATAGTAATCGAAAGCTGGTATAGCCTGACCGCCGTGCTGGTCGTTTTGATTTGCTTGTATAGCAATAGCTGCTAATGCGGTATAACTTATAATGTCTTTTGGTTCTCGCAAATAACCATGTCCAGTAGAAAAGCCATTTTTAAATAATTTATTTAAATCTATTTGGCAACATGTGGTAGTTCCCATAGGTAAGAAATCCATATCGTGAATATGAATGTCTCCACCGTCATGAGCTTCAGCAAATTTAGGTTTCATTAAATATGCTTTGGCAAATTCTTTAGAAACGGTTGATCCATACTGAAGCATAGTTCCCATAGCGGTATCTCCGTCAACATTCGCATTTTCTCTTTTATCATTAACTTCAGAAGCTGATTTTAAGCCTAAACTTTCTAAAGCTTTTAAAAATTTGTGTTGTTTCTTTTCGCCAAAGAAGATTTGCCTTGAGATGTTTCTTCTTTCGCGGTAATCAGCAAATGCTTGATAAACGTTTGGATAACCTTGTTTTTGTAGTTCTGCTTCAATGATGTCTTGAATAGATTCTATTTTAATTTTTTCTTCATTTTTATAGTCTTTTTCAATATGCTTAATGACAGCATTATAAACTTTGTTGACATCTTTTTCAGAGTAATGATTTTCTTCATCTTTCTCTAAGCTATCAAAAGCTTTTTTTATGGCTAATGCAATTTTTGTGCCATTCCAAGCCACTTTTTTACCACTACGTTTAATAACAGTTAAATAATCTAATTTTTCTTCTTCAATTGTCATAAGTACCTCCCATATTTTCTAAGTTGATTATATACCGCTATAAGATACTAGTCAATAGAAAATGTTCGTTTTTTTAGACTTTTTTTTCAAATTTTTTATAACCCTTTGTTTTTCAATAAATTCTAATTTTTGTGAAAATGTAAAATTTTACATTTTGAACTTTTTGTATTTTTTACATTTTTTGTTTTTTATTAAAATGCCGATTTGACTTTATTTTATAAAGGTTTTGACCAAATGTTCAAAAAATATTTTTTATAGAAAAAGAAGTTTTTGTGTTTTTTGTATTTTTAACTTTATCTTTTTTTGCTTTAAATTACTTTTTTCTGTGTTTTAAATGCTTAAAGGTAAAATGTTCGCTTTTTAGACATATTTTTTTCGCTTTTTCATATACTTTTTTAAGGGTGATTTTAATGAAAAAATTGTTTTTAATAGGAATTGTTATATTGTTACTTTGTGGGTGTGAAGGTGAAAAAAACGTGGAAAGTTATATAAGTTCTGACAAAGCTTTGGTGTCAATTAATTACCCAGTTACAAATATAAATATTTTAGATGATAAAATTAGTGCGTATGTTAATCAAACTTATTATAATTTTAAAAAAATGAAATCAACTATTAAACCAGAGTTAAATATTTCTTATACGTATAAAGAGATAAATAGTGAAATAGTAAATGTCAGTATAAAAACAGAAATTATAACCGATAAAACTATTAATAAAATTAAGACTTTTACTTATAACAAAAATAATGACAAGTTTTTAACTATGGAAGATTTAGTGGGTGATTTAGAAGGCTTCGATTATGAAATTAAAAAAGAACTTTTGGAAAAATATCAAGATGCTGATATGGAATATTTGAGTAATATTAGCTATGATTATTTTACTATCGATGACGATAATTTGACATTATACTTTAATCCGACTGAAATTAAAAGTAAATATGAAGAACTTATTTATTTAGATATTCCACTTGATAGTTTAAAATTATTAATTAATATTGATGAATTTGAAGAAAATGATACTTATTTGTCTATTAAAAAAAGAAATATTTCTTTAGACGATAAAGTGGTAGCTCTTACTTTTGACGATGGCCCTAGTAAATATACTGAAAAGATTTTAGATGTTTTAAAAAAATATGATGCTTGTGGAACTTTCTTTTTGATCGGTAACAAAGTGGATTTTTACCGAGATGTATTAAAGAGGATGATTAACGAGGGTAGCGAAATCGGCAATCATTCTTATGATCACAAATTATTAACCAGACTATCTAAAAAGCAATTTGAAGAAGAAATAAATAAAACACAAGATGCCATAAAAAAAGCAACTGGTTTTACACCATTACTATTTAGACCAACATATGGTGGTTATACTGATTTACTTAAAAGTTATACTGATTTAAAGTTTGTTTTATGGGATGTAGATTCTAGAGACTGGCAGGTTAAAACTAAAAGTAAAATTTTACAAAACGTTTTACCCAATGTAAAAAGTGGAAGTATTATTTTAATGCATGATAATCATGAATATTCTTTAAATGCTTTGAATGATATTATTTCTAATTTAAAAAAACAAGGTTATAAATTTGTAACTGTCAGTGAGCTTTTAGAACTTAAAAACTTAAGGGAAAATGAATGACTAATTATAATTTGGAGGAGGCTGAGCTCATAAAACTTCAAATCGTTTTATCGGCAATATTAGCCTTTACAACAATTATATCAATAACTTTATCTTATGATTTTTTATTGAAGCTTGAAGGAAAAGCACCAATATATAATGGAAAAGAAAGTTTAGATATTATGGTTTTTAATAGAGCTATTTTAGTTATTGTTGCTTTAGCATTTATATATATTAATATCAAAGATAAAAATGTTAAGGAAAAATATAATTTAAAAGATGAATATGCTGATTTACAAGTGTATGCGAGTATATTTAATTTTATCGCAGCTTTGATTGTTTTTTATGTTGGAATAAAATCTGGAAGTAATGTTACCTCTAGTGAAAATCCTACTATTTAGGTAATTTTCTTCAAAGATTCCTATATTTTTTAAAATGTGTAAAGAAAAAGAAGCTTACTTAGCTTCTTCAGTAACTCTTGTTTCTCTTATGACGACAACTTTAATGGTACCAGGATATTGTAAATTTTCTTCAATTTTATTTTTAATTTCTCTAGCAATTTTATAACTTTCTAGATCGTCTATTTCTTCTGGCTTAACGATTACTCGAAGTTCTCTACCTGCTTGGACAGCAAAAGTTTTTTCAACACCTTCTGTATCATTACCTATTTGTTCTAATTCATTTAATCTTTTGATATAGTTTTCTAAAGAGTCGTTACGCGCACCTGGACGTGAAGCTGAAATGGCATCAGCTATAGCTACTACCGTACTTATAACACTATTAGCCTCCTTATCACCATGATGTGACTCGATAGCATTGATTACTATTTCGTTTTCACCATATTTTTTTGCTAAATTGGCACCAATTTCAACATGACTACCTTCTACTTCATGATCAATGGCTTTACCAATGTCATGAAGTAACCCAGCTCTTTTAGCTAAATTAACATTTTCTCCTAATTCTCCAGCTAAAAGTCCTGATAAATTAGCTACTTCAATAGAATGCTTTAAAGCATTTTGACCGTAACTAGTTCTATATTGCAATTTCCCAATAGTTTCAACTAGTTCTGGTTCCATTTTCGTAATACCTAATTCAAATAAGGCATTATTCCCAATCTCAATTAAATTGGCTTTCATTTCTTTTAAAGTTTTATCATATACTTCCTCAATGCGGCTAGGATGAATACGTCCATCTTTAATTAAAGTTTCTAAAGTTAATCTAGCTATTTCTCTTCGGTATGGGTCGAAGCTAGATAAAACTAAAGCTTCTGGAGTATCGTCGATAATTAAATCAACTCCTGTTACAGCTTCAATAGTCCTAATATTTCGCCCTTCTCTTCCGATAATTCGACCTTTCATTTCATCATTTGGTAAATTAACAACTGTAACAGTTTGCTCGCCAGCTATATCAGCGGCATATCTTTGCATAGCTCCAACTAACATTTCTTTTGAATTTTTATCAGCTTGCAGTTTAGCTTCAGCTTCACGGTCTTTAATATATGAAGCTATTTCTAAATTCATCATTTCTTCGACTTTTTTCATAATTTGTTCTCTAGCTTGCTTTTTGGTATAGCCAGCTATTTTTTCTAGTTGTTTTAATTGTTTTTCTTTTGTTTCTTCTAACTCCACTTGCTTTTCTTGTAGCTCTTTTTGCATAAGTATTAAATTATTTTCTTTGTCTTCTAGCATTTGTTCACGATTTTGCAGAGTCTGGTCACGGCGATCCATACTCTCTTCTCTAGCCAAAAGACGTTCTTCGGAGTCTTTAATTTCTTGTTTTTTTTCTTTTGTTTCTTTTTCTAATTCATTTTTTAATCTATGATTTTCTTCTTTAGCTTCTAAAATGCTATCTCTTTTTAATTTATCTGCTTCTTTTTTTGCATTATCAATTAAATTTTGTACTTTTTTTGAAGCATTCATTAATTTAATAGAATTGAAAATTATCATAAAGATAATACCGACAAAAAGACCAATTAAGACTAGCAATATGGAGAAAACAATATTATTCATCATATTTTACCTCCATATGGGATTTTTTCCCTAAGTATATTGTAAAGGGAATATGTAAAGAAGTCAAGCAAAATGATTTGTGTGTTTTATACATAACTTACTTTTAATTTAATTTTATATTATATTGTATATATAATTCATTATTTAAATAATAAAATCATAAGTAGAAGGACGATAATGAGTAAAGCTAAGATTTAAAAATCTTTTTTAGTCATTTCACCGTCTTATTTCGGAGGCAAGCATTAAACTTAATGTGTTTCCCATTTAAATCATACAATATAACTGTTAGTTATACAAGTGAATAATTTAACAAAAAAAGGCCTTATGTTTTTATAAAGCCTTAATTAATAGCTAATATTTTTACTTGATATTCACCATTTGGGCTAGCAACAGTAGCAATATCGCCAACTTTAGCTCCCATGATTGCTTTCGCAATTGGTGATTCATTAGAAATTTTATTAGTGAAAGGATCTGCTTCTTTGATACCAACGATAGTATATGTATCTTTATCATCTTCACCAACATATTCTAATTCAACAGTATTACCAACTGAAACTTTATCGGTTTTAACGTTTTTAATAACGATTGCTTTTTCAATTTGTTTTTCTAATGTAGCAATACGATTTTCTGTTTCTGATTGTTCGTTTCTGGCTGCATCGTATTCGGCATTTTCGCTTAAATCGCCTAAGGCTCTTGCTTCTTTTAAAGCCTCAATAACTGCTGGTCTTTTTTCCATTTTAAGATATTCTAATTCTTTTTTCATGTCTTCTAAACCTTGTTCAGTTACGTAAACTTCATCTGTATTTGTCATTGTTTTTCACCTCACGCTCTATTTACTCCATAAAATATTACTACATATTTTAGGCTTTGTCAACATGTTTTTATCATGTCATTTACACTTACTTTTTCGGGCATTTTGAGATATACTATTTGCTTGGGATGCCTTACTATTTCAATTGGTTTTTTTTCTTCATCATATATTTCTTCGATAATAAACGAAAAGTCTTTATCTGGGCCAAAAACTTCTACTTTATCTTTTAATTTGAAATAATTTCGCTGCTGCACTTTGGCAAGTTTGGTTTTTTCGTCATACTTTAATATTAGTCCTAAAAAGTCCTGATTGGTAACCTCTTGTCTTCCATTATAATATTGAACATTTTTTCCATAATTTCCATCAAAAAACTGGGTGATAGAATCTCGATTGGCTACCTTTCTTAGTATATCTTCATACTTTAAATTATATTCATAATTTTTAGGATTGTTACAATAATTATCTATTAATTTTCGGTAAACTTTGACAACTGTGGCGATATAGTATATAGATCTCATTCGACCTTCTATTTTTAAACTATCAACATTCATTTCTATTAAATCTGGTATATATTTAGCTAACGATAAATCTTTTGTACAAAAAGTAAATGGTTTTTCACCTTTTAAATGAGCATTTTCATCATATAGATCAAAATCCCACCTACATATTTGACTGCATCCTCCTCTATTGGAATCTCGATTAGTTAAGAAATTTGAAAGAACACATCTACCACTATAAGAAGCACACATAGCTCCATGTATAAAAACTTCTAATTCTATATCTATATTTTCTTTTATATCTATTATGTCTTCTTTAGTGCATTCTCTAGCTAAAACTATTCTACTTACTCCTTCGTTTTTCCAAAATTCTATAGCTTCTTTGTTTAATGTTGAGGCTTGGGTGGAAAGATGAATATCTAAATTAGTGCGACTAGCTAAAGGAATGATAGCAGGATCACTAATTATAATTGCATCAACATTTATTTTATCTAATTCTAATAAATAATTTTGGATTTTTTCATATTCTTTATTATGCATAGCAATATTGACGGTGACGTACACTTTTTTACCTAATTTATGAGCATATTCTACACCTTCTTTAATTTCATTTAAATTAAAATTATCGGCATTAGCTCTTAGGTTGAAAGCACCGCCTATGTATACTGCATCCGCACCATATAACAATGCAATTTTTAATCTTTCTAAATCTCCAGCTGGAGCTAATAATTCTGGTTTTTTCATATTACTTCACCTTATATATCGTCTCTTGATATAAGAAACCACTTTCTTTTGGAAATTTATTATCTTTTTTTGCTTTGAAATCCTTTAAGATTTCTTTAAAATCTTTAGGATTAATAAAATTACTATTAAATACTAAATAATCGATGGTTGGAAAATCTACATTTGTAATATTTAAAATATACTGTGAATAAACAGTAGTTCCAAATGGAAAATCGTTGATTATGTATGTTTTTCCCTCTTTTTTGATGGAGTTTTGCCCTTTACTTTTTAAATTAAACGTTTCTAAATAATTATTAACTAAATGACGTTTTGAGGTAAATATTGGAATATAACCAAAAATATTTATAAATAATTTCGCTTTAGTATTTTGACGAATTTCTTTTATTTCTCTTTTGGTTAATTCTGAAGAAAGGTAAGTATATTCTACTCCTTTGTTATACCAATAATTGACTGTTCCATAGTTAGTAGTTAGATGTTCTTGATGCCATACTAATGGTGTTTTTAAGTTTAGCTTTGTTTTTAAATTAACTAAAGCAATATCATAAAACATAATGCCGTTTAAATTATAACCATCAATTTCTTTTAATATTTTTTCGAGATTATTTAATTCACTATTATGAATATTTTTATTTATAATAACAAATACTTCTTTACCCAAGCCCTGAACTTCTTTAATCTCGTTTTTAGAAAAAGTATTTAAATAATTTATACTTAAATCTTTCAAAGGCATAAGATAAGCATCAGTGTAGTTTAAGAGTTCTTTAGCTTGTAAAACATTATTAATTATTGCAGCAACTTTACTCATATTTTCACCTCAATGGCTAATTATAGCAAAAAAATAATAATTTGACCAATTTTGATAAGAAAAAAAGTCAAGGACTGACTTAATCTTCAATTATTTTAACATCGTTTTTTATTTTATCATAGAAATTAACCATAGAGGCCCATACATATGGAATTAACCATAAATACAAAATTCCTAAAGTAAATATGCCAAGAAAGACCCAACCGATAAAACTAAAACATAAAATAAGGAAATCAGTTTTATGGCCTTCCATCATGTCCATACTATTTCGAAATATGTCACCAAGTGGCATATCATTATAGTCATATAAGATGAAGTAACTTTGAGAAAGACATAGCATTAAAATTAGCCAAAATACAGCTATAGCTGCGCTTAAGACAATACCAACAACAATCATAAAAGACGATAAAGCGATATTTAAATCTGTTTGATAATCTATAAAGACAATAAGTGAATTAATTGCGGTAAATTCTAATAAAGCACAGATGGCATTAATTGCTATAAAAACAATTGTAATAGCTGCAGATTTAAAGAATAAATCTGTTCTTTGAAATAATTCGTTAAATTTGGTTTTCTTATTACGCGCTATTTTTATATACATTTGCATTAATCCCATATAAAACAAACTAGTAATAATCAAATTTAAAAATATATTCATGGCTGGTGCTTTAATTAAAGTAGCCGTGGCAATGCACATAGCCTGTAATATTCCATAAATTATTAGTGCAATAACAATATCAGTGTATTTTCCTTTTAAACTTTCTTGCGCTTTAGCCTTAATTTTTTTTATATTTACGCTTTCTTTCATATTTTATACCCCTTTTCTAATATTATGCTTTGTTACAGCAATGCCATCACCTATTTGATAAAATTCGGTGGTGAAATCAAGATTGGTTTTTAAAAATTCTTTATAGTTATTTATTTTTCTTACTAAAGCTTTTAAATTTTTGCTATGAATTTCTTCTGGGTGATTAGTTAGCCCATGAAAATTTAGATTATCAGTAATAATGGCACCATTTGATGATAAGTTTATTTTATATTTTTCAAAAAAATTAATATACTGCGCTTTAGCGGCATCAATAAATATCAAATCATATTTACCTTCAATTTGTGTCTTTAAAGCATCACCGAAAACAACATTGATTCTATTTCCTAAATTAAATTTTTTTATATTTTTTATAGCTTCTTGATACATGTGCGGGTCTCTTTCAATAGTTGTTATTTGAATATCGTTAGAAACTAAAGCCATGTTAATGGCGGAATAGCCTATGGCTGTACCAATTTCTAAAATGTTTTTTATGTTATTTTGCTTAATAAATTTTAAAAGAAAATTTAAGCCTTCTTTTTGGATGATAGGAACGTTATGTTTTTTTGCATATTCTTCTAAGCTGCCCATACACCCTCATCTTTTAATTTAGCAATTATTCTATCGTGTTCTTGAGCATTTTTTGTAAAATAAACTTTTTTATTGGTATCAGCAACAAAATAATAGTAGTTATTTTCTTTTGGGTTTAAGGCTGCTTTGATGGAGCTGATACTTGGGTTATCAATTGGTCCAACTGGAAGGCCAATCATTGAAGTACATCTAGTATTATAACCATTACAAGCGGTCAAATCACTTTGAGTTAATCTTTCAGTCATCGATTTTTTGGCGGCATAATATGTTGTGACATCACAGCCTAATGACCAACCGTCATTTAATCTATTATATAAAACGCCGGCAACCATGGCTCTATCTTCATCTGATACAGCTTCTAATTCAACAATAGAAGCCATAGTTAATATTTGATGGACCGTATAATTTCCATTTTGTAATTGATCTTTATATGGCTCTAGTTTATTTTCTGTGTTATCTAATATTTTTCTTACAATATCATCAATATTTAATTCACTTTTTTCAAAATGATAGGTATCTGGGAATAAATAGCCCTCTAGTGGGTAATAAATTTCGCTATTATATATATCATCTTGAATGAACCAATAAGTTTGTTTTAATTCATCTAGATATGTTTTGTCGGCCAGCTGGCTAATAAATTCGTCTGCTTTTATATCGGTTTTTTCTTCGACAATTTTTGCCATTTGACTAATGTTTGAACCTTCTCTGAAAGTTATTTTAATAGTACTGTTACGGCTGTTTTTATCGCTTAAAACCTTAACGATTTCTGGTACACTCATGGCTTCGTTTAATTCATAATCGCCACTTATTAAAGTATTTGGTTTCGCAAATCTCAAATAAATTTTATAAAAAGTTTCTGAGCGAATTAAATTTTGCTCTTTTAGTTTACTAGCAACCGAAAAATAGTTATCGCCCTCATCAACAGTAATTGTTTTTGAGTCAGTATTTGAACTTACTGGACTAGTTTGATATTTATATATTCCTAATATAATTAAAAATAAAATAATGATGAGTAGCAATAAAAAGAGTAAGAATTTACCTACTTTAAATTTACGAACTTTTTTCAAGGTAAAAACCTACTCGGCTTGAGAAGTTTCGGGATTTGCGCTAGCAGATTCGATTTGTGATTGCATTTCATTTAAGATAGTTTCAATGATTTTCCATTCTTTTTCTGTTTCAATTGGTTTTAAAGGTAAAGCAGCGAATTCATTATCTTCATCTGATTTTAAATCTTTTGGATCATAAATTGAGGCATATACTTTGGTATTCCCTGCGTTATCAATAGAATGATCAGTATAAACAATGTAATTTTTTTTGGTTTCTGGAGATTCAAATAAGAATAGAGCTTCACAATCTAATTGTCTTCCCTCTTCATCAATTGCTTTAAATTTGAATGATTCATTTTCTTGCATATTTTTCAGTCCTTTCTTTTATCTAAATATGTTTGTAAAATGATATTGGCAGCTAAACTATCGATTTTTTGTTTGCGTTTCTTTCGCGATAAATCGGCTGCAATCATATAACTACTGGCTTCTTTTGTCGATAACCTTTCATCTTGCATCTCAACGGGAATGTTAAAGGTTTTTTCTAACTTTTCTTTAAATTTTAAAGTTTCTAAAGCCCTTGGGCCTACTGTTCCATTCATATTTTTAGGAAAACCTAAAACAAATTTTTCAATAGGCTCTTTTTCCATAATAGCTGATAGTTTTTTTATGGCATTATCATAATCATCATCATGAAAATGAATTGTTCCATAAGCTGTAGCAATGGTTTTGGTGATATCTGATATAGAAATGCCAAGAGTCCTCGTTCCTAAATCTAGACCTAAATATTTCAATCTAACCACCCTCTATTAATGTATATAAAAATTATATCATTTATTTTGGTTTTTGTATAGATAAAATTTTTTGTAAATATAATGTAAATTTACAATTTTATATAAAACATTTTCTTTGTTTATTATCTTATCTTACCTAAATGTTACTTTGCAAGGTTATTTTAAGTCACATTCTCCAAAGACTTGCATTTTTTGACAAAGTGTAAAGAAAATTGATAGTATTAATTAACGAAAGATGTTATAATTAAGTTGGTGATAATATGTATTATAAAAAAAGAAAGATTAAAAAAACACCTATTATTGTATTATTTATAATCATTTTAATCATAATATTATTGATTATAGGCATAAATTTATATAATCACTATAATAGCATAGAGTATAAACTTAGTGAAAAAGGTTATAAAGAAGATGAAATTAAAGATATTTTAACATTTGATAAAAAATATATAAATTATGCGGTGGAAAATGATTATGAAGATGATTTTATTCCATTAGTTAAAGAAAAATATTTTATATGGAAAAATTTTAAAGAATATATCAAGTACATAGATAAAGAGTATGGTGATAAAAAGGTTGATTATGGATTAGTTGTATCTTTGGTTAATGTTGGGGCAAATAATGAACCTTATACGCATACAAAAAAAACCGACATGGACAAAGGTTATGCTATTTTAGTTAATAAGTATACTTCTTTACCAGACAAATATGCGCCTGACGATATTGTGGAAATGAGTAATTGGTATTCATACCCTGATAATAAAATTAGAAAAGAGGTATATGATGCATATAAGTCTATGTTTAATAGCGCTAAGGAGGAAGGATTAACTTTAATTGTTAATTCATCTTATAGAACTTATGAGGAACAAAAAGAAATATATGACGACTACGAACTAAATCGTGGTAAAGAATATGCCGATACTTATGCAGCGAGACCGGACTTTTCTGAACACCAAACAGGACTTTCGGTTGATATTTTTTCACCGGGCTCTAACATGACAACTTTTGAAAATACCGAGGAGTTTAAATGGTTAAGTGAAAATAGTTATAAATACGGTTTTATTTTAAGATACCCAAAAGGTAAAGAAAATATTACAGGTTATAATTATGAAGCATGGCACTATAGATATTTAGGTAAGGAACTAGCAAAAAAAGTATATGATAGTGGTTTGACTTACGATGAATATTATGCTTATTATTTAGATAAATAAAGGTGAGAATATGAAAAAAAAGATGTCAATAACTTGGGAAAATGTCCCGAAAAAAATTAAACATTAACGGGAAAAAATTCCGTGATTTAAGCATACACATGGCTAGTGTGTGCTTTTTGTATTTGATTTTTAAAAGCAGATAACCTCCATGGATGATTCATAGATGGAATTTATTTTTTTCTTTCTCTTTGAACAGGTACCTGTTCAAAGTTTTTAGAAAATCTTTCATTTCTACTAAGTTCTTTTAACTCATAAATCTTATCATCAATGGTAACTAATAAATCACCATCAAAAGCATTAATAACTAAACATTCAGTTTTTGGCATAAAACACTTTAATTCACCATTCAAATATGGTTGGTAGTATTTGTTTTTATATTTGATAGAGTTGCCATTATTAATCTTTCTAGGAGTTAAAATAGCTAGTGTATAATTGATTTTTTCTTTACTTGGTGATACTTCAAAAACTGATGGAAACTTTTTGTAATTCATGGCAAATTTACTATTAAATTTAGGTACAAAAACTTCAGTTAAATATTTATTTGCTTCTTCCATAGTTGTTATACCATTAAGCTTTAATTCATTAACTAGTCTACCTTGAAAAGTACCATTAGTTCGCTCCATTAATCCTTTAGCTTGTGAGACAGAAGTTGTTTTTAAATCAATTCCCAGTTGCTTACAAGCATAACCATATTGAGTTAAAACATCTTTTTCGCTAGTCCTTTTATCTGGGTTTAAAAGCATATAATTAAACACTGTTCTATTGTCAGTTAAGAAGCTATATGGAATACCATAATTTATTAATATTTGAAATAAAACATGGTAATAACCATTTAGTGTTTCTTCTTTATCAAACCAAGCTCCAACAATAGTAGAAGTGGCTTTATCGATAGCTAAATGTAAACAGGTTTTAATACCACCAAACCATAGATGAATAGATCCGTCTTGTTCAATGACCTCTCCAAAGAACTTTGGTTTTTCACCTCTAGGGTGAGAATCTTCTAAAGCAATTTCATGATCAATAGCTGATTGTATTGTTTCTTCACTCATAGCTAGATTAATTTTCTTTTCTTCTAAATGATGATTAGGCGATTGACTTGCCTTACTGATATACCGAGCTTTTTACAAGCTCTGATTTTAATTCCTTTGTGCTCGACTAATTCTTTAATTGTTTCATATCTAAATTGTTCATTCATTCTTAATTCTACCTTTCTCATTCATGTCACCTCGGTGACATATAATATTACTACTATGACATTTTCGCAAGTTAACACTTAAGACATTATCACAAATTAATCATACTAAATCTTAACTTTTTCTTTTGTGTCTTGTATTCATAGTTATTATCGATTATAATAAAATTAGTATAGGAGGTATATAATGAAGTGTAGTGAATGTGGCTATGACTTAAAAGAAGAGGATAAAAAATGTCCTCGTTTCGGTACAGAAGTAAATTCTTCTGGTAATCAAAAAACCGTAAAGAAAAATCATAATATTATGATTTTGGCTATTGTTTTATCGGCAGTTTCTATTGTGTTGGTAGCTATTGGATTTCAGAAATTTTCT
>CALVWP010000025.1 GCA_944367495.1 uncultured Bacilli bacterium
TTCTTTTTAGTGTATTATTTTTTGTAGACATATGAATTTTCCTTTCTGTTTGTTGCGAATAGATATTATAGATTATTCATATGTCTTTTTCAATGAGTGTTTGTTGCACTTCAAATTTAAATTAACAAAATAAAACTGATAAGTTTTTAGGCTCATCAGTTTATTTCATTTTATAATACTCTCTTACCTTTTTATTAATTTCCTCTTCTATTTTTGGATTGGCTTTTAAATAATCCTTAGTATTTTCTTTACCTTGACCTATTTTTTCACCGTTATAAGAATACCAAGCACCAGATTTTTGAAGTATATCGGCTTGTACACCTAAATCAATAAGCTCACCTTCATGTGATATACCTGTTCCATACATAATATCAACTTCACAAGTTTTAAAAGGTGGAGCCATTTTATTTTTAACAACCTTTACTTTAACTTTATTTCCAACAATTTCAGTGCCTAATTTAATTGGATCACTTTTTCTAATATCAAGTCTAATTGAAGAATAAAACTTTAAAGCACGGCCACCAGGTGTTACTTCTGGACTACCATAAACAACTCCAACTTTTTCTCTAAGTTGATTAATAAAAATAGCAATTGTATTAGTCTTATTAATAACACTGGCTAATTTTCTTAAAGCTTTACTCATAAGTCTAGCTTGAAGTCCAACTTGAGAATCGCCCATTTCACCTTCAATTTCAGCTTTAGGTACCAAAGCAGCTACCGAATCAATAACAATCACACTTATAGCCCCACTACGTACTAATGCCTCAGTAATCTCTAAAGCTTGTTCACCATTATCTGGCTGTGAAAGTAAAAGCTCATTTATATCAACTCCAAGCTTAGCCGCATATTGAGGATCAAGAGAATTTTCCGCATCTATAAAAGCTACTTTACCACCAATTTTTTGAGCCTCTGCAATCGCGTGCAAAGCAAAAGTTGTTTTACCGCTAGATTCTGGGCCAAAAATTTCAATTATTCGTCCCTTTGGATATCCTCCGATACCTAAAGCCACATCAAGAGCTATACTTCCACTAGATATAACATCTATCTCTCTTCGTTCAGTATCCCCTAAACGCATTAACGAACCTTTTCCAAATTGTTTTTCAATATCAGCTAAAACCTGTTTTAAATTTTGATCAACATCACTAGTTGATTTTGCCATTATTTTTCCTCCTTTGCTCCTACAATCACATTTTATAATATATAAAATAAATTGTCAACACTTTTGCGAACATTTGTTCAAAAAAACATCTCATCAAAATAAATTATTTTTTTGAAACTTTACTATTTAAAAATTCACTTCCAATATTTTGACTAACGTTTAATAAATCTTGTTTAGACATATTTATAAAAGAAAAATCTGGCATTTCATTAATAGGTAAATTAGTATATATAAATCTCTTGAGATTATCAATTCCATATTTTTTATTATCTTTTATCTGTTTATATAATATATTAGCAAGCAATTCTGAATATACTTCCAACAAATTTTTTCTAACAAAGCTATTCATACCTTGCTTTAACCTTTCATTTGAAAAATCTTTAAAATCAAATTTATTAAAACTAGATAATTGTAATTTTAAAAGAGAATAAGACGCTAAACCTTTAATATACTCTATTTTTTTAAATTTTAATTTGTTAACTTCAGTTAAATCATAACCCATTTTTTCTAAATAATCAAAAAACAAATAATCAATCGTATAAGTTGGTACTTCATGAAAACCATAATAACTATTACTTGGTAATTTCTGATTCATTTTAAAATCAATAGAATGCATAACCTCATGATTTAATGCTTGTGCATCAAACAATGTATATTCTCTATTCATACCAATATATACTTCATGAAATAATGCATCCGAATATGTAATTCCACTAATTTCTCCAAAATCATTTATTCTGTATTTGGTATTTTTAAATTGCAAATGATCTTTACTATCTAACATTTCATTTGCATACTCATATAATTCTTTATCTCCAAGCCATTTATAAAATCCTCTAGAAATTTCTATTAATTCTTCTTTAGATAAATTTATCTCTTTTAATGGTTCTGCTTCATTTTCAAAAGAACTATCTTTTACATTTTTAGATAAATCTAACAAAAAGTCATCATCATAAACATAATCTTTGAAGTCAAAAACAATGTCATTGAGCGCTTGATATTTTCTATCTTTAATTAAGCTAAACTTCCCTTTTGTTAATTTATCAAATAATTTATCGTATCATTACTATGTAGAAGATTAACATACGTAAGTAAACTATGCATAAGTATTTCTCTTTCTTTAGTGTCAGTTTCTCTTTTTAATCTTTCTTTAGCATATTTTAATTTTTCTTTTATTTCTTTAAAATTCCACGTGTAATTTTCCATATATTTTCCCTATTCATTAGTATTTGTTTTTAATTCTGTTTCGTATAAATATTTATAATTAAGGCAATTTTCTAAAAGATATTCATGCGTACCTTCTGCCTCTATATGCCCATCATTTAAAAATAAAATTCTATCACTATCAATAATTGTTGATAACCTATGAGCAATTATTAAAATAGTATATTCTCCTTGCAAATTAGCAATAGCCTTTTGTATTTCTTTTTGTGTTTCATTATCTAATGCACTAGTTGCTTCATCAAATAAAATTATCTCTGTTTTTTGAATTAAAGCCCTAGCTATTGCTAGTCTTTGCTTTTGACCCCCTGATAAAGTAATACCGCCTTCGCCAACAATGGTATCATACTTATCAGGAAGAGTATTTATAAAATCATCTAAACAAGCCATTTTTAAAGCCTTTATCATTTCTTCATCAGTCAAATCTTCTTTAACTAATTTTAAATTATCTTTAATACTCAAATTAAATATATATGGATTTTGATTAATAACCGTAATATTATCTCTAATACTATCTTTATCTAATTCATTTATATTAACCCCATCAATTAATATCTCACCACTATCAACATCATACATTTTATCAATTAAATTAAATATCGTACTTTTACCAGCTCCACTTTTACCCACAAAAGCAACTGTACTATTCGCATTTACTTTAAAAGATAAATCACTTAAAACCTTATTATCTCCATAGCTAAAATTAACATTTCTAAATTCAAAATTACCATTAACTTTATCCAAATGAACATTACCAAATTCTTCTTTTTCAAACTTATTATTATCAAGAATATCAATTATTCTTTCAGCCGAAAGATTAAAGTTTTGAATGCAATTGAGTAAATCATTTATAACATAAACTATGGTAACATTTTTTAAAGAATAATTATATATTACTATAGCCATTGGAATTGTAATAAAATTATTCGTTATAAAATAAATAAAAATTATAATAAGTAACAAATTACTTAAATCTATAACACTATCATTAATTAAATTATATTGTCTATTTATAGAAAGCATTTTATATCTGGTTTGATTTAATTTTTTAATTTTACTATTCATCACATTAATAAAACTATTTTCAGCATGAAGCATTTTTATATCTCTAGCCCCTCTAACAACTTCTCCTGTAAAACCAGAAACATTATCTTCTTCACCTCTAAACATTTTATCAAACTTATAAAATGATTTCCATTGCATATTAGTAAGAACAAATAATAAAACTACAGTTATAAGCATATAAAGAAAAATCCAAAAGTTTATAATTAAAACTGCAATTAAAATACCAATACTACTAATAATCTCGGTCAAATTTAAATTAATTATATCAAATATAGAAGAAAGTTTACTAGTATCACCCATTAATCTTTGAATAAAAAAACCTGATGAATTACTATCTAAAGTTTTATTTTTTAGTTTTAACATTTCTTTTCCAAGTGATATTTGAATATTATTAAAAGTTTCTCTATAAACAATATTTAATAAATAATCACTAAAACATTTCATAATATTTTTTAGTATTTCTACAGCAAAAACTACAAAAGCAATATATAAAAGCTGAAGAAGTTCATTCGAAGTTAAATGTACAATTAGCCTAGCACTTAAAATAGGTAAAACAACCCCAATAACTGCCAAAAATATACCAACTATAGCAAGTAATATAATTTTACCTTTTTGACCTTTAACATATTTCCAAGCAAACTTTAAATTTTTCATTAATTTTCCCATAAACATATACCTCACTAACGTTTATTAAATAACTTCTTTTAAAATAAATTCCTCTTGCTAAATAAAGTTATAACTTAATATAACCTTACTTAACTTTTTCTTTCTCTTTTTTTATTTCTTCCATTTTTTCTGAAACATTATCTAAACACTTGGTGTTTAGATCTTGGGGATGAGTAT
>CALVWP010000026.1 GCA_944367495.1 uncultured Bacilli bacterium
AAAAAATTTAGTGAAGAGCTTAAAAGATTAAATGATGATATAGAATTTACTGAATTTTTATCAGCTGAGGAAGAGGCAAGAAAAACACAAAATACTTTGATTAATGCTGCAAAATCAGAAGGATTAAAACTTGGAATTAGTCAAGAAAAAAACGAAATAGCTAAAAATTTATTAAAATTACAAATAAACATTTCTGATATAGCTAAAGCAACAGGATTATCAGAAAAAGAAATAAATGCTTTAAACACCGACAAGTAGATTAATCTCTACTTTTTTTGTTTTAAGTGAAATGTTAAAGCTGCATGCGAATATAAATAGCAGAATATTTGCTATTTATCGGTGTCATTATTTAGTTAGGCTGTGAATAGTAACATCAAAAATAGTTTTAGATAAATTAAATGAAAAATGGGGCTTGACAAATGAAAAATGATGTGATAAAGTCGTTATATCGCAAATGAAAACGAGGACCAAGAGGAGTAAATTATAAACCGTCTAAAGCGAATTTGGGTTGATGGGAGCCAAAGAGATAGGTGATAATTGAAAAGAACTTGTGAGTAACTTTTGGAAATGTGATTTTACAAAGTATATTAGTTCGGGTAATTCCGTTATAAATATGAGGTGGCTAGTTATACTGGCAAGTAGGGTGGTACCGCGTTTCGAAACGTCTCTATTTTTTAGAGATGTTTTTTTTGCATTAAAGGAGGAATTTTTATGAAAATAGTTTTAGCTTATTCAGGAGGTTTAGATACTTCAGTGATGATACCTTGGCTTAAGAAAAATTATCCGGGATGTGAGATTATTGCATATTCGGCTAATGTTGGTCAAGGTGATAGTGAGCTAGATGGAATTGAGGAAAAAGCAATTTCATCTGGAGCTAGTAAAGTATATGTGGAAGATTTACAAGATGAACTAGCCAATGATTATATCGCTCCATTTATTAAAGCAGGAGCAACTTATGAAGGAAAATATTTACTTGGAACAGCTTTTAGTAGACCACTTATTGCAAAGAAGTTAGTTGAGATCGCACATAAAGAAGGGGCGAAGGCTATATGTCATGGTTGTACTGGTAAGGGTAATGATCAAATCCGTTTTGAAATGGGAATTAAACATTTTGATCCCGATATGGAAGTTATTGTACCTTGGAGAACTTGGGAGATTACGGGCCGTGAGGAAGCTTATGAATATGCGATGAAACATAATATTCCTTTAAAATTTAATAAGGAACATAGTTATTCTAAAGATAAAAATATTTGGCATTTATCTCATGAAGGTTTGGATTTAGAAGATCCTAAAAATGCTCCAAAGTACGATGAGATTTTGGAGATGGGAGTTACTCCACAAAAGGCTTTGGACGAAGATACAATTTTAGAAATTGGTTTTACTAAAGGCGTACCAACTAGTATTGATGGTAAACAAATGAGTTTACTTGAGATTATTAAATTTTTAAATGAAATTGGTGGACAAAATGGTATTGGTATTTTAGATATGGTAGAAAACAGATTGGTTGGTATGAAATCACGCGGTGTTTATGAAACTCCAGGAGGCACTATTATTTATCAAGCTCATGAAATGTTAGAATCTATTTGTTTAGATAAGGATTTATTTCATGAAAAACAACATATTGCTTTAAAGATTGGCGATTTACTTTACGATGCGAAGTTTTATAGTCCACTTATGGAGGCTTATTTGGCATTTTCTGATAAAGCTTCTGAAAGTGTTAGTGGAACGGTTAAGTTAAAGTTATATAAAGGAAATATTATTTGTATGGGACTTGAAAGTCCAAATAGTTTACATTCTCTAGATATTTCATCTTTTGAAAATGGTGAAGATTATGATCAATATGATGCTCAAGGTTTTGTTAATATATATGGCCTTTCTAATAAAATAATGGCGAAGAAAGGAAGATTATAATATGGTTATGTGGGCTGGAAGATTTAAAAAAGAAATCGATAAGCGAACTAACGATTTTAATTCATCAATTAGTTTTGATAAAAGGTTATATAAGGAAGATATAACTGGTAGTATCGCACATGCGACAATGCTTGGGAAATGTGGGATCATCGATTTAGATGAAAGTGAGAAGATTATCGCTGAACTTAAAAACATTTTGAACGATTTGGAAAGTGACAAATTAGAGTTTGATATGGAAGCTGAAGATATTCATATGTTTATCGAAAGTGAACTTACTAAACGAATTGGTAATACTGGAAAAAGGCTTCATACGGCTCGAAGTCGAAATGATCAAGTGGCTTTGGATTTAAGACTTTATATGCGTAAGGAAATAGAGGAAATTGTGAGTTTACTTAAAGAGTTAATAAGCGAACTAGTTAAAAAAGCCGAAGATAACTATGAGACAATTATGCCTGGTTATACACATTTACAAAGAGCTCAGCCGATTACTTTAGCTCACTATTTTATGGCTTATGCCGAGATGTTTAAAAGAGATGTAATGAGGCTGACAGATGCGAATAAAAGAATGAATGAAAATCCTTTAGGTAGTTGTGCGTTAGCTGGGACAACTTATAAAACTGATAGATATTTAACAAGTGAATTATTAGGTTTTGATGGCCCTTGTTTAAATAGTTTAGATGGTGTTTCTGATAGAGATTATGCAATTGAAATTACTTCTGCTTTAGCACTTATTATGATGCATATGTCTAGAATTAGTGAAGAGTTTGTATTATGGAGTAGTCATGAGTTTAAGTTTATTGAGCTCGATGATGCTTTTTCGACAGGTTCTTCTATTATGCCACAAAAAAAGAATCCTGATATTACAGAATTAATTAGAGGTAAAAGTGGTAGAGTGTATGGCGATTTAATGGCCCTTTTGACTATGATGAAATCATTACCTCTTGCTTATGATAAAGATATGCAGGAAGATAAGGAAGCTATTTTTGATGCAGTAGATAATGTAAAAATGTGTTTATATACGTTTATTCCAATGCTTGAAAGTACGATGTTTTTAAAAGACAATATGCTTAAAGCAGCGAAAAAAGGCTTTATAAATGCAACTGATGCGGCTGATTATTTAGTTAAGAAAGGTCTTCCTTTTAGGGAAGCTTATAAAATTACAGGTTCGATTGTAGCGTACGCGATTGATAACGATAAAACTTTAGATACTGTCACTATATCTGAATATAAGAAATTTTCTGATTTATTTGATGAAGATGTTTATGAGTATATCGATTTAAAGAAAGCGGTTAATGATCGAACGGTTGTAGGGGGACCGTCTCCAGAAACGGTTAAAAAGCATGTAAATATAATAAAAGAATTTTTAAAAGAGAGTTAAAGCTCTCTTATTTTTTTACTAATCTATATAAGTTATAAGATGGGGTGTTAAATAATCTGAAATTAAAGTCAGATACACCTAGTCCATTAGATATGTATAAATCAGAATTTTCAATTTTATAATGGTTTTCGTGATATTTTTTAGCCCCTTCTTGAATGATTATAGGACCTATTAATGGTAATCTTATTTGTCCACCGTGAGAATGGCCGGCTAAAATTAAGTCAAAGGGATTAGTACTCATGTCATTTATGGTATCAGGTTCGTGGATGAGAAGTATTTTGTAAATTGGACCATTTTTTTCAAAGGAATTTAAATATTCGATAGGAGCTTTTAGTTTTTCGTTTACATTTAATTTATCTTGATTGGTACTAAGTCCAGCAATAAATATACTTTCATAACCGTTTTTATAAATAGTATCGTAACTATTATTTAAATTAGTAAAACCACTATTTGTAATAATATTGGTCCATTCATCGAATTTTAAATCATCTTCACCACTGATGGCATATTTACCGGTGGTAGAGTCGATTTTGTTTAATTGGTTACTTATTTTTTCGGCTAAACTATTAGTCATTTTAGTATCTTTGTCGATGAGATCACCGGTTAAAACAACAATGTCTGGCTCTTGTTCATTGATACTTTGGACTAATTTTTTTAAGCTTTTTTCATTAAAGACTCTACCATAATGTAAATCAGAAATGTGAACGATTTTAAAACCGTTAAAGTTATCTGGCAAGTTTGTAATGGTGATTTTTTGTTCTTTGACGGTTATTAAGGTTGGTTCTATTAAAAAGCCATAAGCTAAGGTTACGATAATTAAAAGTATGATGGTTATAAATAATTTTAAAAATGAAAAATGTTTTTCTTTATTCATATGTTTCACCCTATGATAATTTTAGCACATTTTAATTAAAAAGTCTTTAAGCAAATATAAGTAAGAATGTCTGCATGGCGATGATTAATCCATTATGCATAAAGTGAAAGCCCATAGATACAAAAATATTATTGGTTTTAGTCATCATATAAGCAAAGGCAATGCCGCAGCTACAGTATGATAGTAAATAAAGAGGAAATAGTTCGTTAACTGGAGTACTTATTAAATGAAGTCCACCAAATATTAAACTAGATATGGTAATGTATAAAAAATTATTTTTGATCATTGATCTAAAGGCTAGACGAAAGACAGTTTCTTCTAATATAGGAGCTAGTATTACAGCTGATATAAATATATATATAGGAGAGATGGTAAATTCATTTCTAATGGTAGTTTCGTTTGTAGACATGCCTCCGCCAAATGAACTTATTAAGATATTACAGATCATCATTACAATTACACTAATAATATAATATTTAAGGTTTTGTTTGAAATAGGTATAGTGGTTTTTCTTTAAATCTTTAAAAGACTTTTTAATTTCTTTGTCAAAAATAAAGAAGATTAAAGTAATCATTAATATTTCGGTAGCTAAGTTATACATGATGATGATATGATTTGGCAATGCAGCAGTATTTATTTTAAGTAAAATAAATGGTAAGTCTTTAAAAATACTTATAAAAAAATAAATGAATACTACTGTAATACCTTTAAAAAATTGTTTTAAATAATTTTTGTTTTCTTCTATTATCATTTTTTATCACCTTAATAATTGTATCATATATATGGCGAAAAAAGAAAGATAATGCGTTAGAGCTTTAAGAAAAAATGGTATTAAAATTAAGCAAATTATGATATAATGTTTGTAGACGTGCAAGAAAGAGTGGGCCAACCCACTCTTTAATGTAGTTTAAGGAGGTGTTTTTTTGGAAGAAGAAATTAGAAGTTTATTGGAAAAGGCGATTGAAGATGCTGGGTATGTTTTGGATGATGTCTTTTATGGTAAGGAAGATAATGTGAATACACTTAGATTAGTTATCGACAAAAATGGTTATATTAATGTTGGAGATTGTGTTAAAGTTAATGACATTGTTAATCCAATATTAGATGAGGCTGATCCAATTAGTGAGAGTTATGTATTAGATATTTGTTCTAAGGAGAAAGGAAGTGATGAAAATGAACAGTAAAGAATTTAAATTAGCTGTTGATAATATTTCAAAAGAAAAAGGAATTGATAAAGATATTATATATAATGCAATGGAACTAGCTTTAACTAGTGCATATAAGAAAAATTACCACTCTCTTTCTAATGTTAGGGTTGATATTAATAGAGAAACTGGAGAAATTAAGATATATTCTTATAAAACGGTTGTGTTTAATAAAGAGTTTGAAAAAGAGGATGGAGTTTTAGAGAAGGAAATAGTTACTGATGAAGATGGTAACGAAATAGAGATAGAAAAAGAATTCCATTTTGACGATAGAATACATATTACTTTAGAAGATGCGAGAAAACAGGTTCCAGGTATTCAAATTGGCGAGACGATTGAAAAAGAGGTTACACCTAAAGATTTTGGTAGGGTAGCAGCTTCAACAGCTAAACAAGTTGTGGTTCAAAAAATTAGAGAAGCTGAAAGAGAGATTATTAATAATGAATTTGCTGATAAACAAGATGAGATGGTTACGGGATTAGTAGCGATGGAAGATGTACGTAATTATTATATCGATTTAGGTAGAACTCAAGGAATACTTCCTAAAGTCGAGATTATTCCAGGTGAGACGATTAAGATGGGGTCTAGTATTAAAGTATATATTACGAAAGTAGAAAATAATTCTAAAGGGCCTTTAATTTTACTTTCTAGAAAACATTATGGTTTTGTTAAAAGACTTTTTGAACTTGAGATTCCAGAGATAAATGAGGGAATTATCTTAGTTTATAGTGTGGCTAGAGATGCTGGTAATAGAACTAAAATTGCTGTTTATTCAGAAAACAGTAATGTCGATCCTATTGGTTCTTGTATTGGAGAACACGGAAGTAGAATTAACAGAATTATAGAAGAGCTTAATGGGGAAAAAATCGATATTGTTAAATATGAAACTGATTCAGCAAGATTTATTGAAAACGCTTTAAGTCCAGCTCGTGATTTGCACGTTTTTGTAACTGACGAGAAAAAGAAAGAAGCTTTAGTAATTGCGGATGGTGAAAATTTATCTTTAGCTATTGGCAAGAAAGGTATGAATGTTAAATTGGCGGCACGTCTAACGCATTTTAAAATTGATGTAGAGACGACTGAGCAAGCCAAGGAAAAAGGAATTAGTATTTATGAAGGTTAGAAAAATACCGATGAGAACATGCGTGGTTACAAAAGAAAAATTACCCAAAGGTGAACTTATTAGGGTTGTGAGAACACCGGATGGTGAGGTTATTATCGATGAGACTGGTAAAGCTAATGGTAGAGGAGCTTATTTAAAAAAAGATAAAGAAGTATTTTTAAAGGCTCAAAAAAGTAAAATTTTAAATAAACAATTGGAAGTCTCAGTACCTGATGAGATATTTGAAAAGCTTGGTGATTTAATAGATTAGAAAAGAGGTGCGTAAATATGATGAGCGTTGAAGAATATGCTTTAGATATTAATCAAGATGTATCTTTAGTTTTAGAGAAATGTTTAGAGTTAGACATTGATGTTAAAAATGCGGAAGATTTACTTGATGAAGAGGCTATTATTATGCTTGATAATAGTTTTGATGAAATTAGTGAAGAAGATTTTGATAAAGAGATTGAAGAAGAAGTGGCTTTAGAAGAACAAGGAATAAAGTCTTTACATACCGAAAAGAAGAATGTTAAAGTTTCAAAGAAACCAGATAGTAAAAAGAATTTAGCGCAAAAGAAAAAAGAGATGTATAAAAGTAAAGAAAAGTTACAGAGTAATACACCTACTCATGATGATAATATTGTTTTATATAAAGAAAACATGACAATTGCTGAACTTGCTTCGGCTATGAATGTTAAGGCAAGTGAACTTATTAAAAAATTATTTTCTTTAGGTTTAATGGTAAACATTAATAGTCCAATTTCTTTTGAGAATGCGGAGATTATTGTCTTAGATTATGGTAAAGAGCTTAAAAAAGAAGCATCAGCTGATGTGGCTAATTTTGAGGAATTTGAAGTTAATGATAAGGAAGAAGATTTAGTTCCTAGACCACCAGTAGTTACAATTATGGGTCATGTTGATCATGGTAAAACTACTTTACTTGATGCAATTCGTAAAACTAATGTGGCTGAGGGTGAAGCTGGCGGTATTACACAAGCTATTTCAGCTTATCAAGTTAAACATGAAGGTAAATTAATTACATTTATTGATACTCCGGGCCATGCGGCTTTTACGGAGATGCGAGCTAGAGGTGCGAGTATAACTGATATTGTTATTATTATTGTGGCTGCTGATGATGGAGTGATGCCACAAACTAGAGAAGCGATTGATCATGCGAAAGCAGCTAACGTACCAATTATTGTAGCAATTAATAAGATGGACAAACCGGGAGCTAATCCTGATAAAGTAATGAATGAAATGGCAGAAGCTGGATTAATGCCAGAACAGTGGGGTGGAGATATTATCTTCACTAAGATTTCAGCAGTTACTGGTGAAGGTATCGATGAGTTACTTGAAAATATATTGTTGATTGCGGATGTTAATAATTATAGAGCTAATCCTAATCGTTATGCGATGGGAACAGTGGTTGAGTCTAGATTAAATAAACATGTGGGACCAATAGTTACAGTTTTGGTTCAAAATGGTACTTTACGTTTGGGTGATCCAATAGTTGTTGGTACAGCCTTTGGTAAGGTTAGAACTTTAAGAAATGATAAAGCTGAAGAGGTAACTAGTGCTTTACCATCACAGCCAGTAGAAATTACCGGTTTAAATGAAGTACCTTCAGCTGGTGATAGATTTATGAGTTTTGCGACTGAAAAAGAGGCTAAAAATATTGCCTCAGTTCGTAAAGATCAAGCTAGAATTCGCGAAACTAAAGCTAAAACTTCTGTTAGTTTAGATGATTTGTTTGCTAAAATAGGCGAAGGTTTAAAAGAGATTAATGTTATTATTAAAGCCGATGTTAATGGTAGTAGTGAAGCTGTTAAAAATAGTTTACAGAAAATAGAAGTTGATGGAGTTAAAATTAATATTATTAGAAGTTCAGTTGGTGGAATTACGGAAAGTGATATTGTTTTAGCTAAAGCATCTTCGGCTATTATTATTGGTTTTAATGTTAGACCATCTAAAATGATTGCTGATAAAGCTAAAGAAGAAGGCGTAGAAATTAGATTTTATAATATTATTTATAAAGCTGTTGAAGAGATGGAAGCAGCGATGAGAGGTATGCTTGATCCTGAATTTGAGGAGAAAATTTTAGGTGAAGCTACAATTAAACAAATATTTAAATTTTCTAAGGTTGGCAATATTGCTGGTTGTTCAGTGTCTGACGGAGTAATTAAAAGAGATGCCTCAGCTAGAGTTTTACGTGATGGCGTAGTTATATATGATGGTAAAATAGGGTCATTACAACACGAAAAAGATTCAGTTAAAGAGGTTAAAAAAGGTTATGAATGTGGTATTACAATAGAGGGCTTTAATGATATTAAAGTAGGCGATATTATTGAAGCTTATGAAATGGTAGAAATTAAAAGGTGATATTATGAGTAATATTAAAACAGAAAGAATTTCCGATGCTTTAATTGAACAAATTAGTTATATTATTGCTAATGAAGTTAAAAATGGGATTAAGTTTGTAACTATTACTGATGTTAAAGTTAGTTCTGATTTGAGTTATGCGAAAGTTTATTTTACAGTTTTAGATGAAAGTAAAATAGATGAGACAAGTAAAGCTTTAAAAGAAGCAAGTGGTTTTATTCGTCATGAACTTAGAGATAGAGTTGATATTAGACAAATTCCAGAACTTACATTTGTTTACGATGAGTCAATTAAGAATGCTCAGAAAATAGAAGATATAATAGATAAATTACATGAGGAAGGTAAGTAAACCTTTCTTTTTTGTTTACGTAAAGTTCTAAAGTTATTGTTGTATAATATTTAAAAATATTTTATAATAAAACTAGTGAATAAATAAAGATAAAGTATTCATACTAGGAGTAGGGAGTGAGAGTAATGAATAAAAGATTAAATAGGACGCAGAGAAATTATATGATAGTGGGACTATGTGCGATATTATTGATTATGGCAGTAGGATATGCAGCCTTCCAATCACAACTTAAAATAACTGGTACATCTAATATCGCAAGTAACTTCTTAGTTAGAATAACTGGTATACAAAGTAATGTACAAAGTGGGAGTGCAAGTAATGCCATAGAACCTAGTTATACCGATACAACAGCTACTTTTAAAACAAACTTAGTATCACCAGGAGATTCGATGAAATATGATATAACAGTAGCTAATGAAGGAAATATTGATGCGGTTTTAAATAGTATAAAAGTAAGTAATTCTAATAATGAAGCTATAACTTTTGAGACAAGTGGAATAGAAGAGGGAGATGAATTAAAAGCATCAGAGACTGATATATTAACGG
>CALVWP010000027.1 GCA_944367495.1 uncultured Bacilli bacterium
TTTTGCTAATAGTTCTAAAAAATTTTGTTGCTCACTAGTAAACTGTAAATAATAACTTTCTAATCCATCTATTTCATTATTAACCATGTATTTAAATATTTGCTCTACTTCACTACTATTTATAGAATAATCTCCGTTTTTACAAATAATATATGGATGAGCCCATATAGCTATTCCATCGCATTTATGAATTAGTTCAATACTTTCAAATATACTTGGAGCATATAATGATAATGAGAACTCATTTACCGCTTCTTCAACACTAGAAAAATGACCTTTGTTAGTTAAAAAATTAGCAAGTGAAATTCTATTATTTAAATCTAAATCGCCTTTAAAAACTAAATGTATTATTTCATCCTTTGAATACCCCTTTTTTCAATAATATTTTTAAAAATGCATTTTGTTTTTTATCTTTTATTTTTTCCATTTCTGTATTCATTTTTCCAGAATCTATACCTAATCCAACCATATGTAAGCCAAAAGACGAGTCATATAATTTCAAATTCATGGGAATATAACTAGTAATCTCTATTCCCTCAATAAAATTAATTTTACAATTTTTTTTAGCTATTTCATTGCCAACATCTGTATCATGGTCAGTTAGTGCAACTAAATCATAATGATATTTTTTTAGAGTATCCATTAATTTTTCTACTGATAAACTACCATCAGAAGTATTTGAATGTGTATGTAAATTAATTTTCATTATCACCATCTCCTGTTTAGCTTATTACATAAATGCTTAATCAAAATATGTTTAAAATATTTTATCAATTTTCTATTATAAAGTCTATTTTTTTATAATGCTATTAAAGCTGTTTTATGATACAATATATTTATGAGAAAAATTTTTATTGGCACATATACTAAAAACAAAGCATTATCCGAATTTATTTTTAACAAAGGAAAATTAACACACATCAAAACATATAAAAACCTACAATATTGTTCGTATTTGCAATTTAAAAACAATACTTTATATGCTTTAAATGAAAATGATAAATGGGATAATGGATATTTAATTATATTAAATAACTATTCTATTCAAAAGCAAAATTCTTATGGAATTAATCCGTGCTATATTAATGTTGGTAAATACATTACAATATGCAATTATTCAAGTAACTCCGTTTATATATATGATAATAATCAACAAAAAGACGTTTTTTACATCAAAAATTCATTACCGCATTGTGCATTAGAATACAACAAAGAAATAATTATTGTAGACAAAAAGGATAGATTATTACTTATAAATTCAAATATGCAATTAAAATGTTTACATAAATTTAAAAAAGGAACAGAACCTAGGCACATTATCATACATAATAATATATTTTACATAATTAGTGAAAAAACAAATGAATTATTTATTTTTAAAGATTATAAATTTATTGATAGTATCAAAATTGCAGACGGTATTGGATGTGCTATAAAAATATATAATAATTATTTATTTACAACTGCTAGAGAAACCAATAAAATTCATGTTTTTAATATAAAAAATAAAATGAAACCAATTTTAATTCAAACCATATCATCACATGGAAAAAATCCACGTGATATGGACTTTTTTGATAATTATCTTTTGGTTTGTAATGTAGATTCAAATAATATTTCAATTTTTACATTTGAAAAAATGTTGAAATATAATTCATCATTCTATATTAAAAAGCCTTTTTGTATTTGTTTTAAAAAATAATATAATTGCCCTTTTCAATTTTATTGGTGTATTTTCTTTTTTTCCCATTTTTTAAATCTATAATATATTTTTTATCTATTTTTTCATTTATCATAATATTATTATTACATTCTAAATAATAAATATAACCATTATCAAACATAATTTTTCTAAAAATGACTTCATGTTGTTTAATACCTTTTTTTATTATAAATTTTTTGATACTTTTTAATTCATTAATAACAAATAAAGGGTGTTTAATAAGATTATTGAGTCTTTCCTTAATTTTATTTTTTTCTGACTGATTAAATGTGTTTAGTTCACCATAAATTTTATACTGTAAATTTATTTTTTTTACGTTTTTAACAGTATCTAATTTTCCACTAATCAAATTATATATATCAATCAATGCGAGATAATCACTATCATTTAATGTTTCTTCCCACCACCAATGCATTGGAGTATATGTTAAATTATAAAAATATGATCCCCATAATCCAGAAATAAAATACATTTTAGAATCCATATCATTTATGTAAGAACTATCAGAATGCTTAGCATATTCTCCTAAATACAAAACATTATGTTTATCTATAATGTACTCAATGTTTTCAATAGCATTTTCATAAGGAAAACTATACATATGTAAATCTACATAACAATTCATTTTTTCTTTAAATTTTGCAAATAACATATGATTAGATATACTGCAAGTATATATATATCTATCTTGGAACTTTTTAGTCAAATTCTCTATTAAAAGATTTGCCCAATTTATTAAAATATTGTTAGAACAATGAATTTGATCTATTTCATTCATTACTTCTATATATTTAACATTAGCATACTTATATATTAATTCTAAAATATTAATAACTCTACTTAAATAATTATTATCCAAAATTTGAAAAAATTTTTTTTGCTTTTTATATTTATTATAATATGGATTTGAAAGCCAAGAAAAACGTTTATCATTAATATCTGAATAATTTTTTACATTATAATCAACAAAGTTATTTAACACTATACATACTTCTATTTTCTTTTTAGAAGCATAATTTATTATTTTATTTAAAACAGTAATATATTTTTTAGCATATAGTGCATTAATACTCCAACTACATAAAAATATTCTAACAAAATTTATATTATGTTTTTTACAAATATTAAGCCACTTATAATAATTTTCTTCAATTTTACCATCACTACTCCATCCAAGATTAATAGCTGTTTTATTATACATAAACTCTCCTTTTTCTACTAGATTTTATATTACTAATGATAAACCGCCATCAACGACAATCTCTGCTCCAGTTATATAGCTAGCTTTAGAAGAAATTAAAAACAATATTACTTCTGCTACTTCGTTAGGACTACCATGCCTTTTTAGTGGAATTTGATTTGCCGATTCTTTTAATAAAGCTTCATTATATAAATCTTTTTGTAATAATGGTGTATTAATAGAGCCTGGCAAAACAGCATTAACTCTAATATTATAAGAAGATAATTTATAAGCGAATTCTTTTGTTAACATGTTAAGTGCTGCCTTTGATGAAGAATAATGAGCTATTTCTCTAATTATATGACTATGAATCGATGTAACATTAACAAGTGATGCATTATTAATTTTATTTTTTATCATTCCTTTTGAAACAGCTTGTTCAATCAAAAAAACAGAATGTAAAGTAACTTGAAACATTTCATGCATTTGTTTAGATGAAAGTTCTAATATATCAATATTTTCTTGGAAACCAGCAGAATTAATAAAGGCTTTTACTGGTATATCCTTAATATATTCAATAAATTTTAGAACTTCTGCTTCATTAGCTAAGTCTAATTGGTAAAATTTATATTTAAAATTAAAATTTACATTATTTTTATCAACAATAATTATTTGATTATTACTATGGGTTTTACTAATCAACTCAACAGTCGCTTTGCCAATCCCTGAACTGCCTCCTAATATAATTATACTTTCGTTTTTCATTATTTCATCTACTTTCTTTTAATTATTTTTTTTATTTTTTTATATATTTTAGTACCTTTGATATAATATATAAAATTTTTTACTATAACTTTTATCCTGATAAATATATTACAATTAATATATAAATTATATTTTTTCGTTGAATCATTACTGAAATGTCTTTTTAAAATACTGTCGCCGCGAGAAAAATCTAAAATTTGCAAATCGTTTTCTAACATATATTCCATCAAATGAATAAAAATTAATTTCCCTGGTTGTAAACTCGAATAATATTTATTATATGCCATATGATAAGCCATAACTGTTTTATCATAAACTAGCGAAAATAAATGAGCAATATCCATATTATTATATTTTAAAATTATTAGTAATGAATTATTAGTTTTAGAAATATATTTAAACAATATTCTTGCTTTTGGATTTCTAAATATATCTTTTTTTAATTGTGGTTTATTACTTCCTTTTTCTATTTCAAAAATTCTCTCTATTTGTTCATAACACTCCAAACCTTTATAAACTGAAAAATATATATGTTCTTTATTTTTTTCCATTATTCTTTTTAAATACCTAAGCTCTTTATGCTTAATAATATTTTCAATACCATTTTCTAGATATGCTTTTGGATTATTAGAAGAAAATGTTTTAGGAATGTTTTGAAAATATTTGCTTAATGATTCTCCGACTTCATTTAAAACGACTTGAAATTTATTTTTTTGAATAAATTCTATAATAATTGGTATTATATTTTCATAACTGTTTTTTATTAAAAGTGTTGTATTATCCAAATATCTTTCGCCAGGTGAAACAAAACACTTTTTATTTTTTACTAGTGGTAATATAGCAACTAAGTTATTATTCTCTTCAACTGTAATAATTAAATATTGTTGATAGTTAAATGTCTGCAAACAAATACGAAACCAGTCATATGAATTAAAAAAAGTTTTACTAGAACTTTTCTGCCACAAATTATTCCAACGATTCATTAATTTTTTATCAATATAAGAATATTTATTTACTATTAACATAACTTTTATACCTTTCCAAATCATATTGCATTTCTTTAGATAATTTTTTATTGTTTTTAAAAATAAAAATAAACATTTTATATTTAATTAATTTTAATATCATACGAGTTTTAAAATATTTTTCATCTGTCATTCTATCAACTACACCTTGTTTTCTAACTCTTTCAAGGGCTTTTGCTTCATTTTCATTCCAAAAATGGTAAACTGTAGCCTCAGGTATATAAGCTACCTTTAATCCAGCTTTTCTAATTAATTCTTGAAAAATAATATCTTCATTTGCTCCAATAATATTACCTTGATGCCCAAACTGCACATCAAATCCTTTAAATAAGTCAAACGTTTCCTTTTTTATAATCAAAAGGCATCCTCCAAGATAATGATAATTTGACATATTAATTAATTTATTGCCAAAATCTTTTTCACCAGCTAAGTAAGTATATTTTGTGGGTAAATATTTTGGCTTATTACTTACGATAATTTTTCCACTAGCAATTCCAAACTTTTCATCTTTATATAATGATAAAAAATCTATATTTCTAAAATTATCACCTAAAACAATATCGTCATCAAGAAATATTAGCATTTCATTTTTTGCTTCTTTAGCCCCCGTATTCCTAGCATAGCTTGTTCCTTGATTACCCTCATAAATATATCGGCATTTAGAACTCTTATAATATTTTTTATATAACAATTTGTTTCTGCTGTTATCCACTAAAATAATTTCTTTATTATAAAACATAGAATCTATTTGATTTATTAAATGATCTAATCTATCTGACTTCCCTATACTAGAAATTATAAATGATAATCTAATCATAGTTATCACTCTGTTTCAAATGATTTTCAACACATTTTTCACAATATTTTGTAACTACGTCATCTGGTTCCAAGAATCTTGATCTCATCATTTGCATATATTCATTGTTCCATATATCGCCTTCGTCATCAATATTACCATATTTTTTGTTAGGATTAATCACTCTACCACAGCTGCCCATATTTCCTTTGGCATCAAAAGATAAATTTTTAAAATACCAATCACATGTTTTTTTATATGTTTTTTTACTTATACTATGTGGCAAGTTTGTTTTTGTATGTAATTTATTCGCGCAATCAGCTATCTTCTTCATATCATCATGCATTTCATCTATGTCAGTTAAACCACCTATTACATCAAAATCAATATATCTATGCAAATCAATTCTATCGACATTTAATGAATCACAAAACTTTAAAAAATCAATGCTTTTATCCACAAATTGATGACTGCATACCCCACTTACAACAATTTCTACGTTACTTTCTAATTCCTTTTTTCTTTTTACCAGATATCTTATATTTTTACATACCTCATCAAATTTATTGATTTTGCAAATACTAATATATTCCTCTGCAGTTGAGGCATTAAGACTAACCGAAATTTGATTAACATATTTATTTAACAATAAATAGTCAGCCATTTCTTCATTTAAAAGCACCCCGTTTGTTATTAAATTCATCTTTTTCCTGTTTTTTGCTGTTATTCTAACTAAATCTTTAAAATATGGATTAATAAGAGGTTCTCCAACTCCACCTAACATTACAAAAATACTTTCAGGAAATTTTTGATAAATTTTTTCAAGCATCTCTGGTGTCATAAATTCTTTAGTTAAATCTTTTTGAAATAAAAAATCATTTGTTTTACCATTATGGTGAGGACACATTTCACATCTTAAATTACATAAATCAGAAACATAAATTAATAACCATATAGGTCTATAAGATAAAATGGCCGCTTTTTTACTTGTTTTATATTTAAAATAATTTAATAATTGTTTTATTTTAAAATGATATTTAATATTTTTTAATTTCATCTTTTCACCTACTTACTTAAATAATCTTGTTTTAATATTTTTCGCTTTAAAAAAGCTAAATGCAAATAAATATTTCCTAATTTTGAAACAAATAACTTGAATTTTGCCATAGGCAAATAACCATTTATACATATACGGGGTAATTCATAATTATTAGATTTTTTTGAAACATGAAATGGTAATAAAGATAAACCATATTTATAATTTTTTTTAACTATTTTTATAACATCTTTGTTATACTTTCCCATCGGATATACTACACATTTTGAATAAAAATCATAATCACATTTTAATTCATCTTTTAATTTTTGCGTAGATAATTGAGTTAAATCCAAATGATTTTTAGTATGAAAATATAATGTTCCATCAAGATCTTTTTTATTTAAATATTTTGGCTCATTTAATCTATTTGGAATCACTGCCAATGAATATTTTAAATTACGTTGTTTTAAATATGTTATAGCTGGAATAATCGATTTATATCCATCATCAAAAATTATGCAAACATAATTTCCATGCTTTTTCTCCATTAATTGTTCTATATTACAAAATGAAAAGTGCTTCTTTACTAAATAATCTATTTGTTTTTTAAAACTGTTTAATGTAACACTCATAAAAGGATCTTTTTCATTTATCTGATGATATACTAATATTATTTTTTTCATTTTATCAAATCCTTTGTACAATATTTATAATCATAAAACTTTATTATGAATTTCTGCTGTTTTGTAAATCTTTCTGAAATATCTAATGTATTTATTTTTTTTATCTGATTTATAAAGTCATTACTACTTTCAGCAATAAAAACAAATTGTTCCATTTCTTTTTTCAATCCTTCAATACCCAAATGAGTAGTTATTATTGGTAATCCAACTAAAGATGCTTGTAAAATTTTGTTTTTTGACCCAGAACCCGCAAATATAGGACATAAATAAATATCATATTTCTGTAATTCTTGTTTCATATCGTCAACATAACCTGTAAAATGTATTCGCTCAGATTCAAATTTTTTTAATACATTTGGCACGTTTTTACCAACAAAAGTAATCGAATAATTATTTGGCAATTTGGGCATTATTTCATTAATTATAAACTCTGCCGCTATGGTATTTGGAAAATAGTCTAGGACTCCAGAAAACACTAATTTATTTTTCTTATTTTTATTTCTCGGATTTTTATTATACCATTTTGCTGTGTCAATTGTATTATATATCACTTTCATATTATTTAATTTAGTATTATGTTTATTTTCCAAATAATTTTTATCATCTTCAGAACAAATTATTGTATTATATTGTTTTGCAATTTTAATTTCATATTTCAAATGTTTTATATATTCTTCCATATTTAAAAGTTTTGAAATTCCTTTAGAAAAATTTTTAGTTCTTTCATAGTATTTTGTTAAACTGTCTGTTAAATCAATGTAAGTCTTATTTTTATCAAAATGTTTAGCATATCCAGCCATTCTTAATCTTTTAATATAAATTAAATCATATTTGTTTTTATCAATTTTAGATAAAATCCTATGTAATTTAATACTAAAAACATACATATTTTGCAATGGTATTGGTAAAAATAAACCTATAAAACAATTAATATAAGACATAATTTTAGAATATTTAACAACAGTAATATTATCAAAAAGTTCATTATTATTTAATTGTTTTAATTCTTTTTTATTTGAATAAAGAGCAATTACATCAACCTTACAACCATTTTCCTTAAAAGACTTTAATAAATTTAATGTTCTTATTCTAGAAAATTCATTTGGTATTGATGGCATTATATAAAGTATCTCCATAAACAATCTCCTCACAATAATTTTCAATAAAAATTTTGTGATTTTCTTCTCCCATTTTATTTATTCTATTTTTATCATTCATTAAATCAATAATTTGATTTGCAAATTGATCATCATCATCACATATATATGTACCACTAGATTTTTTCAAACCTTCTGCTCCAATTGTAGTACTAATTACAGGCTTATAATGTGCCCAATATTCTAAAATTTTTATTCTAGTGCCACTTCCAAAATAAACTGGAACTATACATATTCTACTTTCATCAATTATTTTATTTTTTTCTCTTTCACTTGCATTTTCATGTATTACAATATTAGAACTAGTTATTTGTTTAATTTGTTTTGGAATATTAGAACCTATAATGTGCAGTATTGTATCATTTTCTTTCTGTAATACTTTAGGAAAGATATTTCGAATAAAATGTTTTATACCATGAAGATTTGGTTTCCAAGAAACATTTCCAACAAAAACAATATTTTTTTGTAAATCTTGTAAAGTCGGTTTTTTTAACATCTCATAACAATTATTAACTACAATTGCCTTATTATTATACTTATTATTAATTTGTTGTTTATCTGTATCACTTACGACAAAAATTTTCTTAGCCTTTTTAAAACTTTTTAATTCTTCTTTCTTAATTAACTTTGCTTCTCTTTTTAAAAACAATTTTAATGGTAATGAATTATAATTAGCAGTTCTATTCATTAAAATATATTCAATATTATGATCATCAAAATAAATAGGAACGTTGAGGTTCATACAATAATTCATCATTGCCAATTCTTCACACATTATAAATGAAATATTATTACTTTGAAGCATATTTTTTAATAATGTTTTTATATTTTTATCATAATATTGCAAATTAATTAATGATTTATGGAACATCAGACTTTTTAATGAATTTTTGATTATATTTCTTTTAAAAGTAAATCCATATATATTTATGTTATATTTTTTTAAATCTGATATTTTAGAATCATTGTATTTTTTATCGAAAAAACCTATTAAATTTACTTTATAATGTTTACTTAAGAATTTTAGCCAAGATAAATTACGTTTGGCTCCCCCACTATAAGCTGGAGCAGGTATAAATTTCATTAATAATATAATTTCTGGTTTCATATTTTTTCACTTTTCCTTTTAAAAAATAATGTAAAAGTCTTCATAATTATTAATACATCTAATTTGAAAGAAATATTATCTATATAAAACATATCAAGTTTTATTCTTTGATTATATGTTAAATTATTATGCCCATTAACTTGCCAAAAACCTGTCATTCCGGGTGTTACACTTAAAAGCTTATCAATATTTTTCCCGTATTTTTTTAATTCCTCTTTTACAACTGGTCTTGGACCAACTAAACTCATTTCACCTTTTAAAACATTTATTAATTGTGGTAATTCATCTAACCAAAATTTTCTAAAAATAAAACCAATTTTGGTTACACGAGGATCATTTTCTAGTTTATAATTTTTATAATATTTCGTTTTTAATTCATTGGAAAAACTATCAAATATCTTATTTGAATCATCAACCATTGTTTGAAATTTATAAATATAAAATGTTCTCCCACTTCTTCCTATTCTTTTTTGCTTATAAATAGGTAAATGTTTAAATTGAATTGTTACAATAATTGAAATTAAAATAATTATTGGGAATGTTATTATGAGAAAAATTATAGATAATAATATATCTAATACTCTTTTAATATTTTTATATCTTATAGGACGCATATCATACTCTCTTTAAAATTTATCATCAGTTTTATGTTTTTGAACTATAGAGAATATTTCTAAATCTTTATTTGCTTTTATGGTATATTTATCTTTAGCATTAATATAATAATTACTACCTATTGTTAATTTCTTTAATTGATTATTGAGTATAATTTCTCCTGAACCACTAGTTATTACACAAAATATATAGTGGTTATTTTCAAAACAATTAATACTTTTTTTCGATTCAACATGTAACAATTTAATCTCTATAACTAAATTATCAAATTCATATGATTTTAATAGTTGAAAATTTCCCCAATCTTTTCTTACTATCTCATTACGCAACTTTGGATACATAGCAATACCATTTTGGGAATTTATAATCAACGAATCTTCTACACCATAATTTTTTATTACTTTATTTTCGGTATTAATTATGTTTGTATTAAAATTATCAGGCATAGAAATTTTTTCATAAAGCGTATTCCAATTTCCTAAATCTTTCCATGATTTATTACTTAATACAATCATCAAATCAGACATTTTTTCAAGTATTTCATAATCAAAACTAATTTTTGGTAACAAATCATAATTATTTAAAAAATCTTTATAATTTTTATCATTACTATATTTTTTTGCAATTTTTATCATTGCACCTAATTTAAATACAAGAATACCACTATTCCATGCAGCATTTTCAGATATTAATTTTTTTGCTTTAGTTTCATCTGGTTTTTCAACAAATTGTTTAACATATGAGCCTTCATGTAAAATGTAACCATATTGTGTAGATGGATAGGCTGGATTTATACCTACTAAACAAAAATCTTTATTAGAATCTTGCAACAGCTTTTCAGCTTGAAAAAGGATATCATAAAAATTATTATCTACATCATGATCCGTTGGAATTATGGCAACAAATTCATTTTCGTCTACATTATCCTCACAATTTAAATATACTGCTACATTTAAAAAGGCTGCAAATGTGTCATGAGAAAATGGCTCACATATAGCACTCACAGAATTATTTGTCTGTAACATTACCATATCAGTATATTCTTTTTGTGTAGATACATATATTTTGCTATTTAATCCTTTTATTTTATTATAAGTTGAGGTTAACATTGATTGGTTATTATCAAAAATTGGTATAAATTGTTTTGGCAAGTCGTCTGTTGATAAAGGCCATAGTCTTGTTCCTTTACCACCTGCCATTAATACTATTCTCATAAAAACACTATTCCTCTCTCAAATATATTTTTATATATATTAACATAACACTTAAAAATAAATCAATACTCTGTTATAAATTTACATGATAATTCAGTAACTATTCAGACTATATAAAAAATAAAAATAAAGTGAGAAAAGTAGTGTCAATGAAAACTAAAAAAGGGGTGAAATAAATTTCACCCTTCACCCTAACGGGTGATTTTTTTGCCTTAATCAAAATTTATTGGTAAAATCTAGTTAAAGTGATGTTATATGATATTGTGTACTAGCAAAGATAAAGATTTTGAAAATTATAAAGAACGTATTTCTATTAGAAAAGTATTTTTCACTATTAAAGAAATTTTTAAAGATCATTGGGATGATTATCAAACCAAATATTCTCATATTAAAAGACGTCCTATTATTAATATTGTGATTGATAAATTCCTTTGTCTATAAATGCCCTATTTGTGATAACGAAAAAGTGGTCCCTAATACTTATAAAACTAGATTCTGCTCTTCTTGTAGTAATAAATACAATGAAGATAGAGCTATTTCTATATTTTCTAAGCTCTTTAAATGGCGTCATCGTCATGTCGTTTTTACCATCCCAGAAGATCTAAGAGGTATTTTTCAAAATAATAGAAAATTATTAAATCTCCTCTTTCAAGCTTCTGCCATTACTATTAAATATTGGTTCAAAGAAAAATATAAAAAATACAATCTCATTCCAGCCTTTATTTCTGTTCTTCATACTTATGGTAGAGCTTTAAATTGGAACCCTCATATTCATATGATTCTACTTGATGGTGGTATATCTAAAACTAATTTTAAAAACATTGATTTCTTTTCTTATGCTTCTTTTAGAAAACGATTTATGAAAGTACTTTTAGATTTATTAGAAAATGAACTTGGTAAAAATGAATTTAGACAAATCAAAAACGATTTATATCGTAGATACAAAGATGGTTTCTATGTTTATGCTCCTAAATCATTATACAAATCTATCAAAGGCCTTTTAAAATATGTTTGTAAATATTTATCAAGACCTGTTATGGCTGAATCTCGTATTTTAGATTATGATGGTACTTTTGTTACATTTTGGTATCAAAGACACACTGATAACGTAATCGTTATAGAAAAAATTCATGCTTATGAATTTATTCATCGTTTTTAAAAAATAACTAATGTTATTCTTTTTATCATGCCCATGTTTTTTTATCACCTATTTTTAGGTGATTTTTACTTGGCTTTTTATAAATGCACTTTCCTTATATAATAAAAAAACTAATGAAATATCAGCTTTGAAACATAATTTAATTGAATTTAAACATATAATATCTTTAAAATCACTTGATTTTATTAAGAATTTTTTGTCATGTTAAACAGATACGTTGATGACCACTGTCTATTACAACCTGTAAATTATTCATATCTTCACCTCTACATTAAAATATGTAAAAGTGGGCATATAGTCACAAAAAAGATGTTTAAACACCCTTTTAAATTTAATATATTATAATTAAATTTCTAATAATCTTTCTGATATAACTTTAGCATTTTTCATTAAATAACGGCATATATTTGTTCTTTCTTTTCCAAACCTAAGTAAATCTTCATTACCATTTTTTAAATACTCTTTATAACCATAAGTACTTGAAAGAACTTGAACTAAATAAACATAAGGTAAATATTTTAAATCATCTTTATTAAGTTTTGAATACTTTAAATATTCTTTTACATACATTACTAAATGATCTATATTAAATTCTCCATATTTACAATATTCATCAATATAATTATAAGATCTAGCGATTTCCCATACTATTGGCATCTCACCAGTATTCACAAAGTCAATAATAGCTTTTATTTTTCCGTTATCATCATAAATAAATTGCAAAACGCTATAATCGCCATGAGATTTTTTTATGGTTACATTAGTAGCTTTCTTAAAAGTACCATCCTTTTTCATTTCATTTAACATATCAATTTTATCTTTTAAGTCTTTTATAATTTCCCTGCCATGTAGTTCATCTTTTTCAGCTAGTGGTATTAAATCTGCATGTTTAGTAATACTCTTATCAATAATTTCATTTGAAGTATATTTTTCTATATTACAGCCAAACATATCATCATAAGGATAATCTTCTAAAGCATTAACAATTAGTCCTAAATACTTTGCAGACTCAAGCATTTGCTTTACATCACCACTATAATTTCCTTGCGTTTTTCCATCAATAAACTTTTGCATAATTACAGTTTTATCATTGTATTCAAAATACTCTTTACCATTTAAACAAAATACATATTCAGGAACTGATAATCCTTTATTCCTCAAAAAATTAATCACATTAATTTCTTTAAGAATAGTTTTTCCACTAAATTTTGATTGAAATTCCTTTAAAATGTACTTAACATTTTCTGAAGAAATTATTTTGTAAATATTAGCGCTTCCCCCATTAATAACTTTAATATCTTTGACAATAATTCCATAATGCTTTTTTACTTCTTCTTTAATTGTATCCTCTGTAAATTCAGTCATTTCTACCATAAAAATTCCCTCCTTCTTGTCTATTAGTATAAAGGTAACCACCACAGGTTAAAAAACATTTATAACATTAATTTTATTTTTTCTAAAGCAGTTTTTTGTTCTTGATATGTGGCTTTTCCTATGGCATCACCCAATGGTAACCACTTTCCATCTACAAAGTTTTCTTCAGCTAAAGGAACAATCGGTTGAAATTCATCAATTCTAAACAAATAAATTTTTATTAACTTCATAGTTTTTTCAATATCAGAGTAATACTCATATTCCCCAACCTTGGCAACAAAATCACAAATATTAATATCTATATTAGTTTCTTCTTTTATCTCTCTAATTATCGTTTCTATAAATGTTTCATTTTTTTCTAAATGACCTTTTGGAATAACCCAACAGTTATTAACATCTCGCAATAAAGCAACATATATATCACTATTTTTAATGCAAACAACAATACCCATACAAGATATAACTTGCTTAACTACCTCATCAAGTTTTTTAATATAAATTTCAGGTAATATAGTTTTTGTTTTTTCATAAGTGCACTTATTTTTTTGTAACATTTTTGACCACCTCATCACAATCATCATACTCTTTTCTATTACATTTTAAACTTTAAAACTTTATTTTACAATAATATTTGAACAATCAATTATATTTTTTGTAACTATTCAAACTATGAATAATAAAACAAAGTATAAAAAAGTAACAAGAGTGATACTAAAAACATGTAGATCAAGCCTACATATTTTAATACCATTTTTTTCTAATCTCTACATCTTTTTTATTATTAAATGTAATCACATCTATTTGCATAGGGCATAAATGATTGAAAGGCTGTAATAATTTAGCCGCACAATTTTGAATTTTAGTAATTCCACCTGTAATTAATATATAATTATTTCCTAAATTTCGAATTCCTCGAACATTTTTGGGAAAAAACTTCTTTTTAGGGCTAATAATCCCTCTTTTAAAATTACCAAAACCAAAAGGAATACAACCATCATGTGTATGACCACATATAATTAAATCATAGTTATTTAATAATTGTTTGTTTTCTAATTTTTCTATAAACTCTGGTGAATGAATTAAAGCAATGTCTAATAATTGTTTATCAACCTTCTTATATAGTAATTTATGCTTACTAAAATCATCGTAAAATGCCTGAAAATCATAAATTTTATCGCCATAGTATTCTTTTTTTTGAGTATAACCCATAAGCCAAATATTATCATCTTTATAAATCTCATCATTTAATAAAATAACATTATCAAACCTAGCAAACAATAATATAACATCATTTAAATAGCTGTCATGCGTTTTTCTATGAATATAATCGTGATTACCTAAAATAATAAATACTTTTGAAACGTTGCAAGCTCCATCCAACAATTTTTTAAGCTTCAAAATAGAAGAGCCATTATAAATATCATCAACACTATCAATCAAATCACCAGTAAAAAAAACATAATCAGCTTTTTCTAAAACGATTCGCTTTATAATTAAATTAATCTTTTCAAAACTAATATTATCACTAATATGAACATCACCAACAACCAGTAACTTTAATTGATTACGTACCTTTTTAACATTTAAATTAACATACCTAACTTGTAAATAATCATCAACAAATAACCGCATCAAATATCACCTATTTTAAATTATTCATTTCCAGTGGCTTATTTTCCAAATTTTTATCAACCAATTTTTCATGTATTTTTTCCTCTAAATTATCTAAAAATACTTCTTCTATTCTATCAACCCTACACCTTTCAGCCTTAATAATAGCCATAAGTTTTGATGCTGCCGCCTTTACCTCATCATTCACTATTACATAATTGTACTTTGAAAGTTCATTAATTTCCTTATAAGCCGTCTCAAATCTTTCCATAACTTTATCTTTACTCTCTGTTTTTCTACCGATTAATCTTCTTTTTAACTCTTGCATACTAGGAGGAAGTAAAAATACAAATATCGCTTGAGGAATTTTTTTCTTAATTTGTAAAGCTCCTTGAATTTCAATCACTAAAATAACATCTTCACCATTATTTAAATGTTTAAACACACTATCTGTTAATGTGCCATAATAATTACCAGCAAATTCAGCATATTCAAGCATTTTACCATCCTTTATATTCTTTTCAAACTCCTCTTTACTAACAAAATAATAAGCTTCGCCATTCACTTCCGAATTCCTAGGTTTCCTGCTAGTCATCGATATTGATTCCCATATATTTTTATTACCTTTTTTCACTTCATCACAAACTGTATTTTTACCACTACCACTTGGTCCTGAAAGTACAATCAATAATCCTTGTTTCTTGGTTTTAATCATTAAAATAACCCCCTATACAAAAGAACTGTTCACACAGTTCATCAGTTTAACAAATCCTTAAGTCTCTCAGGATGATCTATAAATTCCTTAGTCTCTGGAACCAATAAAGAAATAATTCTTTTAAGATCTTCACCAGTAACAACATCCATATATTCATCATCACCATCAAAATAACTTTTAACTACTTGATATTCATCGATAAAATCATCTTCATCATTAGTTATTCTAATCAAATAACTATATTTACTACCATCTATAACCTTTTCGGCTAATACAAACCATTTGTCATTATCTCCAAACTCCACTACTGTATGTAGTCCATTATCCATCATCTCACCCCTACCTAACTTTCGTTACTTCGCTCACAATATCATCCAAAGGTACAAACCCTGAAGAATTAGCCATAGAATCACCAAATAACAGCGCATTATTAGGATCTTGAGCTAATTCAGCTAATAAATTAGGATCATGTAATTGCTCTGGTGTAAGTCCTAAATAAGTTCCAGATGCTGTATTATAAACATCTAATGGATTATTATCAAACCAAGCATTAGACATAACCCCATTAGCATTATTCACAGCATCATAAGCATTTGTAAACACCGTTTGTCCTTCTCCAACACTAGAATAATCAATATATGGAGTACTACTAGCTACAGTATCATTTAAACTTTGAGCAGTTTGGTGAACCGTATTCACATTTTCTGGATTTATTAAATTATTAATTGCCTCTACAATATGTGGCCCGACAACAAACACGCCCACACCTACTACAGCTATCACTCCAGCCACAATTGCCGCCTTTTGCCAAGTTTTTAAATTTTTAAATTTCTGCCATAATGATGGTTTTGGTGCCTTTCTTGAATCAACTTTTTTACTAGTAACTGGAACTATTGATTTGATATCTAATTCTTCATTAACCAAATTGTCATCCATTCGATTTTTTGGTAAATCATCAAACTTCTCTTCATAAATTGTCTCTTCACTTAATTGTGGTAAATCCTCTTCTTTATTAAAATAATTTAAATCTTCAACATCACCAATAATTTCAATTCCATCAGAAGATACTTCCACTTTAACATCCAAGCCAGCTAACGGAGTAACCCCATAATCAAGTTTATTCCAGCATGTTACCTTCTTAACGTCATCAGTAATTAAATCTCCAACCAATTTTTGATAGTTTTCCCTAAACCAATCCTCAGAAAAATTACCAACAAGGTGCAAAGTACCATCTTTTTTAAATGTTGCATATTCTGCATCAGTCTGATTAGGTTTAAAATGTTTGCCGCCAACACCAATTTCATTACTAAACTGATTGTCAAATGAATTTTTCAAATCATCCTGCGTATTATTAGACGGTATATTATCTGTCATAGAAACATTTTTATCGCTAGTAGTAAAACTGTCAGTACCTTCATTATTAATCTTTTCAAGATTGAAAGAAATACCCAAGTCTTTTCCTTTTTTTACAAATTCTTCTACTCTTTGCTTAAAAACATCATCATAGCTTTTATTACCATAATAATAAGTGTAACTATTTTTATCATAAATAGGCAAGTGACTATTATAATCTATATACAAATTTTTTAAATCAGTAAGAATCTCATGTTGCTCCCAAAGTCTTTCATGCTTTTTCATTAAATCGTCTACATTTTTTTTCAATCCTCGTATCTCATCATCGTATTCTAAATCTTTCTTCACCTTAGAATCCCTTACATTATTTATTCCAATTCTCATATTTGCATCAGGTTCAGCTTTCAATCTAGCCTCTGTATCTTTGTCGATGGCCTTTATTATTTCTTCTTCTCTATTCCCAATTTTCACCTTCAAATCAGTGACTTTTGTATTAATTTCTTGGACTTTATTATTCAAATCATACAACATTCTGCCTAAAGTATTTTCATCCATCATATACACCCCATTATTCAAAGTTAACTATCAAGCTAAACTTTCTTACCTTAAGTATAACATACTCTTTACTAAAAGCCAATATAATAAACAAAAATAGAAATAACTAATATGATTGTAATAATTCTTTATTACAAAAACTCGTAAATATCATTTTACGAGTTTTGCAATCAAAAATGGCGTCCCTAGGCAGATTCGAACTGCCGACCTACCGCTTAGGAGGCGGTTGCTCTATCCTACTGAGCTACAGAGACATCAAAATAATTATAACAAAAAAAGTGACTTATATAAAGCCCCTTTTAAAATTTCATAATGCTAAGTGCACATAGTAAGAATAAATTATATGCATATTTAAGTCGAAATCTAAACTTAACACCAAATTCATTAGTTGCCACACATTTATCTACCATACTAATAATCCAACTTTCCGCATATTTAGGAACAGATAAATTAATTGGAAACATATGTGACCTAATCATATCTTCTTCTTTTCTCGTAAGCTCAAACTGCGATTTAGCCATCTCAACTGCCGCTTTTGGATGAGTAAACACTGATTTCAAACGATCTTTTTGTGTTCTATTTTCTGGACTCAAAAAGAAATCGTGAAGTAAACCACCAATTGCCGTTTGCTCATAATCTAAATGTAAAGCTTTCGCAATCTTATAAGAATAATAAGATACTTTCAAAGAATGATCATATCTACTTATCCCATGATGTTCAATACCTCTAATTTTTATAAATTCTTTATTATTTAAAATATCATTAACTATACTCATATATTGTAAGTCTTGTCTATGACTACTCATTAAAATTCACCTCAAAGTTACTTAAACAGTATATCACATTTATAAATAAATTACAAATTGACAAATTAATCACTAACCTCTTCTGTCAAGCCTTTAATCTCAACACTTTCTGATGGTGGAGTAATTTGAATATAAGTATTTCCGTCATTAACTTTTATCTCTTCACCATCTAAATTCTTGTAAACCGTTTGACTACTGCGACTGTCTTTAGTCCAAGTTATTGGAATCGCATAACCATCAGTAATAAAATAACCCTCGCCAGAACCAATATTGTCAAGCTTTAATCTACCATAAGAATCATATGAATGTGTCTGAATTGGCGTAATAATAATATTTTTTACCGTATACTGCTCAAGCGTTACAGCATCTTTATGTTCTTGTCCTGACATAAATCTTTTATAAACTTTATTTTCACTATCATATTCATAACTTGTATTAGTATAATATGAATATTTCATAAATACAGTATCGGCTTTTATCGCATCTTCTCTCTTACTCAAATCAATTTCATCAACCGAATAATTCAAAAGTAAATCTTTATTAGTATCGCGATCATAGCCTTTTTCTTCCGCATATTTATTAATATTTTCCATACTAGTAAAAACCGTATGTTCAGTTGCTTTCCGAAGTGTTTTATCTCTCCAAAAAACATCGCTAGCCGTAAGTCCATTAATATTATCAACATCTAATGCACTTATATCACTCTTAGCTTTTTCACTCCAACCATAATGTACATAAATCGCATCATTTTCCAAAGCATAGTCTAAATAATATGGTCTCGCACTTCTCACTGAACCTACTTTTTCCGTATTTTGATCTTTAAATAAAGCCATAATACGTGTAATTCCACCTTCAGCTAAAATCTCATAAGCTAAATATGCATCTTGCAAGCCCGCATGTGGCCAAGCTGCATGATTGTTGTTAATCATCACAGCAATCGGTCTCGTTTTAGAATCTTCATCGACAATTTTCAATTTTTTCTCCGGTTTAACCTCTTGTACTTTCTCCTTTACATCATCGAAATTAGTCCACACATAATAACCGCCTACACCAGCTATAACTAATAACAACAAAATAATCCAAAATTTCTTTTTACTCTTTTTCCTTCTCGCCATTAAAGCATCTCCTATCTTGCAATAACATTATATCAAACAGTTAAATAACTGTCATACATTTAAATACTTCCACTGTAAATATATGTCTATTTAAATAAAATTATTTTGTCACAATCCAAGCATTAGGAATAGCGCGCGTAACTTTTTTGCCACTACCATTTACCGGTTTATTAGTAAGCTTACCATCAATAACTAATCCACATGAAGTTCCACCATCTAAATTGGCTGCGTTATAAGCTCCATATCTCATCATAATTTCTGTAAGCTCAACCATTCCAACACCATCAATGCCATGTATATAATCTCGGCCATCCATAACTAAGAAAAGTACAATTCCATCCTTTCTTTGACCAATCGCACTCCTAGGAGCTGTTCCCCAGCCACCATTACCTTTAATAAATGACGGTTCACCATTAACAACTAAAAACGGTCCAAACTCCATAGCATCTCTAACACCTTTATTTAAAGCTTCTTGTGCTGTCATTTTACCCATAATTAATTTATTATCTTTAGTAAAACCAATAATTCCACCACCGACACTAGATCTTGGCAAATTACTAACAATCTTTCCATCTTTTATAACCGCTCCATGCGGTTTGCCGCCATTACCAACATATCCTGGATCATAAAAGCCACTCGCATTCATCGCTACTAAAGCATCTTCTTTTTGAGCTATCTTCGTAAGCATCTCCCCATTATTATTCATATTGCTAGCTGTTGCCATCTTAACCTTAGATGCATCATAAATAGCCACCAAATACCCTCTCATTCCATCTTCATTAATATTAATTAATTTATAAATATCACCTGCATTATGATCTAGAATTTCTTTTTCATATTTGTTTTTATACATAACTTTAGAATTACTATAATCTGTAAAAACTATCGCCTCTAAATCAGTTTCTTCTAAAGATTCTCTAACATAATTTTCCTGCATCACTTTGTTTATAACATCATCATCATAAAACCACGTAGCTAAATATTTATGATTCATTGTTGTCATTGCCGTTGTAATAAGCCAATTTCTAAAATTAGGATAAGGTCCATATAATAAAAATCCTAAAATAGCTCCACCTACCAAAGCTAGGCAGATCAATATAACTAATATCTTCTGCCACAATTTCATTTTTTTGGCCTTTGGTTTTTCTTCTGGTTTTTTATCATCCTGTTTATCATCATTATTTTCTATTTTCTTATTTTCTTCATATTTATTTAAAAGTCTATCGTAATGAACATCATTTTTATCTGGAAAAACATCATCTAAAGACGGATCTTTTATAAATTCATCTTCTTCATCTTCAAATAATAATTCAATATCATCCTTCATTAGAAACTACCTCTTCTTTCCCAAAATATTCTCCATCCTTATCATAATCAATATAATCTTGATAAACTTTAAATTTTCCTTTATTCACCTTAGGAAACTTATTGCCATTTTCCATATTATATTTATCATATTCATCGACCATCGAATTATAAAGTTTCACATCACTAATATAATAATTCATTGCTGGCTCATAACTAACCTTAAAATCGTCACACTTAGTACTCACCTGTACATCTCCATACTCTATATCACAGTTCTCTTTTAAAACTAAAGCAGCATCTTCTACCTTTTGTATTCCATCTGCATATTCTTTCATAAAAACATTCCATGCATCAGCATTATCTCTTAAAGTTTCTAAATATAAATTTTCCTTATATTCATAAAATTTATTTCTCAAATTTGAAAAATCAATTACCGCTTGATTAAAAATTGGGTAAGCTTCTTTTACCGCATCCATCTTTTCTTTAGTAATTTTTGTATCTTCCTTTAATCCATCTACCCAAATCCAAGCTCCAACAAATAAAATTATAATGATTAAAAGAACAATTCCAATCACCAGCAAAGACTTCTTCATAAGCCCACTTCCTTATCTTATACAATAATATCAAAATATAAAAAAAATGTAAAGTTGTGTCGAGTAATTTTAATTTACATTTTGTTAAAAAATAAAAATCATAACTATTTAATATAATTATGATTTTTAACATATAGTTTATTTTTCTAAATTTCGTATTTTGCGCGAGGCCACTACAGTGACCATTTATATGCTTTATATTTTGTGTGTTATTACACTATTGTATATGGATTACTTTGTGTTCCCTCTCCTGATAAAGTAGTATCAGCTTTCAAAAAGACTACTGGGCGGAGAGCGTAAAGACTATAGTCCGCCAAACTGCGGCCCACGATCGCAGACGAGCTATTCACACTGCCAACCCAAACAGTATCCGAACCACCGCCAGACTCGCGAGAAAAAGCATTTATTGTCCAGTAAGATAATGAGCTTGCTGTTCCTCTATCTAATAAGTAATTACTGTTACATGCGCCACTATCACTAAATGAAGTTGAGGCTGATGTACATAACGAATTAGTACTTGCTCTTAATATATCACTTACGTTAGCCAGTCCAACATTTCCTGCCCACGTATACATTTTTTCTCCTTCAATATTTTTCTCAATACTATCATTTTCCTCTCCACTTTGATCTAATCTATCTACAGCGCCTATATTAAATGCATGTGGTGTCATTTTTTCTTTAGCTTCCCCATTTATATTATTTACATAATAATCTTCATTTAAATATATTTTTATTGATGAATCTTCAGTTACTGTTCCTTTTTGACTTCCACTAGGGGAAGAAAATTCTCCTGATACTGCTGCATATACTCCGCAGCCATTTGCTGGATTTGTACAATATGTATTATTAGCTGTACTTCGGTGATTAGCTTCATCAAATTGCCTATTAGCTAAAACATCGTTCCTGATGATTTTATATGTTCCGTCTGTCTCTTTAGCTATGATTCTCCAAAGTTCATCGTTAAATTCAATATAGTTGTTGGGATTTTGTCCTCTATATATTAATCTTCCATTTTCATAACTATCTTCATAAAGACCATCACCCGATGAAACTATTTCAACATCTTGCCCGCCAATAGTTTGATCATTTCCACTTGGCACATTTCCACTTCCACCACTTTGTCCATAATCTAATGTTACAGTAATTGTTGAGGTTGTATTCTCTGGCTGACTTGTAATACTTGGATTATAAGTTACTATTACCGTTAATATATCAGTCTCTGATGCTTTTAATTCATCTCCTTCTTCTATTCCACTTGTTTCAAAGGTTATAGCTTCATTATTAGAATTGCTTACTTTTATACTATTAAGTACAGCATCGATATTTCCTTCATTAGCTACTGTTATATCATATTTCATCGAATCTCCCGGTGATACTAAGCTTGTTTTAAAAGTAGCTGTTGTATCGGTATAACTAGGTTCTATGGCATTACTCGCGCTCCCACTTTGTACATTACTTTCTATACCAGTTATTCTAACTAAAAAATTACTTGCTATATTAGATGTACCAGTTATTTTAAGCTGTGATTGGAATGCCGCATAACCTACTGCCATTATTAAAAGCACTGCACACAGTCCCATTATTATATAATTTCTCTTTGTCCTACTTAATCTTTTATTCATTATTCTCACTCCTTTATTTTATATAACCAGTATAAATCAAAAAAAAAAAAAAAACAAGTAATATTTTTGAAAAATCGTTTTTTAAATAAACCTTACGTAAAGAAAAAAGAAAGCTTACTCTTCCATGCTTTCTAATATATTTTTAAGCTCTATAGCTATTTTTTTAGGTAAAACACTTGATAATTCTTCCACCGATTGCTTCTTAATATTTTCGGTAGTTTTATATTTTTTAAGTAATTCTCTTTTGCGTTCTTTACCAATACCAGGAATATCATCAAGTATTGAAGCATATAAACCTTTACTTCTAATTTGCCTATGATAATTAATTGTAAAATTGTGTACCTCATCCTGCATTCTTTCTAAATAATGAAATAAATTACTACGTTTTTCAATTGGTATCTCACCATTAAAAGTAACCAAAGCCTTAGTTGAATGTTTATCATCTTTTTTAAGACCCACTAAATTAATATTCATACCTAAACTATCAAGTACCTCTTTAGCTGCGTTCATCTGTCCTATAGAACCATCGACAATAATTAAATCAGGTCTAACCAAATTATCTTTCAAAACCCTAAAATATCTTCTATAAATAACCTCACGCATCGTTCCATAATCGTCATTCTTATCTACTGAAATTTTAAACTTACGATATTCGTTTTTGGCCGGAATACCATCAATAAATAAAACCATTCCAGAAACATTATAAGTTCCGAATAAATGGGCATTATCAAAAAGCTCAATCCTATCTAATTTATCTAAACCTAAAACTTTTTTAAGCTCTTCATTAGCCTGAATCGTTCTCTCCTCCGTTTTAATAACTAAATCATACTCATCTTCTAACTGCTTCTTCGCATTATCTGAAGCCATATCAACCAGTTTTTTCTTAACCCCTTTTTCAGGCACTTTAACTTTAACTTTAAAATAATCAGAAAGTAAATTACTATCAGCTATTTTAGGAACTAAAACTTCTTTAGGAATTATCGCTTTATCATAAAACTTAGCTATATAACGTGTAAGTTCCTCTGCTTCATCATCAATTAACGGAATAATTTGATGATGATGACCAGCTATTTTACTTCCTCTAACAAAAAATACAAACACACTTAAATAATTACCATCACTAAAATAACCAAATATATCTCGGTCGACATTATCGTTAACTTCAATTTTTTGCTTAACTAAAATAACATTAATATCATCAAGTAAATTTTTAAGTTCAAGCGCTTTTTCAAAATGTAAAGCTTCGCTTTCTTTTTCAATTTCTTTTTTTAATTTATCAGTTACAACATCTTGATTTCCCTTTAAAAAACTTACAATATCTTTTTCCATCGCTTCAATTTTTTCTCTAGGAACATCATTCGCACAATACCCTAAGCACTGCCCTATATGAAAATATAAACAAGGCCTTTTCTGATATGTTTGACATTTCCTCAAAGGGTATAATCTATTAAGCAAATTCACCACTTTTCTAGCTGCATAAACATTCGGATAAGGTCCAAATAATCTCGTCTTCTTTTTTTTCTTATGGGCATTTCTTACAATAAGTAACCTAGGAACCTTCTCCATCGTAAGTTCAATATAAGGATAAGTTTTATCATCTCTAAGTAAAATATTAAATTTAGGATCGTGTTTTTTGATCAAATTAATCTCTAAAATCAAAGACTCCGTTTCCGATGACACTACAATATAATCAAAATCAGCAATCTCACTAACTAACCGTGCTGTTTTACCAGTATGTGAAGAGTGAAAATAAGAATTTAATCTGTTTTTTAAATCTTTAGCTTTACCAACATATATAATAACCCCGTCAGCATTTTTCATCAAATAACATCCCGGCTTATGTGGTACTAACTTCAATTTTTCAAGCACCATACTCCTCACCTCTTTAAGTAATTATAATGAAATATTAATATTTAATCAACCCTCTTGCATTTACTCAAGCTTTTATCTATAATTTAACTGGTGATCCTTATGAAAACTATAAAAGAAGAAGTCACAAATGAATTAATAATTAACAAATCCAAGTTCATTACTATTTTACTAAACATAAATAACCCAAACCAAATAAAAGAAAAATTAATAAACATTAAAAAAACATATAAAGACGCGACCCACTATTGCTTTGCCTATATCATAAATGGAAAAGAAAAATGTTCAGACGACGGCGAGCCCAGCGGTACAGCTGGAATACCTATTTTAAATGTTTTAAAACAAAATGATCTAACTAATGTATTATGCGTTACAATTAGATATTTTGGTGGCATTAAATTAGGTGCCGGAGGTCTAATTAGAGCCTACAGCACTTCCGCCAGTCAAGCCTTAAGCCAAACTTCACTTGCTGATTTAAAAGGCGGCTACAATATAACTATCGAATTTTCCTATGACAAATTAAAGCAAATAGATCATCTACTTAAAAATATTAAGCCTCAGAAAACTTTTCAAACAACCATTACTTATAATTTCAATATTAGTGCGGAAAAATTAAAACAAATAGAAGCAAAATTAAATAAATTAAGCACTATAAAACTCAAACAGCCTATCACCTTAGCCGTTTGAGTTTTCATCATCTAATATAACCACACACCTATTATTCAAATTAATATCTTTAATAAACTTTTTAAAAGTATCAAAATCAAGCTTTTTTAATTTATCATACATATCATAAACGGGGTTATCATAAAAGCAAACTTGATTAGCTATCATACTGCATACTCCATTAGAATTCTCCGTTGAAAGCACCACTGAATTTAAAAGCACTTTTTTAATAAGATTAAATTCATTCTCATCAAAACTTAAATCTTTAATTGTTTTATCTACTAGATCGATAAATTCTTCACATCCATCTTTAAGTGTCGCATTAAACACCAATAAATAATAATCAGAAACTGGCACCAAATATGAAGAAACTGGTGAAATCAAATTCTTATTTTTCGCAAACACATCCACCACCGAAGAAATAGCTCCAAATTTCATATCTAATAAAAGTGAAAAATAAATTCTATTTAAATAATTATCTTTAATCAAACCAGGCTTTTTTACTTTGTAATTAATCAAAACTTCTTTAGACAAATTATCTTTATAAATAATTTCCTTGCTTTTAACTACATTTTCTGGTTCATCTTTATGCTTAATTTCTATTTTAGCTTTTTTAAAATTATATTGTTTATAAAATTCTTTAATAAATTCTACCGTTTCTTTAGGATCAACCTCTCCACTAATAGTCAAAATCATATTACTTGGCTGATAAAAAGTATTATAACACTTATATAAATCCTCTTTAGTGATTTTTTGAATATCTTCTAAACTACCAAGTACTGTATTTTTAAAATCCAAATTATGAAAAGTATTCACAAGTCCCTTATCATAAACAATATAAAATGGATTATCTAAATCTTCTTTTTTTTCTTGTGATATAATACCTTTTTCTTTTAAAACATTTTCATCAGTAAAATATGGTTCATGTACGCATTTAAGTAATGTCTTTAAATTTTCATAAAAATGTCCAGTCCCCGTAAAATGATAAGCTGTCATAAACTCCGTCGTAAATGCATTACCAGAAGCACCATTATTTTCAAAAACAGTCAGTGGATCCTCACCATTTTCTTTTTCGAACATTTTGTGCTCCAAAAAATGAGCAATTCCTCCAGGAACTTTAGTAAACTCTTCACCATCCACCTTAAACTCTAAAATAGACCCACCAAAAAATGTCGTTAAACGTGCATGCCTAGTTTGCCTATGAATCGGCGCAATATAAACTCTAAGACCATTATCTAAAACTTCTTCATAAACATCCAAATCAATACCTACATAACTTTTCTTCTTCATTCTATCTCTCCCTTAAGTAAATATACTGTATCAATATGGGCTTTCTTAGCTAAAGCAATCACGTCTTCCTTTGTCACCTTGCTCATTTCTTCATGCCTTTTAGAAATATTATCGTTACCTAAAAAAAGTTCAGAAATATAATTTGAAACAACATCACTTTGACTATCTTCGATCTTAACCAAAGAATTATAATAAATTTCCTTAACCCCTTCAAAAAGTTCGTCAGCAAAATTTCCTTTTTCTATATTATTCATTTCATTTTGAATTAAATTGTAAGTTTTTTCAAAATCCTCACCATTAATTCCTGCATATATTCTCATCGTCTCAAACAATGTTTGCCTAATAGCATATATATAATAACAAAGTGAATTTTTTTCTCTAACCGTCTGATTAAGTAAAGAATTCATGCCACCACCTAAAATCCACGAATACAAAACAAACACATATTTTCTTTCAAAATCAGATAAAGATGAAAACTTAACTCCTATAACCAAATTACTTTGAGTATTTAAAGATGATTCAATCACTACATTTGGTTTTAAATTAAAATTTTTTTGTTTAACTAAATGATTTATATTTCTATTTCCATGACCTTTAAAAATAATCGTTTTCTTTAAAATATCATAAACCTCTTTTTCATCAACATCACCACAAACAAAAACATCCAAAATACCTTCATTCATTATTTTTTTATAAAAGTCATAAAGATCATATCTTGTCAAACTAGTAATACTACGGATAAGTTCATCTAATTTAAATATTTGATAACCCTTAATCTGCATCTCCTCAGATAATCTACTTTCAGCATAATTTCGTGGCATATCTTTTAACGATTTATAATACTCTAATAATTTAGCTTTTTGATTTTCAAAAACATCACTATCAAATCCACCATCAACTACTTTAGGATTAAACAAAAAATCTGATAAAAATTTTATATTTTGTTCATTCATTCCTTTTTCGGTATATTTTTCATTAGCAAAGCTAGCTGTCAGACTAAGAACATCCTGCGAACCACTTTCTAAAATTTTAATATTATAAGATGGATCATAAATATTAGCGCAAGCTATATTTATCTCTTTTAACGAATCATATTTTTTACTTGTATGTAGCAATATTCTACTAAGCATAGATGTATATCTTTCATTTTCTTTTTCATCTTTAAATCTTATATTAACACTATAAAAGACTGTCTTAAAACGATTCGTTTTTATAACATGTAACTTATAACCATCCATATCATAATCTAAATATTCCACTATCTCACCCCCATATTATTATGTCCCAAAACTATAGTTATAAAACCGAATCTAAAGCAAGTTTTATCATTTTATCTAATCCTTGCTCTCTTTCTTCTGCTGTAGCTACATCTTTAATATATTTTGAATCCACAACACTCATTAAACATGCCGCTTTTTTATTAAGCATTTTAGCTATATAAAATAATGCAAAAGCTTCCATTTCAGCCGCAATTGGCTTAACTCCCTCAGGCATTCTGTCAAAAAACTTATTAATATCCGTCATATATACATCAAAGCAATCTAAACAAGCTGTCATTCCACGATATAATTTTATATCATTTTGATAAGCTACTTTCCCAATTTTTACATTTAAATCCTCATCACTATAAGCAACATGACATAAATCATTATTTAAAGTCAAAGCAAAACTACTTTCTGTATAAACAGCTGTCGATAAAATAATATCAAATAATTTCATTTCCTCTAAATAAGCTCCACAAGAACCTATCCTAATAATTTCCTCTACATCATAAAATTTATAAAGTTCATAAGCATATATTCCCATACTAGGCATCCCCATACCATGAGCCATAATCGTAACTTCTTTACCATTATATAAACCAGTATACGCATACATTCCTCTAACTTCATTAACTAACTTATAATCTGTCAAATATTTTTCAGCAATATATTTTGCTCTTAAAGGATCACCCGGCATAATTACTGTTTTAGCAATTTCTCCTTTTTCTGCACTATTATGTGGCGTCATAACCTCACTCTCCTTTTCTATAATAAATTATAACAAACCAATATTTATAAATCAAATATATTGCTTACTTTCTTATAGATTCCAGCAACACATTTTCTACCATTAATAATTTTGTAGCTTAAAGCAAAATTAGCTAAAAGAATCATAACAAAAAATCTATTTTTTATTAATCGCACGTTTTCGCCTCCTATATATAACATACGATTTTCTTACTTAGTTTTCCTTTTTCAAAATTTTTTTATTATTTTATTTAAAAGTAAATTACATACCTCATCATCACCAATCAAAGTAATGGAAAAAGTCTTATACCCTATTCTATTTATACTTGCTCCACAGTGATAAATTGTTTTTTTATCTAAAATAAAATACCTATCATGAAAACTACTGTCAAATTTAACTTTTAAATTTTTATACTGTTTATTATATTTTAAAATATCTTGGTTAGTTAATAAATTATTAGGTTTAGTTATAATGGTAACATCTACCTTTAGTCTTTTAACAATATCTAAAATAGTATTATCGGCATAACTATCAATTATAATAAGTTCTTTTTTAGCTTTTTTAAATATCTCTTGTATCTTAGAATACGCATCATAAATCTGTCCATCAAAATATATTTCATTTATTTTTTTCTTTTCTTCTAATTTATTAAAAGATTTTTCTAAAGCTATAATTTGTGAATCATGTTTTAATACCATATCATTAATATATTTTTGTTCAATCAAATCCTTAGAAATATATTTTCTCATAGCTACAAATGCATCCATAATTGCAATACTTACACTAGTAGCTATTTTAGACTTTAATATAGTAGCAAGCATAGCTACACCTTGTTCTGTAAAAACTCTAATAGAATATCTACGGCCACCACGAGTATTTATGTTTGAGGTCGAAATTTTCGACCTCAAACTATTCATTTCAAATTCTGTTAAAATAAAGCTAAATCTTTCTGGAAATTTTTCAAAATTATTTTTTACGGCCTCATTAATTCTTTTTGTCTCAACTTGATACAATTTAGCCAAATCGCTATCTAACATTACTTGTTTTCCCCTTATTTCATAAATAAAATTTTCTATTTTTTTATCATTCAAAACAATATCATTCAATTTAAAACACCTCTTCTAATTTATTAAAATATTTTTCTAAAGCTATAATTTCTGAATCATGTTTTAATACCATATCATTAATGTATTTTTTTCAATCAAATCCTTAGAAATATACTTTATCATGGCTACAAAAGCCCGCATTATGGCAATACTTACCTTAGTCGCCACGACTGTTCTAAGAACAGTCGTCAGCATAGCTACGCCTTGCTCTGTGAAAACATATGGTAATTTTCTCACTCCACCATATTGATTTCAACTTGAAGTCCCAAATTGGGACCGCAAGTTAAAAAATTCTTCTTTAGTAAGCTGAAAATAAAAATCAACAGGAAATCTTAAAAGATTTCTACAGCTTGATTAATTGTTTTAGTTCCGTTCGCACACTGATAAAGCTTAGCTAAATCACTGTCTAACATCACTTGTTTCCCTCTTATTTCATAAATTAAATTTTCTATTTTAATTTCAGTAACTTCATTCATATCAAAAATCCTCTCTAAATTTCAAAAGTAGCTTTAGTATTTTAAACTATCTATATATAACATACGATTTTTTTATTAAAATCCCTTTTAAATACACAAAAAAACGGAAAAATCCGTTTACTTTTCATTTATGATTCTTTTACTTGTCAAATAAGTAACTAAGAAATAACCACCATATATAATTATAATAAGTAAAGCTGTAGTAAATATTGATGTCATATTACTAGTCACACTCATACTTTCCATAATTATACTTGCACACATAATTCCAAAAATTGAATGAATAATAGCAATTACAAGTGGAAACATAAAGAATATACCAGTTTGTATAAATAAAGCTCTATTTAATTTTTTATCATCAACCCCAATACGTCTTAACATCTGATATTTTTCTTTATTATCACTACTATCAGATAACTCTTTTAAAGCAAGTATAGCTGCAGATGAAATCAAAAATATAATACCCAAATATAAACCAATAAAAATCATAATAGCTCTTAAACCAGTACTAGCTGTATATATATCTAACTTAGTATTATAAAAGCCACCATTTTGAGCAATTTCATCACCATATTTTACAAATTCTTCTTCCTTTTTATCCTTATCACCTTTATAATTAGCCATCAAATAACTTCTAACATAAATATATCCATTAGTATCAACACTATCAGGAATAATAACCACTCCAGTATTACTCTTATTACCACTCATATCAATTAAACCTTCCATGCACTTATCATACTTATTATGATATTTTTTACCATTAATATCAATAGTAACACCCTCACTTAAAGCCTTATTTTCATATTTAATCATTTGAGCGTAATCAGCAAGCAAAATAAATTCATCATCATTTAAAGTATAAGTATCACGGCCATAAAAAGAAGCAATTTTATTATAATCAGATATTTTAATAACAGAAAGCAAATTATCGACAAGCAAATTAGGATAAATTTTTAAAACCTCTTTTTTAATAGGTTCTATCAAAGCTCCAACTGTAACACTTTCAAATCCATAAATATTCGCTTTCACATAAGAAGAAAAATTATTAATATCATAGCCAGTCTTATCTAAAATACCCTTTTGAACATCTAAAACATCCTGCGAATAACTAACAATTTGAACATCAGCTGGCGTACCATAAACTAAATCTTTTTTTAAACTTACATTAATACTCCAAGCTGACGAAAATATTGTAATTGTAAAAAACAAAAGTAAACAAATAATACTCATCGAAAACACTGTCGTATTCACCTGACTATTAATCTGCCTTAAAGTAAATATATTTAATCCTTTTAAATATAATTTTTTATTACTTTGAACCAATTTTAAAATAAAACCAGAGATTCCAAAGAAAAGCAAGAATGTTCCAATAATTCCAAGCAATATAGCAAGGCCAAATAAATCTAAACTATCTAACCTGTTAGTAGCAAGATAATAAGCATAACTTAAAACACCTACAGCTATTAAAAATATAATAACTGATAAAGTCAAATTACGTACCTTAATCTTCTCGCCCTTTTTAGAAGCTGTAAGCAAATCAATTAACTTATACTTAGTTACCGCAAACACATTAAAGACCATTAAAGTTAAATAAATAATACCATAATAAATAACCGTTTTAACTAAAGATGAAGAAGAAAATACAAACTCAAACCTGGACATATCCGCTTCAAATAATTTAGCCACCACAATACTCATAAACTGTGAAGCAATAACCCCCACAAAAAGTCCTACCAATAAAGAAACAAGACCAATAATCAAAGTCTCCATTAAAAGAATTTTTGAAACCTGTTTTTTACCCATACCTAAAGTAAGATAAATACCAAACTCCTTTTTTCTCCTTTTAATCAAAAACCTCGAAGCATAAATAACTAAAAAACCTAAAATAATGGCAACTAAAATAGATACTCCACTTAAAAATTCATTCATAAGAGCAATAATCTCTTTTTCAGCTGCCGTTAACTCTAACATTGCTTCCTGACTATCTAAAGCATTAAATACATAAAAGATAGCCACTCCTAAAACTAAAGTTAAAAAATAAATCGCATAATCCTTAAAACTTTTCTTAATATTTTTGATAGATAACTTAAAGAGCATCATTCAAATCCCCTCCAAGTAGCGTTACCACATCTATAATCTTATCAAAAAATTCTTTCCTAGAATCATTTCCTTTAACAAGTTCGTTAAAAATCTT
>CALVWP010000028.1 GCA_944367495.1 uncultured Bacilli bacterium
CAAAAAACTGCTGAAGAAGTAGCTAAGTTACGCGGTAAGAAAGTAGAGGAATTATAATATGAAGTTACATACTGTAAAACCAAATCCATATGCTACTAAGGCTAAAAAAAGAGTTGGTAGAGGACCAGGAAGCGGAACTGGCAAAACTGCTGGTAGAGGTGAAAATGGTCAAAACTCACGTAGTGGTGGAGGAGTTAGAGTAGGCTTCGAAGGTGGTCAAACTCCTTTATTTAGAAGACTTCCTAAAAGAGGTTTTAGTAATGCTAAATTTAAAAAAGTATATGCGGTTATTAATTTATCAGATTTGAATAAATTTGAAGATGGTGCTACTATTACTCCAGAAATTTTAAAAGATATGGGATTAGTTAAAAAAACTTTGGATGGCATTAAAGTTCTTGGTAGTGGAAAGTTAGAAAAGAAATTAACTGTTAAAGCTCATAAGTTCTCTACTTCTGCTTCCTCACAAATTGAAAAATTAGGTGGAAAAGCAGAGGTGATCTAATTGTTTAAGAAAATAAAACAATTTTTTGGCCCAGACAATAAGGATTTAAGAAAAAGAGTATGGTTTACTTTTGCAATGCTTTTTATCTTTAAATTAGGTACGGCAGTGGTTGTGCCCGGTGTGCCTAATGATTTAGATGTTGGGTTTTTAGAGCTACTTAATGTATTAGGTGGCGGAGCTATGGAAAATTTTTCGATATTTGCTTTAGGTGTTATGCCTTATATTACAGCATCTATCATTATGCAACTTTTACAAATGGATATTATTCCGTATTTCTCTGATTTGGCTAAACAAGGTCAAACTGGAAGAAATAAAATTAATCAAATTACCCGTGTTTTAGGTATTGTGTTAGCTTTTGTTCAAGGTTATATGTTCTCTTTTGCTTTTATTCAAAACGGAACAGTAACTGATTATATGGAAGCAGCTTTAGTAATGACAGCAGGTACTTCACTTTTACTTTGGATTGGTGATCAAATCACAAAGAAAGGTTTAGGTAATGGTACATCGATGATTATTATGGCTGGTATTTTAGCAAGTATTCCTTATATGTTTACACAAGCTTTTTCAGGTTTGGTAACTGTTGATGCGGGTACAATGGGAGTTGTTAAGTTTGTTTTATTCATTATTCTTTATTTAGCGATTGTACTTGGTGTTTTATTTGTTCAGCTTGCTGAGAGAAGAATTCCAATTCAATATGCTAATAAAACCAATAATGTTTTTGCTAATAAACAAACTTATATGCCATTTAAATTAAATTCGGCTGGAGTGGTGCCTGTAATTTTTGCGTCAGCTTTAATTTCAGCGCCAGCTTTAATAGCTCAATTTTCTAAAAACAAAGAATTTATTCAGTTTGTCAATAAATGGCTTAGTTTAACATCCGTTTCTGGTTTTGTATTATTTGTAATATTTATTATAGCTTTCTCTTTCTTTTATACATTTATTGTTATTAAACCTAAAGAAATGGCTGAGAATTTACAAAAATCAGGCGGTTATATTCCGGGAGTTAGACCGGGAGATGAGACTATTAAATATGTCAGTCAAGTTTTAATTAGACTTACAGTAGTTGGTTCAATCTTTTTAGCATTTATTGCGGGACTTCCATATGTCTTTAGTATGGTGTCTGATCTACCATCAACTGTATCAATTGGTGGAACAGGACTTCTTATTGTCATTGGGGTTATATTAGAAATATATAAACAACTAGAAAGTAGTTTGATTAGCCGAAGTTATAAGCGCCGGAGATTATATTAATGAATATTACGTTTATTTCAGCTCCGGCCGCTGGTAAAGGCTTACTTTCATCAATGCTGAATGAGAAATATGGTTTTCCACATATTTCAATAGGTGATTTACTTAGAGGTGTTGATGATGAAAAAATAAAAAAACAATTAGAAAAAGGAGAATTTGTCGATAATGAAATAATTGCGAAATTACTTAAAGAAAGACTTAGTAAGTCTGACTGCAAGTATGGCTTTATTTTAGATGGATTTCCTAGAAATATGTCACAAATTTCAATATATGAAGATATTTGTGAAAAAGCAAATGAAAAAGATAATGTTATTATTGTTTTAGACATTTCTCGTGAAATTGGTGAAAAACGAATTTTAGGTAGACGAATATGTTTAAACTGTGGTAATGTATATAATGATTTATTTGTTTCTAGTAAATCTAAGGTTCCTGGAATTTGTGATCACTGTGGTCATAAATTAATTCAAAGAGCTGATGATAATTTAGAAACATATGATGCGAGATATGATACATATTTAAAGGAAACAAAACCGATAATTGATTATTTCGAAGCTAAAGGTAAAGTTTATCACGTGGATGGTTCGTTACCTAGTGATGAAGCTTTTAGAGAAATAGAAAAAATAATAGGAGGCTATAATGATCAGTATTAAATCTGAAAGAGAGATTGAACTCTTACGTATAGCAGGTGAGATAACAGGTAGTACACATAATTTTTTAAAACCTTATATTAAACCTGGAATTACGACTAAAAGATTAAATGATTTAGCCGAAGAATATATAAAAAGTAGAGGAGCAACCCCATCCTTTAAGGGTTATGATGGTTTCCCAGCAGCTATATGTACATCTATTAATAATGAAGTTGTTCATGGTATTCCAAGTAATAGAAAGCTTAAAGAAGGTGATATAATTTCACTTGATATAGGAGCTTGTTACAAAGGTTATCATGGTGATTCAGCTTGGACATATCCTGTTGGAGAAATTGATGAGAAAAAGCAGTATTTACTTGAGCATACTGAAAAATCTTTGTATAAAGGATTAGAAGCAATACATGATGGATGTCATGTTGGCGATATCGGTTATGCGGTAAGTAAATATGCGACAGAACATAATTTAGCGGTGGTTCGTGAGCTTGTTGGTCATGGTGTTGGTAATGATGTTCATGAAGATCCAGATGTTCCCAATTATGGAGCTAGAGGAACAGGACCAGTACTTAAAGAAGGTATGGTTATTGCTGTTGAACCGATGCTTAATTTAGGAACTAGAAAAATTTATATTTTGGATGATGATTGGACGATAATTACGGCTGATGATAAACCATCTGCGCATTTTGAACATACTGTGCTTGTTACAAAGGACGGGTATGAAATTTTAACCAGGAGGTGATAAGATGGCTAAAGAAGATGTCATTGAAGTAGAAGGAATAGTTGAAGAAATCTTACCCGGTGGCGGGTTTAAGGTTAAACTAGAAAACAATCACGTTATTAATGCCCACATTTCTGGTAAAATGCGTTTGCACCGCATACGTATTTTACTAGGTGACAAAGTGAAAGTGGAATTATCACCTTATGATTTAACATGTGGGCGTATAACCTATAGAGTAACGAAATAGGAGGAATAGATATGAAAGTAAGACCATCAGTAAAAAAAATGTGTGATAAATGTAAAATTATCAGACGTAATGGAAAAGTAATGGTAATTTGTGATAATCCAAAACACAAACAAAGACAAGGTAAATAGGAGGTGTTTTTATGGCACGTATTAAAGGTATAGATATACCAAATAACAAAAGAATTGAAATTGCTCTTACTTATATTTATGGTATTGGAAGAAGTTTATCTAATAAAATTCTAGCTGATGCGAAAGTTGATATTAATAAGAAAGCTGGAAATTTAGATAATGATGAACTTGGACGTATTCGTGATGAAGTTAATAAATATTTAACTGAAGGTGATTTACGTCGTGAAGTAAACATGAATATTAAGACTAAGATGGAAATTAATTCTTATCAAGGTACTCGTCATAAAAAAGGCTTACCAGTTAGAGGACAAAGAACTAGTAGAAATGCTAGAACTCGTAAAGGTAAACCTAAAACAATAGCAAATAAGAAGAAATAACTTTAAAAGGAGGATATTATGGCTTATAAAGCAAGAAAACGTAAGGTTAAAAAGAATGTCCCAGAAGGTAGAGCCTTTATTCATTCAACTTTCAATAATACAA
>CALVWP010000029.1 GCA_944367495.1 uncultured Bacilli bacterium
TATAAAGTAAGATCCCAGAAAGACTATCTGGTTGATAGGCTGGAGGTGGAAGCATGGCAACATGTTGAGCTGACCAGTACTAATAGATCGAGGATTTAATCCTATTAATTGTTTTCTCTAATGAGATATGTACATTACCATGTTTTCAGAGAATTATTTCTCTATATTTGACTTGTAACGATAGCGAAGTGGATACACCTGTTCCCATCCCGAACACAGAAGTTAAGCACTTCTACGCCGACGATAGTGTATGCGAAAATAGGACGTTGCAAGTTTTTTTGTATAAAAAAAAGTATTAGTTACTCCTAATACATTTTTTCATATTCATTTTCTTTATTTTCTTCAATACATAATTTATACATATCTACTCCTAATATTAAAGATAAACGCCATAATGTTCCAATTGAAAAAGTTTGATGAACATTATTTTCAATATTAGAGATAAACTGTTTTGAATAGTTGGCTTCCTCGGCTAATTTGGCTTGTGTTAAACCTTTAGCTTTTCGATATTTTCTTACATTTTTACCAATAAATTCATATACATAATTTTTATCTTTTCTATCAAATCTTATAACATCACCATCTTTTAATATTTTACCATATTTTTGTAATTTTGTGGTGTCATTGTTCGTGACACTTGATACTTAAGCTGTTTTTTGTGTTAGTTAAAAAAATTATAAAACTATTGTGTTATTTCTTTGTTTTTTGATATACTATTATTGGTGATTTTATGGAATATAAATTAACAACTCGTAGTGAGATGGATACTATTGAAATTGCACAAAATTTAGAATCAGAAAAGTTTCCTAATATGATTATTTGTTTAAATGGGGAACTCGGAAGTGGAAAAACAGTTTTTACTAAAGGTTTTGCTAATGCACTTGGTATTAAGGAAACGGTTACTTCACCAACATTTAATATTATAAAAGAGTATGACGGAGAACTTCCTTTATACCATATGGATGTTTATAGATTAGATGGCAATGTGAGTGGAGTAGCAATTGAAGATTATTTTAACAAAGGTGGAGTCGTTATTATTGAATGGGCTAATACAATTAAAGATATTTTGCCAGAAAAAAGATTAGATATTAAATTTAAAATTGCTGGAGAGAATTCTAGAGTTTTAGTGATTGTTCCGCATGGCAAAGAATATGAAGAATTATGTGAGGCCGTATTTTGAAATATTTGTTTATAGATTCTGCGACTGCTAATTTAGTGGTCGCTATTATTGATAATGGCAAATTAATTTATTTTTATAATAATAACGATAATCATGATATTTCTACTAAAATGATGCCAGTTTTATCTTTAGCTTTTAATAAGACATCTTTAAAGGTTAATGATATTGATAAAATTTTTGTTGTGGTAGGGCCTGGTTCTTTTACTGGAATTAGAGTAGGGCTTACAGTAGCAAAAACCATTGCATATGCTTTAAATATTCCTATTGTGCCAATATCTTCTTTGGAAGTAATGGCAAGTGGTAATGCTGGTACGGCGCTGATTAATGCTCGCAGGGGTTATGTGTTTGCTGGTACATATGATAGTGAATTAAATGTTTTAAAGGCTGATAGTTATATGCCTATGAATCATGATTTAAACAAGCCATATATAAGTTATGATGATTTTGATTTTGAATGTATAAAACCCGATATTGATATTTTAAAAGTTGTAAAAAAACACGAAAATGATTTGGCTGTTAATCCACATGCGTTGAAACCGAAATATTTGAAAATGACTGAAGCTGAGGAAAACTTTTTAAAACATGATAGAGAAAGTAACTGATATTAAAGCATTAACTTTATTTGTCAAACGGTATTTTAATGGGTATACTGTAGGAAATGATCCATATGAAAAACTGTTATGTTATAAAGATTGTGGGAAAATAGTGGGGTTCATTTCATATAGTGTTATTTATGATCGGGCAGAGTTAAATTATATTGTAATTGATGATATGTACCGTAGAAAATCGATTGGACAACAACTTTTGAATTATGTTTTAAATGATTTGAAAAATAATATGGTGGAAAAGTTTACGCTAGAGGTTAACGTTAATAATAAAACGGCAATAAATTTTTATTTGAAAAACAAATTTGAAATTAAAGCGACTAGATGTAATTATTATAAAAATGGTGATGCATATTTAATGGTTCGGGAGGTGAAATGATGTATATTTTAGCAATTGAAACTAGTTGTGATGAGACTAGTGCGAGTATTATAAAAGATGGATGTGAAGAGATTAGTTCAGTTATTTTATCACAAATGAACACTCATGCGAATTATGGTGGAGTAGTACCGGAAATTGCTAGTAGAATGCATATTGAAAATATTACAATGGTCATTGATGAGGCTTTAAAAAAAGCTAAAATGAAAATGGAAGATATTGATGCTTTTGCTGTTACTTATGGTCCAGGCCTTATTGGGTCTTTACTTGTTGGATTAATGGCGGCAAAAACGCTTTCTTTTATATATCAAAAGCCATTAATTCCAGTACATCATATTGCTGGTCATATATATGCGAATAATTTAGTTAAGCGTTTAGAATTTCCTTTAATAGCACTTGTAGTAAGTGGGGGGCATACAGAACTTATATATATGAAAGAAGATTATAGTTTTGAAAAATTAGGTGGAACTTTAGATGATGCTGTAGGTGAAGCTTATGATAAAGTAGCTAGAGTGATTAATGTTCCTTACCCTGGAGGTCCACTTGTCGATAAACTGGCTTTTGATGGTCAAGACACTTATGATCTACCACTTCCTTTAAACGATAATAGTTATAATTTTAGTTTTAGCGGTTTAAAAAGTGCGGTTATTAATTTAGCGCATAATGAAAGGCAACGTGGTAATGAAATAATTAAAGAAAATATGGCAGCCTCTTTTCAAAACAGGGTAGTGGAAATTCTTGTGAAAAAAACGATGAAGGCATTAAAAGATTATGACGTTAAGAATTTAATTGTGGCTGGCGGAGTAGCTGCAAATAAAGGCTTACGAACAGTTTTGAAGGAAGCTTGTGAAAAAGCTGATGTTAATTTAATCGTTCCCGAAATGAAATATTGTACAGATAATGCAGCAATGATTGGAGCAGCGGCATATTATGCATATAAAAGGGGCGATATAGCTGATCTTAATTTAAATGCCAAGGCGGTTGACTCTTTGCGGTAATTAGGGACATTTAAAAACTAAAGATTTTTCTTTAGTTTTTTGGCTTTTCATAATGCATAATATCATTTAACGAACAATCTAATATGTAACAGATTTTGGCTAGAACGTCTTTGTCGTATCTGGCTATTTTGTTAGCCTTTTTTCAATGAAAACGATTAAATAATACATTAAACTAGCCATAATAGCAAGTAAAATAATACCCGTCATTACAAGGTTTAAATTAAATACTTGTGAACCATACATAATTAAATAACCAATGCCGGCTTTAGATACTAAGAATTCTCCCATAATAACGCCAATAAATACTAAACCAATATTTATTTTGCAAGAACTGATTAGATTTTTATAGTTACTTGGTAAAATTAATTTAAAATATATTTGATAAGGTTTAGCTTTGAAACTTTTAAGTAATTTAATTTTATTTTCATCAGTCGAAATAAAAGCTTGATGAACATTTATGATAGTTACAATGACAGAGATAAATAAAGCCATGATGATGATAGAGTTAGTACTGGCACCAGCTATGATGATAATAATAGGACCTAGTGAAACTTTTGGTAAGCTATTTAGTATAGTTAAATAAGGGTCAATTACTCTAGATATAAATTTAAATCTCCAAAGTATTGTGGCGATTATAATTCCACTTAATGAACCAATTAAAAAACTGATTATTACTTCATAGAAAGTAATCCAAAGATGGTGAAATAAAGATCCATCTTTATAAAGATTTATAATGGTGTTTATAATGGATTTAGGGCTTGATGAGATAAATGTATTTATAAGATTATTATCGGCCGCATACTGCCAAATAAAGATGAATAAAGCGATGATTGATATTTGGGTTAAACGAACCAAGAAATTTGTTATTTTAATTTTTTGTAAATATCTTTTATGTTCTGCGCTATACATGATAATCAATGTCCTTCCATATTTTATCATAATAATAAGCAAATTCTTTGGCTTTTCTATTTTGAATTGGTGTTTTTTTATCTGTTAATTTTATTTCATAAATGTTTTTAATTTTACTAGGCCTTGGTGACATGACAATAACTCTATCGGCCATACTAATAGCTTCTGATAAATCATGAGTTACCATTATGGCACTTTTTTTCTCTTTTTTTATTATTTTATAGACATCGTCGGAAACGGCAAGTCTAGTTTGATAGTCTAAAGCGGAAAATGGTTCATCTAAAAATAAGATGTCAGGTTTAGTGGCTAAGGTTCTAATTAAAGAAACTCTTTGTCTCATTCCGCCAGATAGATTGTTAGGGTAGGCTTTTTTAAAATCTTTAAGGCCGTAAGTGTCTAATAAATTATTAACATATTCGATATTTTCTTTAGTTAATTTATTTTCGAGTTCTAATCCGATTAAACAGTTTTTATATATGGTGCGCCAGTCAAATAGATTGTCACCTTGTAGCATGTAACCAAATTTTAGATTTGGGTTAATGTCAATTTCTCCACTTGAGGCTTTTTCTAATCCACATAATATGGAAAGCACTGTACTTTTTCCACAACCGCTTGGGCCAACAATAGCGACAAATTCACCTTGTTTTAAATTTAAAGAAAAATCATCTACAGCTAAAATTTCGTTATTTTTAGTGTGATAAATTTTTCTTAAATGTTTAACTTTTAAAATGTCCATTATTTTTCAGCATACTTATTATTTATTAGTTTTGAGTAAGGTGCGTTTTTATCTAATTGCCCAGCGTTTTTGACTATTTCTTCGATGTGTTTAAAGTCTTTTTCGGAAATATATGTTGTATCATACCACGAATCGATGTCTTTATATCTTTGAATTATTTCTTTTAAATCTTCATCAGAGGTATCTGGGAAATAGTCTTTAATATGTTTGGCTATTTCTTCGCTTGAGTGATTATGAACGTAATTTAATCCTTTTTGAATGGCTTTGGTAAAGCCTTCAATGACATCTGGATTTTTTTCAATATAGCTTTTTTTCGCATTATAAGTGGTGTATGGAACGTTACCTCCTAGCTTTCCGATTGAGGCGACAATATGTCCATAACCTTCTTTTTCAAGTTCTGAGGCGGTTGGTTCAAATAAGGCTACATAATCGCCAGTTCCACCAATAAAGGCACCTGACATAGAGGCAAAGTCAATACTGGTATCAATATTTGTTTCCTTGCTTTTTATACCGTTTATATTTAGGGCATATTCTAATGTCATAGCTGGCATACCCCCCTCACGGCCACCGATAATGTGTTTGCCTTTTAAATCTTCTAATTTAAAATTGTTTGTTTTTTCTCTAGCTACTAGGAAACTACCATCTTTTTTAGTAAGTCCGGCAAAGTTTACTAGATAATCCTTTTGTCCACCATTATAAACATATATAGTTGACTCACTGCCACAAAATCCGATTTGAACATCGCCAGATAAAACAGCGGAAGTTACTTTATCTGCGCCAGAAGTTAAAATAATTTCAACATCTAGTCCTTCTTCTTCAAAGTAACCGAGCGAGTGGGCGATATATTGTGGAGCGTAAAAAATACTGTGGGTAACTTCAGCTAGTTTAACTTTTGTGAGATTTGTTTCTTTTTCTTTAGGTTTAAAAACAAAAATTCCAGTTATTATTAGACCTAGCGCTAATAAGAGAATGATAAATTTTTTCAAAAAACCTCTCTCCTTTCTAATTCCATAGTATTATATTCTAAAAACTGTAAAAGGTTTTAAAAATGTGGTAGAATGGATGTAGGTGATTTTAGATGAAATTTGAAGAGTGCAAGGTTGCATTAATAGATGAAAAGGGTAATATAAATATGATGGGAAACGCAGGAGATGCGACTTTTCATGTTGATTATTTATATGAATATCTTGGGGAAAATCATTCAGAGGATTTTGAAGTGCCATCACTTGCTGAAGAAATTAGAAGAGATATGTTTGCTTATCATTTGGGAACTTTAGGATATATAGTATTTTATAATCAAATTTATGAAGGCTTTAAATATGGTGTGTTTTATTTTCCAAATGATATTTCTGAAAATCAGTTAGAAACAGTTAAGAGTTTAGATTTAAAAGATGAGAAGATTGCAATTGCCTATAATCCTACTTATTTTGGGTCTTTTGTTCATTTTGAAATGGTAGGAGAAGATGGAGAACATGTTTTGGCAGATGCAATAGAGGATTATTTAGAAAAGAAAAATTTACATACGAGGTGATTTTAGATGAATCAAAAGATAATTGATAGTAAAATTACAATAATTGATGAAAGTGGAATTTCTCATGTGATGGGTAAAGTAAACGAGCCTAATAAGCATGTTAAGTATTTGCTAGATTATATAAATTTAAATTGTTTAGATATTAATGTAGGGAGTTTGACGGATGGAAATGCTGGAGAATTACTAGCTTATTATATAGCTAAAATAGGTGATATTACTTATTTTAATGAAGATGGTTTTGGAATGTTTTATTTTCCAGACAACCTTACTGATGAACAGGTAGAAACTTTAGATAATATAGATTTAGGTTATAAAAAAGTTGGCATTTGTTATGGTTTAAAATTAGTAGGCAAGAATGTAATGCATTTTACGATTGGTATGGCCAATGATATGACTTTAAAAGAGGCTATGGAAGAATATATTAATAAGACTATAGACAAAAATTACAGGAGATGAACATAATGCATGATGTGAATGATTATAAAATGGTTGTTATTAGAAATGGCGAGGAGGATGGCTGGATTTATTTTTTTGGTGATGCTAGAGAATATAGATTTCATGTGGATGCTTTAAGAGATTATTTATATACATATTATGATAAACTAGCTGAGGAAATAAATGCCGATGATATTAAAGATAATAGTCAGTTAATAATTTATTTAAATGATATGGGACATATTGTTTATTTACATTCACCGGGGTTTGGATTACTTTTTATGCCAAAGGCTATTAGTGAAGAGCAAAAGAAATCTTTATATAATTTATTTGACTCTTTTGAAAAAACACCTATTCATATCGATTATAATTTAACGCGAAAAGATGATGGAATTTTTCCAGAAGAGAATGTCAATTATATTAATGACAATGAAAATGTTGAAACATTAGATAAATTTTTTTCAGGAAGATGTTATGTGAAGAGGTGATGGCATGGAAGAGTATATGGCTGCTTTAATAAATGGTTCAACCGATGACGATGGCGAGATTGTTTATTTAGGTTATCAGTTTAATTATAGTTATCACGCGGAATGTTTGAAGGAGTATGCTACTTGGAAATACCCACAAATTTCAGGGCTTGATAAGATGGATTATATGGCCGAACCGCTTTTACCTATTTATTATTTAACTCTTTTAAATAATATTATATTTACTAATATATCGGTGGATGATGAAAGACGGGGAATGTTATATTTTCCAAGGAATATTTCTATGAAGCAATATGAAAAGATATGGGGATTTTTAGATGAGGTGGCTGATTTTCAGATAATAGGCGTATATAATATGGCTTTATTAGATGATATGGTGGTAGGTAGTGTTAAAGATGATTTTCAAAAGGGTGATATAAAAAAACTTTGTAAAACAAAAAAAGCCTAAGTTAGACTTTTTTTAGATTTCCGTTTTTTAATAAGTTTAGCATTTTAATATTTTGAGAGTATGAACCACGGTAATTTTCAATGCCGTTTTGTTTAGCTAGTTTTTTACGGTAGTTATACGAACTATCGATGTTTATAGATTTTAAGGCATCGACAATTGATCCGTGTTTATAATTTTTGGCACTTAGAAAAGTATTAGATGTGTTTGATTTTAAGGTAGTAGGATTAGTATTTTGCGAGATTTGTTTATCATTTTGGGTAGTATTATTCGCACTTGAAGGAGTGTTTTTTTCATTTAAAGAAATAATAGGATTTTCTTTTCCGTTTTTTGAATGTATTTCTAAGTGTAGATGTTTTCCATAGGCATTGCCTGTTTCACCGATGGTACCAATTACGGCACCTTTTTCAATATAATCACCTTTATTAACTGTGACCGAACCATATTTCATATGAGCATATAAAGCTGTTTTCCCATTATCTTGTTTAATTTTGACATAATTACCATAAGTATCAAGTCCTTTACTTTTGTGATTTGGACCTTTAACGTTGTTTACAGCAGTAGTTACGATACCATTTTCTAAAGCGATAATATTGGTATCTTTTTTATCACTGGCAACGATGTCTAAGGCTTTATGTTCGGCGTCATAGTTATTGGTTATGACTTCGTTCATACTTTCTAATACATGAGCTACCATTAATTAACGGTATCACCTCCTTTCATAAATTAATATACGATAAAATTATTGCATTTCCTCTTTATTTTAAAAAAAACTTCAAAAAATTTGATATAATATTGTTGGTGATAGCAAAAATGGATTTAACGACATTAAATGATAAACAGAAAGAAGCGGTTAAATGCCCTGATGGTCCATTATTAGTTTTAGCGGGAGCAGGCAGTGGTAAAACGAGAGTACTTACTACTAAATTAGCTTATTTAGTAGAAGATGTAGGAGTTGATCCACATAATATTTTAGCAATTACTTTTACTAATAAAGCGGCTAAGGAAATGAAAGAAAGAGCATACAAAATGCTGGGAAAAGCTTCTTATGATATGCAGATTTCTACTTTTCATTCTTTTGGGTTATTATTAATAAAAGAAAATTATGAGAAATTAGGTTTTGATAAAAATTTTACTATTTTAGATAGTGATGATAGTTTAACGATTATTAAAAAAATACTTAAAGATATGAATTTAGATTCTAAAATGTATAATCCGAGAGCCATTCGAAATAAGATCAGTAGTGCGAAAAATGAACTGATGGATTCTAATTATTATAGTAGGTTTGCTAATTCGCAGTATGAGGAGATCATATTAGAGGTTTTTCGAAAGTATGAACAAAAGGTTTTAAAAAATAATTCTATGGATTTTGATGATTTATTATTATTACCGATTAAGTTATTTAAACAATTTCCTGAAGTTTTAGAAAAATATCAAGATAGATTTAAATATATATTAGTCGATGAGTATCAAGATACTAATGAAGCGCAGTATACTTTAATTAAAATGTTAAGTAAGAAATATAAAAATATATGTGTGGTTGGTGATTTAGATCAGTCTATATATGGTTTTAGAGGAGCTAATTTTCGAAATATATTAAATTTTGAGAAAGATTATCCAGAGGCTAAAGTAATAGCTTTAGAAGAAAATTATAGATCAACTGGCAATATTTTAAATGTAGCTAATGATATTATTAAAAATAATAAACAGCGAAAAGAAAAAAAATTGTGGACGAAAAATGATGATGGACCCAAGATACGTTATCATAGAGCACTTGATGAAAAAGATGAGGCTAGCTATGTAACTAGTGAGATAAAGAAATTAATTATAAATGGTGAAGCTAAATCTTCTATTGCGGTTTTATATAGAACTAATGCTCAATCGCGTAATATGGAAGAAGCTTTACTTAAAGAAAATATTCCTTATAAAGTTGTTGGTAGTTTTTATTTTTATAATAGAAAAGAAATTAAGGATTTAATTAGTTATTTGAAACTTATATATAATTCTAATGATGATGTTAGTTTAATGAGGGTTATAAATGTTCCAAAGAGACAAATTGGCCCTAAAACTATAGAAAATTTAGCATCTTCTGCTCTTAGTAAAGGAGTATCTTTATATGAGGCAATAGATAGTGGAAAAGAATTAGAATTTAAAAAGATGATTGAGAGGATCAAAAAAGAAAGTGAAAATATGTCACTTACTGAGCTAACCGAACTTATTTTAACGGAATCTGGAATGCGACAAGAGCTTGAAAGTTTAAAGACTATCGAGGGAGAAATTAGATTAGAAAATTTAGAAGAATTTAAATCAATTACTAAAAATTTTGAAGAAAACAATGGCGTTATTTCGTTAGAGGAATTTTTGCTAGAAATTAGTTTAGTTTCTGATATTGAGGAACATAAGAATAATAATGATGTAGTTACTTTAATGACAATTCATTCGGCTAAAGGTTTAGAGTTTGATCATGTATTTATTATAGGTTTGGAAGAAGGTTTGTTTCCACATTTAAATTCTTTAGACAGTCCTGATGAAATAGAAGAGGAAAGAAGACTTTGTTATGTAGCAGTGACGAGAGCGAAAAAAACATTAACTTTGGTTAATGCTGAGCGAAGAATGATTTATGGGAATACTAACTGTAATCCACCTAGTAGATTTATTTCAGAAATTGGTGATGAATATTTAGAAAAAGATAAAAAAGAGAAAAAACAGTTTAATAAGGAAGAGATGATAGATAAGACGGTAGAATATAATGTTGGCGATCACGTTATACACGATATATATGGTGAAGGTGTGGTGGTGGCTATAGGTTCAGTTTTATCGATTGCATTTAGTCATCCTTATGGGATTGTGAAGATAATGAAAGGACATAAGAGTATTAGAAAGGTTTAGGTGATATTATGATTTTGTCAATTATCGATTCAATTAATGAATTTATTGAGCCATTTAAAGGATGGATTGAAGATAATCACAACAATCCATTTATGTGGCTAGCATTTGTGCTTATAGGTATTGCGGTTTTTGCAATTACTTATAATGCCCTTAATAAAAATCAATAGGAGGTTTACTGTGGAATATACTTTAGTTATAATGGCGGCTGGCATGGGTAGTAGATTTGGAGGTTTAAAACAAATAACTCCAATAGGACCCAATGGAGAGTTTATAATAGATTATTCAGTTTATGATGCGATTAGAGCAGGCTTTAATAAAGTTATCTTTATTATTAGAAAAGACTTTTATGAGGATTTTAAAAACACAATAGGTAAAAGATTAGAAGGTATGGTTAAGGTAGAATATGTATTTCAAGAACTTACCGATTTACCGAGTGGTTATGAATGCCCTAAAGAGAGACTAAAACCATGGGGTACGGGAGCTGCTATTTATAGTGCGAAAGATTTTATTAAAGGCCCTTTTGCGGTTATTAATGCGGATGATTTTTATGGGGCTGAGGCTTATGATGAACTGTTTAAAGCGGCCCTTTTGGATGAATCTATGGTGCTTGGTTATAAAGCTGGCAATACGATGTCTTTAAATGGCAGTGTTAAAAGAGGAATTATATATTCTTCAGATGATAAGTTAGAGGGTATTTTAGAAAGTAAAATGGAAGTATGTGGAGATGAAATTAAGGCTTCACCGCTAGATGGTAGAGATAGTTTTTATATTCCTTTAGATACTTTAGTTTCTATGAATGCTTTTGTTTTTACTTTAGATGTTTTAAAGGTTATAGCGGATGATTTTTCTTTATTTTTAGATAAGCATTTAAATGATTTAAATAGTGAGTATTTAGTTCCAGATGTGGTTAATGCGGAGGTTTCTAAAGGTAATATTTCTTTGATGGTTAGAAACACTGATTCTAAATGGTTTGGTGTGACTTACAAAGAAGATAAAGATAAAGTTGTAGAAGCTGTTGCTGATTATATCGATAAAGGTGTTTACCCTAAAAGATTAGTAAAAAAATAGTACGTGAATTTTGAACGTACTATTTTAATGTTTTGATTTTCTTTTTTACTAAACTAGCTCCTTTTTCTGGTGTTATTTCGTATTTGTCTAAGACCTCTTCTAATGTTTTGTTTCCCATTAGTATTTTATTTATTTCACTATTGATTTCATTTTTTCCTTTGTTTGATGAGTGAAGATATATGTTGAATAGATTTATGGCAAGCAAGCAAGATAAGATATAATTTTGAGGACTTGTGATATTTTGAATGTTATCTTCGTTAAAACTATTATAGGTTAATTCTATAACGTTTTTTTTGATAGAAATAATTCTTTTTAATAATGCTGCTGGTATTAAAGATTCATCGATATCTAAAACGGTAACTTGTTCCATAAAAATTGGTAAGGTTTCAGTATAGAGGTAATTTTTAGTGAAACCTTTATTTCTTTGAGTTAGGGCATGGTACATTTCGTGAACATATATACCTTTGGAAAAATCGTCACTGGGTCCTTGAAGCGAGATAGCATTTAAAATAATTGGTATTTTTTGATAGTATGATATATCGTTGTTGTCGTAAATCCAATCGATGCATGTACATCCATTTCTAGGGGCATTAATATTAGTAAATACGGGTACGTCAGTTACTTTTTTTAATTCCATTTTATTTTTGATATATGTGATAATTTCATCAATTTTATTTTCATCAGGTTTTAATCCAAATTTAGCAATTACTTCAGAGGCTAGTTCATTTTCGAAAGTGTATGGAACTTTTATATCGATATTTTCGGTATGTTTTTCGACTATTTCTCGGCCAACTTGTTTAACTTCTTTGTATGAACAAAGATGAATATTTTGGAACGTTACGTTAGCAGTCGGAAGATTATCTAATAAGAAACTTCTAAATTTTCTATAATTTTCGCTATCAAAATAAGCAGAGGTAAAAGTGCTGTACTGATAAGTAGCAAGCATTCTTTTAAAATCATCTAGCATCGAATCACTCCTTTTGGGTGTATATTATACACTTAGTATGAATTTTGTCAATTTTTAATACAAAAAGTAGCATATAAAGGAACTGATTTAATGTTGTTTTCAAAGCCAAAGTTTTTAAAGGTATAATAGTATAATTCTCTAAATGTTTGATAGAATTCTGAGGCTATGTAATTTTTGACAAGAATACCTTTATGTATTTTGTTTTTATTTAACATTATTTCTTCATAGCTAATGTTGGAAAGGGTTCTTAGAAGACCATAGTTGCTTAAATAAATTTTAAATTTATTATTATTTTGCTTTTTCGTACATTTTGTACATTTTTTATTGGATTTTTCGTACAAAATGTACGAAAATTTAAATTTCAAAAAATGATTGAAGTTTAAGTTATATTTCTTTATAATTATTTATAGGGTGAAATATATGGTAGAAAAAAGAATTCAAGAGTTAACCGATATTATTAATAAGGCTAATAAAGATTATTATATTAATGATAATCCGACTATTACCGATCAAGAATATGATAGATATATGGAAGAGCTTATGAGATTAGAGAAGGCTTATCCAGCGTTTAAAAAAATAGATTCACCAACGCAAAGAGTTGGTAGTGAGGTTATTTCTTCATTTAAAAAGGTGACACATGAAATTCCAATGCTTTCTTTAGGTGATATTTTTAATGAGGAGGAAATTGTCCTTTTTGATGAGAGGGTAAAAAAAGTGGTTCCTAATCCTAAGTACGTGGCTGAACTTAAGATGGATGGTCTTTCGGTTTCTCTTTTATATAAAAATGGGGAGCTTGTTCGGGCAGCTACTCGTGGGGACGGGGTTACTGGAGAAGATATTACACATAATGCGAAGACGATTAAAGATATTCCTCTTAGAATAAACAAACCTATTGATATTGAGGTTAGAGGCGAAATATATATGAGTAAAGCTTCATTTAAAAAATTAAATGAGGAAGGAGCAAATTTTGCGAATCCACGGAATGCGGCAGCGGGAAGTGTTAGACAGTTAGATTCTAAGGTGGCGGCAAGCCGTAATTTATCGTGCTTTATTTATCATTTGCCAGATCCAGAAGACTATAATATTTATACACACTATGATGCTTTAAATTTTATGGGTGAGCTTGGGTTTAAAATTAATCCAAATAACAGAAAGATTAACGATATAAAGGAACTGATGGAGTATGTTAATTATTATACTAAGGAAAGACCGAATTTACCTTATGAGATAGATGGTATTGTTATTAAGGTTAATGATTTAGTTGATCAAAAGAAATTAGGTTATACGGCGAGAAGTCCTAAATGGGCGATTGCTTATAAGTTCCCAGCTGAAGAGGTGTTAACAAGAGTTAAAGATATTATTTGTACGGTTGGTAGAACTGGTCAGGTAACACCTAGTGCGATTTTAGAGCCAGTGCGTGTTATGGGATCATTAATTTCTAAAGCAACTTTGCACAATGAAGATTATATATTAAGTAAAGATATAAGAATTGGTGATATTGTTTCGATTAAAAAAGCAGGAGATGTTATTCCCGAGGTTGTTAAACCGATTACTGAAAGAAGAGATGGAACTGAGAAAAAATTTAATATGGTGGAAAAGTGTCCAATATGTGGAGAAGGACTTACTAGAAAAGAAGATGAGGCTGCATATTACTGTTTGAATGAGCACTGTCCAGCTAGAAAACAAGAAAAATTATTTCATTTTACGTCTCGTCATGCGATGAATATAATTGGCTTTGGTGACAGAATTATTGAAGATTTTTATAATTTAGGTTATTTAAAGAATGTTGATGATTTTTATCACTTGTATGAGCACAAAGAAGAGTTAAAAGAACTTGAGGGGTTTGGCGAGAAGAGTATAGAGAAACTTTTAGATGAAATAGAAAAAAGTAAAAATAATTCTTTGGAAAGACTATTATTCGGCCTTTCTATTCGCCATGTTGGAACGAAAACCGCTGATATACTTTCTAGGGAATATAAAAATATAGATAATTTGATGAGAGCTAGCTTTGAGGACTTGGCTTTAATTAAAGATATTGGAAATATTATAGCTAAAAGTGTTTATGATTTCTTTAAAGATGAAAATAATATTAATTTGATTAATAAACTTAAAGAAGATGGTGTTAATATGAGTTACCTTAAAGAGGTAAGTGCGGAAGAAACTATATTTAGTGGTAAGACTTTTGTATTAACCGGAACACTTGAAAGATTTACTAGAGATGAAGCTAAAGCTAAAATAGAAGAACTTGGAGGAACTGTTAGTTCTAGTGTTAGTAAAAAAACTAGTGTCGTGATAGCGGGCGTAGAAGCAGGAAGCAAACTTACGAAAGCTAAAGATTTAGGTATTACTATATGGGACGAAGAGACATTTATTAATAATTTGTCTAGGTATTAAAAAAGGAATTTTTTATCATGTACGAAAAAGATGTGTGAATAGGTAACTTGTAAATAGTAATTTGACTTTATTTTTGACACGTGTATAATCTTTATCGGAGCTGATTTTAATGATTTATACAGATTATTATGATTGTGATGAATTTGATGGAGCTTTTAATGAGGTATGCGAAACATATAAATCTTCAATTGATCCATTTTATTGCTTAGATTGTAGTAGAGATACCGCACGTTATAAAATTGACCGAAAAGGTTATTTGTACTTTGTTTTAAGTAGATATACAGTTAGTCAGTTTAAGCTTAGAAGAGCATATAGTTATTTGAAAAGGCATCCTTACATATTAGATTATAGTTCAATAGATGGTAATAGAAAGCTTTATACATCTTTAGGTAATGTATCTTTTAGACTTTGTGTCAATAGTATTAAAGAGGCATGTATGGACGGGAAAGATAAAAAGTCTATAGATGTTTTATGCAAGGTATTTCAAGGTAAATATTCTTTTAAGTGTCATGAGATTTCATCTATTTTAGGTATAGATTATGATTATATAGTAACAGCCTTTGTGAATAGTCCACTGGATGGCTATAAATATCTACATTCTTTTGTTGAAGATGGTGATGATGTTTATGATTTTTCTAAAAACTTGAAGATGAAAAAAGAGGATTATTATAATTTGTTAGATCCTGATGTTTTATCTAAAATTAAGGGTAATACTTTTGTGGATGAGTTACAAATAGCTTCACATAACTACCCACCTATGAGATTAAAAGATTATTTGGTTAGACATGATGAACTAATTTTAAGAAAATAAAGGCTATGTCAATAAATTGTTGAAACAAGTGATTTATCAAAAATATTACTTGTTTTTTTTTTTTTTTTTTTTGATTTATACTGGTTATGTAAAATAAAGGAGTGGGAAAAATATGCATAAAAGATTAAATAGGACACAGCGAAATTATATGATAATGGGACTGTGTGCGATATTATTGATAATGGCAGTAGGTTATGCGGCATTTCAAAGTCAGCTTAAAATAACTGGTACATCTAATATAGGAAGTAATTTCTTAGTTAGAATAACTGGTATACAAAGTAATGTACAAAGTGGAAGTGCAAGTAATGCCATAGAGCCTAGTTATACCGATACAACAGCTACTTTTAAAACAAACTTAGTATCACCAGGAGATTCGATGAAATATGATATAACCGTAGCTAATGAGGGAAATATCGATGCTGTACTTAATAGTATAAAAGTAAGTAATTCAAATAATGAAGCTATAACGTTTGAGACCAGTGGAATAGAAGAGGGAGATGAATTAAAAGCATCAGAGACTGATATATTAACGGTAATAGTAACTTATAACCCAAGTATTACAAGTCAACCAGAAAATACGACTGCCACAATTACCGTAACATTAGATTATGGACAAAGTGGTGGAAGTGTAACTCCACCAACGCCAGAAGGACCAACAGTAGGTGGAATAACTCTACCACTTGCTTCAGATGGAGCTGATGGATTATATCAAGATGAATATGAAAGTGGTAGATTTATTTATAAAGGAGCTAATCCTAATAACTATATAACTTTCAACAATGAACTATGGCGAATACTTTCAGTAGAAGCTGATGGCAGAATAAAGATTGTCAGAAATGAATTACTTTCGGGAGGAAGAGCATTTGATACAACTGGTGGAGAATATGGTTCAAATAGTTGGGATAGACCAGCTGATTTAAAGACATATTTAAATGGCGAATATTTAGAGAGTATAACAACAAACCAAGATAAAATAGTACCTAGTACATGGAGTATAGGGGGAGTAACAAAAGATAATAATGATTTAGCTGGACAAATAGCAGATGAAAATGGAACGCAGTCACAGACATCCAGTGTAGGCCTAATTACAGCTAGTGAATATTTAAGAGGAAATACAAATAAGGAACAATGTGGAAGTAATATGTTAAATAATGATAACTATAATACATGTAAAATAACGAACTGGCTAGTTAAAAGAAGTTTTTATTGGACAATATCGCCTAATGCCAGTAGTTCTTACGGCATCTTTCTTGTGAGCAGCTTCGGCGATTTGCGCAGCAGCGGCGCGGGTGGTACTATTGCGGTTCTTCCCGCCATTACTCTAAGCTCTGATATCAGCTTGAGTGGAAGTGGAGAAGCTTTAGATCCATTTGTAATAAATTAGGGTGATAAACGAAAGTTTTTCACATAAGCAAAACTCCTTTGGAGTTTTGGAAAGCGGGGCGAGTGAAAACGAGACCTCGCAAGGGATTGTCACTTGCTTGATGATCCAAGCAGTTGACACGAATTTTTAGGGATAATGCTAGTAATATAAAATATATAAACAATGTATGTGAATAAATAAATGCAGTAAAAAAACTAAAAGGCAAGTATAGGTGCGACCGCTGAGCGGTCGTTTTTAAGTTTGAAAAAAATTTTATTTTTTAGCACTCCTCTCTTGACTGTGCTAGCATATAATGTTATAATGGAGTAGCAGTCAGTAAAAAAGAGTGCTAAAAGAGGTGATGAGATGCTTACAAAAAGGCAGGAAGAACTTTTAAAATTAATTGTTGAAAATTACATTAAGACAGCAACTCCAGTTAGTTCGAAGGCTTTATGTAAAAAGATGAAGTGTTCTAGCGCGACTATTAGAAATGAAATGGCTGCTTTGGAAGGTCTCTCACTTCTACAAAAAACGCACATTTCATCTGGTAGAATTCCTAGTGATAAGGGATACAGATATTATGTTGATAATATTATGGTTCCAAAGGAGTTAAATGGTGAAGATATGTTAAAGCTGAAACAGATATTTTCAAATAATGCATTAGTACTTTCTGATGCGATTACAAAAAGTATGGAAATTGTTTCAGAGCTTACGCATTACACAGCGGTAGTTTTAGGTCATTCTTCTAGTGATAATAAAATTGCCAAAGTTGAGGTAGTGCCGATTGATGATAATAAAATGATTGCTATTG
>CALVWP010000030.1 GCA_944367495.1 uncultured Bacilli bacterium
ATACCGATAATATTACATATTATGGGTATGTTAAAGATAAAGCAGGAAACATTGGTAAGTGTAATATATCATTTAAAAAAGATGCGACAAAACCGACCTGTACAATGACCGAAAGTGGTACAAAAGGAAACAATAACTGGTATAGATCAAACGTTACATTTAAAGTTGTAAATGATGATAATTTAAGTGGAGTAGCCGAGTATGGAATGAACAATAAAAATACCGTTAGATATGATAAAGCAACACAAATGATGTTATCGGCTGATACCAAAAGTATAACATATTATGGCTTTGTTAAAGATAATGCCGGTAATACCAATACCTGTTCAAGAACTGTTAAAAGAGATGTAACAGCACCGACTATCAATTTTGGAATGAGTGGCCATTTCACTGCCGCAATCTCATGTACTGATTCTATAAGTGGTGTCGCCACCACGAAAAATTGGAATGTTAGTTTATCTGGCACTTCTAATAAAACAGTAAATGCCTCATGTACTGATTACGCTGGTAACACCCGCAGCATTTCACATACATATAAATACAGCAGCTGCAAATACACCGTAAATACTTGTCAAGGTGGTTATGATAGTGTTTGGAGTGAAAACGCCGGTTGTGGTTATAAATGTTCTAATCCGCATACGGAAAGTGTATATAGATGTATTGGAGAATCAATGAATTATGCCACTTGTATGGACATATCTGGTGGAGCTGGAATATATGATAATGGTAAATGCTGCGCATGGTATACAGAAACCGTAAACAATTACGACAAATACTGCTGTACAGGTGGATATGTCAATCAGTGGAATAGCTGTAAATACGGTAGTCCAAATGAATGTCGAGGTGGTTTTAGTGCCTAGAAAGGAGCCTAAAAAAATGAAAAATGAAAAAATAAAAAATATCATCATCGGTATTTTAAGCTTAGTTATTATTATTTTAATCGTAGTTATGCTTTTTATCAAAGGCTCTACTAAATATAAATATTATGATGATGAATTAATTGAAATTAATAACAAAACCGAATTTGAAGTAAAAGCCAATGTTTTATATAACACCACACTAGCCGTATTAGTAAAATCAAATGAGGACAAAACTTATAACGGATCAGTAGATATTAAAGCTTACGATGAATCAGGTAAACAAATCATTAGTGATAATATTGAGCAGCTAGTTTTAGAAAATAATAGTAACATCTTTATGTTTAGACTACCAGATTTAGATAAAGAGCAGTATGCAGGAAAAATCAAAATTAGTATTAATAAAGAAAATGTTTCATATGAAAATAAAATGGATGTAGATAAAGTTAAATATTCTTTAACCAAAAATGCTAATGATGACAATTCACTTACTGTAGATGTAAATTTTACCAATAATAATATAGAAAATTTATCATTACTCGATGGTTATATTGTTGCTTTTAAAGATAATGATATAGTTGGTGTTCAATATTTTAATAATGAAAATATTGAAGCTGGTAGTAGCGCTAGCGCCAAAGCAACATTTATTGCTGGCACTGGTTATAAGCCATTTGATTGCGATAAAATAGATGTTTATATTACACATATAGCTGGTAATTTACAATAAAACCACGATTTTAAATAGTCGTGGTTTTTTCCTATTTTAAATATTTGTATATAGCTTTAGCTATTCCTCTCGCATAATCTTTAGGATTATTAATTATGTTTTTAAGCTCTTTAAAGTTATCAATATAACCTAATTCTAATAAATAAGATTCAGCCGTATCGTTGGAATCATAATAAGGATTTTTTCCATAAACTTTATTACTGCCATCTGCATAAGCTCCAGTCGCAATCCCTCCAACTTCCCGGATCATGTAATAATAAGAAGCCCCATTATCTGAAAGTCTTTGATAAATACCCTCTGCCACCTTAAATTCTTTTTTCGTTGAAACAGATATATTAGCCTCTTTAGTGATATTTTTAACAAATTCTTCTGCTAGATCTAATTTACTATTACCAGCCACATATACCTCTAAGCCATGGATGTTATAAAGTCCACCCGGAACATTAGTAGAATTGTGATGTAATGCTAAGTTAAACTTTGATTTAGTAGTATTCGCACTTGTCGCACTTCCCATATTTCCGTAAGTTGAAACCGTATCTTCTTTGCTATCTCTAGTTAATTTAACTTTGTACCCCAGTTTTTCTAACTTTTCTTTTAAAGCCGTAGAAACGATAAAATTTAAATCAGATTCTTTATAAGTTTTCCCATTAACACATTTTCCGTTACTATCAGCACTTTCGCCATTTGAACAAACAATCATCCCAGGATCATTACCGTCATGACCTGGATCAATAGTAATATCATAAACATCGTCAGGCAATTTAGAATTTTTAATCTGAAAAGACAAAACTTCATGTCCTAAATAATCGTCCCACATTATCTCAATTTTTTTATCATTTAAAGAAAAATAAGTTATATTTTTATATTTTGTATTATTTTTCAAAGGGAAATATATATTTTTATCTTCCTTGTTAGCTTTTATTAATAAATAATAATTGCCATTTTTTAGTTTTTCTAAATTAATTCCATCATTAATATATTCACTAGTGCTAAAACTCCAAATATTTTCATCATTTTCTAATTTAGCTTTTAAATCTATCTCCGTTATGCCATTTGTCAAAACAAGCTTTGGTTTTTCATAATCTTCACTTAACTCGATAGTTCCTTTTAAATTAAAATGAATTCCATATCTATCGTAATAATCGATAGACCCATAAGTATCATAATTAATTTTACTTAAAAAAAAAGTAATTAAAATAAACATATAAAAAAGCTAAAATTAAAATTAATAAAAATAAAATTTTAAATAGACGTTTCTTTCGCTTTTTTCTTTTCATATACCATACTTCCTATAATTAATTATATCAAAACAAATTTTCATATCAAATAAAATTGTAGTATTTTATGGCTTACTTTACACAAAATAAGAAAAGTAGGGTAAAAAACATTTTCTTTTTCAAAAATCTATGATAAAATTAAGTATAGCAAAGTGAATAAAAAACACTAAGGAGGATAAATATGGGTTTTATAAAAAAAATCATGGGTGAGGAAGAAGACGTTTTTGCCGCACCATCTAATGATCAATACTATGATTTAAAAGCAGAGGAAGCACTAACTGAAGAAGGTGGCGCTAAAATGATTTTATTAGAGCCAAGAGCTTACTCTGAATCACAACAAATAGCCGATCATTTAAAGAAAAGAAATACGGTAGTTGTTAATTTAAAAAGAGTAACACCAGAGCAAGCCAAAAGAATAGTTGATTTTCTAAGTGGTACAATATATGCAATTGGTGGAGATTTACAAAAAATAGGTGGTGGCATATTTCTATGCACACCAAACAATGTCAGTGTCCAAGGTAAAATTACCAATGATACTGAAGGTAAAGGAATTCATGATAATAACAATATAGATATAGAGTGGTAAATAAAAGAATATAAGGTGTATATCACCGAGGTGAGGTCGAGTTTATGGAAAAATTTACAAGAGTTATGCGAGGTTATGATCCCGATGAAGTCAATAACTTTTTAGATCAAGTTATCAAAAGAGTCGAAAAGATGATCGCTGATATTGACGCTAAAAACAAATTGATAGTAGATAAGAATGATGAAATTAAGAAATTAAAAGCAAAATTAGATGAAACTAAAGCTTTGCAAACTAAACTTGAACAATATGAGCGCATGGAAAGTACTTTAAATAGGGCTATCATAATGGCTCAAAAGACCTCAGATCAATTAAAAGTTGCCGCTCATCATGAAAGCGAAATAATTTTAGATGATGCCAAGAAAAATGCTAGTAGAATAGTCAATGAAGCATTAATCAAAGCTGAAAAAATAGAAAATGATGCCGATATAATGAAACGCAATATCAATGTTTTAAAAAGAAGATTAAAAAACATTGTTGAATCACAGCTTGAAATCATTGATGATATAGATAAATTAGATTTATAAAAACAAAAGATAGAGACGGTATATTAAAAAAGTTTCAAGAGAGTTAGGACAAAGGTGTAAACTAATAACTTTTTAATATACGAATCACTCTTGATGTTTCTTTTTGAAATTAAGTAGATAAGAACGGTAACGCGTTATAGTTATTAAGTGTATTTGTTAAAATAAAATAAGGTGGTACCGCGGGAAAGCTCGTCCTTAAATAGGACGTTTTTTTATTGATGAAATAAAAGTCGTATGTTATAATTAAAGGTAGGTGAGCAAAAATGTTTAAATATAAAAACATTGATATAAATTACATTAGATATGGTAATTCAAATGGTCAAGCAATCGTTTTATTACATGGCTGGGGTCAAAACATCGAGATGATGAAACCCGTCGGTGATAGTCTAACAGATAACGATGTTATTATCATTGATCTACCCGGACATGGAAAAAGCGAAGAGCCAAAAGATATATGGTCATTAAAAGATTTCGCACAAATGGTTTATGAATTATTAAAATCTTTAAATATTCAAAATCCTATCTTAATTGGTCATTCATTTGGTGGTAAAATAAGTTTACTTTATTCTAGTATGTATCAAGTGAAAAAACTAATTGTCTTCGGCAGTCCTTTTAAAGTCAGAAAAAATCCTAATAGTTTAAAAGTAAAAGCATTAAAAAAATTAAAAACTTTGCCTGGACTAAAGAACTTAGCTGAAGTAATGAAAAAACATATGGGTTCTAATGACTATAGAAATGCTAGCCCAATGATGCGCAATATATTAGTCAAACACGTTAATACCGATATAACTGAAGATGTCAAAAAAATAACTTGTCCAACGATCATCATATGGGGCACTAACGATGCCGCTGTTCCAATCAGTGATGCTTATGAATTAGAGAGCTTAATTAAAGACTCTGCTGTCATACCGTATGAAGGATGTACTCATTATGCTTATTTAGAAAGACTTGGACAAACCAATTCAATAATTAAAAGCTTTATAAAGGAGAAATAATTATGGCAAAAGAATTTTTAATTACAACGATTATTTATTTTATTTATACCTTTTTAAAAAGCCAAGACTCTATGCATATGCTTCAGCAAAACAAATATAATAGAAAAAAAACATATCTCAAATGGCTTTTTAAAAACCCCGCTAAAGGCTTTAAAAATTACAGTATATTTTTTATAATATTAATAATTTTTATTTTCTTTAACAATTTACCATTATTAATTATAACTTTTAATGTTATATATTTGTTTTTAACTGTTCATTTGATTTTAGAAAGAAAAACATCACAAAACAAATTACCCCTTAAATATACAGCTAGAGTCAAAAGATTAGTTTTTACCAATACTTTAGCTCTTTTAATGCCAATTATCATCATGTGCTTTTTAGTAAACGAGACTAACTTAGTATATTGTTATTTAATCTTAGGTTTTTTAGCTTACATAAACTGTCTATATATCTTAATTGCTTTACTTATAAATACTCCCGTTGAAAGTTTAGTTGGTTTATATTTTAAACATAAAGCCATTAATAAAATAAAAAGCATGAAATCATTAAAAGTAATTGGTATTACTGGAAGTTATGGTAAAACTAGTAGCAAAAACATTTTAAATGATATTTTAAATATTAAATATAATGCTATGCCAACCCCTAAAAATTTCAACACACCATTTGGTCTAATGATTACTATCAATAACTATTTAGATAAATTCACTGACGTTTTTATCGCTGAAATGGGTGCTTGTCAAGCTGGCGATATTAAAGAACTTTGCGATTTAGTTCATCCAAAGTATGGCATAATCACTAAAATAGGTGTTGCCCATCTAGCCACTTTTGGATCTAGAGAAAACATTCAAAAAACTAAATTTGAATTAATAGAGTCTTTGCCAAGTGATGGCCTAGGTATATTAAATGGTGATGATGAATGGCAAAGAAGTTATAAGATAAAAAATAACTGTCAAATAAAATGGATTGGGATTAATAATCCTGATGTCGATGTAAGAGCAGCTAATATAACTTTAAGTCCTAATGGTACTAAATTCGATTGTTACTTTAAAGGCGATGATACACCGTATTCATTTGAAACTAAATTATTAGGTTATAACAATGTTTATAATATTTTAGCCGGTCTTGCTTTAGGCCGAGAATTCGGTATGTCTATCGAACAGTTAAAAGCTGGAGTCGCCAAAGTCAAAGCAGTAGCTCACCGTTTGGAACTTAAGAAAAATGGTGATATAAATATTATTGACGATGCTTATAATTCTAATCCAACTGGGGCTAAAATGGCTTTAGATGTTTTAAAAATGATGCCTGGAAAACATATAGTTGTCACCCCAGGAATGATTGAACTAGGTGATGAAGAATATCAAAAAAACAAAGAGTTTGGTATGCAGATTGCTGAAAGTGCTGATGAGGTAATATTAGTTGGTGCCGAAAAAACTAAGCCAATTTATGATGGTTTAAAAGAAAAAGATTATGACGAAAGTAAAATTCATGTTATAAATGACGTTTTAAAAGCTTTCCCATTAATTAGATCTTTAAAAGAAAACGATACATATGTCTTATTAGAAAATGACTTACCAGATATATTTAATGAAAAGGAGTGATATAAATGATTAAAGTAGGAGTTATTTTTGGTGGAGATTCTGTTGAACACGAAGTAAGTATAATCTCAGCCTTACAAGCTATGGAAAATATCGATGAAGAAAAATATGAAATAGTCCCTATTTATATAAGTAAAGATAGACATTTTTATACTGGCGCAGCCCTAAGAGATATGGACACTTATAAATATTTTGATAATATGAAAAAATTTGTTAAAGAAATCACTATATGCCGAAAGGGTAATGAAATAGTCCTTCAAAAAATAAAAGGTCTATTTGGAAGGAATGTAAATACCATCGATGTCGCTTTTCCAATTGTTCATGGTAAAGGAGTAGAAGATGGTTCCCTTGCCGGTTTCTTAGAAACACTTAGTTTACCAGTTGTTGGTCCGTCAGTTCTAGGTGCCGCTTTAGGACAAGATAAAGTATTATTAAAACAAGTACTAGAAGCCAATAATATTAAAACCCCAAAATATGTGTGGTTCTATGATTATGAGTATAGTACCGATAAAGAAAAAATTATCGAAAACTTAGAAACTTTAAACTACCCAGTAATTGTTAAACCAGCCAATTTAGGTAGTACTATTGGTATAGGAGTGGCCCATAACCGAAATGAACTAACTAAAGCCATTGAAGATGCTTTAGAATATGAAAAGAAAATTATCGTTGAACAAATGATACCAAATCTTATGGAATTAAACTGTGCAGTATGTGGAAACTATGAATATTCAGAGACAAGTTTAATTGCTGAAATGAAAATGAAACATGAACTTCTAACCTTTGAAGATAAATATTTAGGTGGTTCTAAAGGAAAGGGAATCAAAACATCTAGTAAAATGCCAACTTCTATGTCAAATAGTGAATTTGAAATTCCTGCCAATATTTCAGAAGAAATGACCAAAGAAATTTATGAAATATCAAAAAAGGTCTTTAGAGTATTAAACCTAAAAGGTGTTTGCCGTATTGATTATTTAGTAAACAAAGAAACAAATGAAATTTATGTTAATGAACCAAACACAATACCAGGTTCACTCGCATTTTATCTATATAAACCAAAAGGTAAAGATTATAAAACCTTAACTGATGAATTAATTAAATCAGCTATTAAAGATTATAAAAACGAAACTCGTAAAACCTCAAGTTTCACTTCTAATATTTTAAGCGAATATAATGGTACTAAAGGCTTTAAAAAAGGTATAAAATAGTAAAACTTATTATCAAAAAAAGATTAATGATAATCTTATAACTTTTAATGACAATGTTATTGAAATCAAAAATAAGGAGATGTATTTTATGGATTATAAAGACACGTTATTAATGCCACAAACAGAATTTAAAATGCGTGGCAACTTAGCCGAAAATGAAGTTAAACAGCGCACTGAATGGGAAGAGATGGATTTATATAATCTAATTAAAAACAAAAATAAAAATAATAAACCATTTATCTTACATGATGGTCCACCTTATGCGAATGGTAACATCCATTTAGGCCATTCTTTAAATAAAATTTTAAAAGATTTTATCAACCGTAGTAAAATGATGGAGGGTTACTTTGTAGAATATATTCCGGGTTGGGACACTCATGGTCTGCCAATCGAACAAGCCGTTACAAATAGTGGTATCGATAGAAAAAAAATGAGTGTTGCAGAATTTCGAGAATACTGTAAAGAATATGCGTTAAAACAAGTAGAAACGCAAATGGAAGATTTTAAAAGATTAAATGTTATTGGCGATTGGGATCATCCATATATTACTTTAAATAAAGAATATGAAGCTAGACAAATCGAAGTATTTGCGAAAATGGCTGATAAGGGTTTAATTTTTCAAGGATTAAAACCAGTTTATTGGTCTCCTAGTAGTGAAACAGCATTAGCTGAAGCCGAAATTGAATATAAAGATAAAAAAGACCCTTCAATTTATGTTGCTTTTACTGTAACCAAGGGAAATAATTATGTTCAAGAAGGCGATAAATTAGTTATATGGACGACAACTCCATGGACCTTGCCAGGAAATTTAGGCATTTGTGTTGGCCCAGATTTTGATTATACTAAAGTAAAAGTAAAAGAAGACAATTACGTTGTAGCAACTGAACTTTTAGATTCACTAATGAAAGAATTTGAATTTGAAAATTACGAAATTGTTTCAACCTTTAAAGGAAACAATTTAGAGGGGGTTATTTATACTCATCCATTCATGGAAAGAACCTCACCAGTAATTACAGGTGACCACGTTACCTTAGAGGCAGGAACCGGTCTAGTTCATACTGCTCCTTCATACGGTGAAGATGACTTTAACGTTGGAAAGAAATACAATTTAGGTATGGTTGACGGTGTTAACGATAAAGGTATTTTAACTAAACAGTCTGGTATATTTGAAGGTCTATCAGTTGAAGAAGCTAATAAAGAAATTCCAAAATGGTTAAAAGAAAACGGTTACTTATTAAAATTAAAACAAATAACTCACTCATATCCACATGATTGGCGTACAAAAAAACCAATCATCTTTAGAGCTACTAAACAATGGTTCTGTAGTGTTGATAAAATAAGAAATGAAATATTAGAAGAATTAGATAATAATGTTAAATTTCACAAAGATTGGGGAAAGACCAGAATTTATAATATGATTAAAGATAGGGGAGACTGGTGTATTTCAAGGCAAAGAGCTTGGGGAGTCCCAATTCCAATTTTCTATAATGAAGATGGTTCAGCTATTGTCGATTATAACGTTATGATGCACGTAGCTTCACTATTTAGAAAACATGGTTCTAACATTTGGTTTGAAAAAGATGCTGTTGATTTACTTCCAAAAGGTTATACTAATCCGGCTAGTCCAAATGGTTATTTCACTAAAGAAACAGATATTATGGACGTTTGGTTTGATTCAGGAACATCATGGGCTGGAACATTACTTGAAAGAAAATTGCCATATCCAGCCGACGTTTATTTAGAAGGCTCTGATCAATATCGTGGTTGGTTCAACTCATCACTCATTTGTAGTATGGCCTATAGTGGTCGTAGCCCATATAAAGAATTAGTCTCAGCTGGCTTTGTCTTAGATGGTAAAGGCTTTAAAATGAGTAAAAGTATCGGTAATATTGTTAGACCAATGGATGTCGTTAGTAAACAAGGTGCTGACATATTAAGGCTTTGGGTCGCAAGCGTCGACTATACCGAAGACGTTAGATTTAGTGATGAATTACTATCAGGTGTTAAAGAATCATATCGTAAAATTAGAAATACTTATAGATTTATGCTTGGTAACCTATTTGATTTTAATCCAGATGTTGATAAGTTATCTTATGATAAATTGCCAGTTTCTGATAAATATATGTTGATTGAATTAAACGATATTATATCTAAAGTTATTAAACAATATGATGACTATAATTTTGATGAAATTTATAAAATTATCAACAACTATGTAAATTCACTTTCAAATTATTATTTAGATTACACTAAAGATATATTATATATAGAAAAAAATGATAGTGATGAAAGAAGGAGTGTTCAAACAGTTTTATATGAAATTTTAACATCTTTAATTAAATTAATGGCACCAATTTTACCTTATACTTCAGAAGAAGTTTATAAACTTCTTCCAGGCAAAAAAGAAAAAAGTGTTCATTTAGAAAGGTTCCCAGAAACTAAAAAATATAAAGATGAAACAGAAATAAAAGAAATTTTTGATCTCTTCTTTGGCATTAAAAACGATGTCTATAAAGCTTTAGAAGAAGCTCGAAACGAAAAGATCATCGGTAAATCATTAGAAGCTAAAGTATTCTTAAAACTTCGTGATGAAGATAAAGAAACGCTAAAACCAATTTTAACTAAATTAAAACAGTTGTTCATTGTCTCTGATGTTATCTTAACAGCTGATGAACTTCCAAAATATGAATACTGTGAAGTTAAAGTTCAAAAATTTGAAGGTGAAAGATGCGAAAGATGTTGGAATTACTTTAATGAAATTGATCTTACAAATCATCTTTGCCCAAGATGTTATGAAATTGTTGGTGAAGAAAACTAGCTCATGGCTAGTTTTTTAACTATCTTTATTTTTAATAAACTCTCTAAGCATTTTTGTTAATGCTCTTTTTTCTATTCTTGAAACATAACTTCTTGATATTCCCATTTCCTTAGCTATTTCTTTTTGCGTAACTTCATCTTGACCATTAAGACCATATCTTTTAATAATGATTTCTTTTTCTCTCTCAGTTAATACTTGAAAATATTTTTTAAGTAATTTCACATTGTTTTTCATATGTATATCAAGTGCGAAATCTGGTTTGTCAGTTTTTAAAATATCTAAAAAAGTAATTGCATTTCCTTCTTTATCAAAACCAATTGGTTCATCTATACTTATGTTTTTACTGTTTTTTTTATCAGCTCTAAAAAACATTAGTATTTCATTTTCAATACATCTCGCACAGTAAGTAGTTAGTCTGGTTTTGTGTTTAAAAGAATAACTGTCAACGCCTTTAATTAAACCAATCGTTCCAATACTAATTAAATCGTCTGTTTGAACAAAACCGTGATCATATTTTTTAACAATGTGAGCCACCAACCTTAAATTGTGTTCAATCAATTTATGCCTAGCTTCAACATCTCCCAGTTGAGCTTTTTTTATATATTTTTCCTCTTCTTCCTTAGAAAGCGGATCGGGGAAAACATTATTAGAATAAGAAGCTGTAAAAAGATAGAAATCTTTAAATATTTTTTTTAACAATCCAAACATTTTATCGACCTCTAATTCAAATATATGTAAAACAAAATTCAAAATGAGTGTATAAAAAAATTAAGGACATGCCTTAAATTTGATTAATAATATTTATAAGCCAACCAAAACCAATTGCCGCTGTAACAAAACATAAAACTACACAATCTAAGAATGTTTGGGTCATACTACCATTAGAAAAGGCTTTACCAACTTTAGTAGCTTTAACAAGGGCTTTACCTTGTGCTTGCGATGCCCCGTTATCTAAAGGATTTTCATTTTGTGCTTGCGATAGCTCACTATCTAAAGCACTTTCACTTTGTTCTTCCTCTATTGCTTTTTGTATTTCATCGCGCCATGCTTTCAATTGTTCCAAAGAAACATTATCAATTTGTTTTGTTTGTTCAAGAGGATCTTCATAAGATGTAGTATTATCAATATTTGCACTATAAGTTAATGAATCAACTGAAATAGGAGTTTCTTCATTTACCGGTACATCTTGCTCGTCCCATTCATCAAATAATTTTTGAATAGTATCAGCACTTTGCTTTGTTTTTTCATCAGTATTTAAATTAGATAAATAATCACCACTATAACTATTTCTATTAAGTAAATCATCAAAACCGTAATTGTCTTTCATCTTATGTCCTCCTATTAAAATAAGTATACTACAAAAAAAAATGATTTTCAATCGTTTACTCTAATTAGTGTTACATATGAGTCATTTTTGTAATTTGTTTTGTTAAGCATCAAAATATAATGGCTTAGTTAATAATGTCAATGGTGAAGTTTAAGAGATAAAAAAGCAAAATAGATTACCATGATAGTAAAACATATTTTGGTTGTCGTTCTAACACTTTTTTGTTATAATTAATATAGAAGGGGAGACATATGACAAATGAAGATGTATTAAATACTAGAATAAAATTCGAATTTGAAAACCCAGTTTATGATATAGCTGATGAAGCTATTAAATATACTATGCAAAAATATCATTATAAAAAATATGACCTTGTAAAACTAGTAATGATGATTTATAACAATGACTATTCCTATATAAGTAATTATAATGATTACCGTGATCAATTTAAATTATTAGACACATATTTTGAAAAAGAATATCATCACCATCTAATTACTTTTTTAATGATTAAAGAAATTTTGACATATAAAAACACAGATAAATATGTTGAAATCACTGAAGATATAGCCAATTTAGAAACATTGCTAAGATTAAAAAGAAAAAAACAAGCTGAAGATTTATCTATATTTTCATGGCCTGCCGAAAACGAAAAATACAACGATTTGATGATGAACATTGAGGCTAATGATAATTTTAAATATGCCATGGCTATTATCTATGATAAAATAAAAAATAGCTGAAATTGACATTTTCCTAATATCGCTATATAATAATGCGTAAATTTTAACGCAAAGGGTGATTTTATGGAAAATTCTTATTATAATGTGGTAGAGACATTAGTCCTTATTTATGCTGCCGATGCTGGTAAATTAAAAATATTTTTAAAGAAAAAAGAAGATGAACCATATAAAGGTTATTGGACACTGCCAAGCGCCCCATTAAATAACGAGACAACTTTAGAAGAAAATGCCTCTTTAATATATCAAAGCATGACAGGTTTAAATGATGGAATTATATATCAAAGTAAAGCATTTAGTAATTTAGACCGTGATCCTAATGCTAGAATCATTGGTATATCATTTGTTGCTATTACTGATAAATCTTTAACTGATATGAAAAATAATTCAGATAGTAAAGCTTGGTTTGATGTAAATGAGCTTCCTAAACTAGGTTTTGACCATGAAAATATTATAAATGAGGTAAGTAAAGAGATAAAAAGTAAAATTGCTACGAATTACGATGATATGTTACTTTCTTTCTTTCAAAGTGATTTTACCTTACCAGAATTACAATTATTCTATGAAAACATCTTAGGAAAAACTATTGATAGACGTAACTTTCATAAAAAATTTGCTAGTCAAGAATTAGTTATTGATACTGGTTTTAAAACGACTAAAGGTAGTGGTAGACCAGGTACTTTATATAGATTTAATCAAGACAAAATGAAAGGTAAAAGAATATGAACCAAAAAGGTTTTGGATTAAAAGAGTTTATAATTATTATCTCTGTAATATTTGTTTCTATGCTTATTGCTTTGTCATTAACACAGACTTTAGTAGACAATGATGCATCTACAAAAACTATAGACGAAAAGACAACTTATCAAGATTTAGAAAATAAACTTGAAAAAGCTGCTGAAAGATATCAAAATGATACTTATTCTAGTAAAGCCGGTGAGGTAGAAAAATGGGCTTTAAGTTATTCGATGCTAAAAGATAAAGGATACTTAGAACCAATATACGATCTCAAAGATAAAAAAATCGAATGTAATGGTTATGTCGAATTTCTTCAAGATGGTATTCAAATATCTTATAAACCATATCTAAAATGTGGTAATAATTACAAAACAAAAGGTTATGATGGTAATTTAGTAATAGAAAACGTTAAAAACAAGTAATCGCTTGTTTTTTTTAACAGTTGATTTTATAGTTAAAAGCCTTTATAATTAAGATGATAAAATAGTAGTGAGGAACGCAAAAATGGAGAAAAAAGGATTTACATTAGCGGAAATATTAGGAGTAGTAGTAATAATAGGTTTATTGCTTTTGTTGATAGTACCAACCGTCATAAATAGATTAAATTCATCTAAAGATGATGTAGCCACAGCAAGTGAAGATATAATATATAATGCCGCCGATCAATATATAAAAGAGCACCCAGAAAAATTTCCGCCAGGCAAAGCTGGAAGATACTGTATAGCTATTCAAGATTTAATAACCGATGGGAAACTAACAGAACCAGTCATAGATCCATCTACAAATGATGACATTTCTGATAAATCAGTCATGGTAACTA
>CALVWP010000031.1 GCA_944367495.1 uncultured Bacilli bacterium
TAAGTAATTTTTTAAAGGGATTATGGAAAAGAATTATATGTTTAATTATTTTGTTGTTGTTGCCGGTGATTGTTACATTCTTGATTCAAGTTGTAAATGGTGCAGGAGCAATATGGGGTGTTAATAGCGATAATCCACTTTGTAATATTACTAAGTAAAAGGAGGAATAGCAATGTTAGGCTGGTTAAATGATATTTTAAATATGTTTTTTACTTTTTTAGATAGAATTGTTTATGGTCTTATTACTATTTTGTATCAATTGTTACTCTATTTAGCTAACTTAGATTTATTTGGTATGGCTGAAGTAGCTAGTGGTGATATGGATAACCCTATTGTAAATTTTTCTAGTAGGGTTTATGCCTTGCTTGGGGTATTTATGCTTTTTAAAGTTAGTTTTTCCATAATACAATATATGGTGAATCCAGACGATTTTTCTGATAAGAGTAAGGGTTTTGGGAAAATGGTTACTAACATTTTAATATCTTTAGGTTTGATTGTTTTAGTCCCTTATATTTTTCAATTTGCATTTAAAGTTCAAGGAATTGTATTGAAAGAAAATTTGTTAGGTCAATTGATTTTAGGTGAATCGACTTCTTCTTCCACAGGGACTACTGGATCTGCCAGTGCTAGTTCTGGTGGAGATAGTGAATTATCTGAAGGTTTTATTGACAGTGTTACAAATGTTGCTGATAGTAATGTTGGACAAATTACTGAGGCATTAACAGGTGAGTCACTTCCTGCTAATGATGCTGTTGATACAGAAATTAATAAACAAATGGCAGAAGATTTACAGTTTTTAGTGTATGGTGCCTTTTTTTCGGTAAATACAGATGCAGAGGGGATGAGTGTTTGTTCAAGTGGTCCGGTACTTGGGACCAAAGCAATGGCTAGTAATGATAGCTGTTTAAGAGCTGTGGCTGAATTACTTCCAGATGGTACTGATGATCTTCAAGATTTCTTTCCAACTGAAGGAAACCAGAGACGATTTGATACGTTTGGAGATGTAGTAAATACAAGAAATGGTAATGACGAATACATTTTTAAATATATGCCGGTCATTTCGACCATCGCTGGTGGTTTTGTAGTTGTTATGCTTTTATCTTTTTGTTTAGATGTAGCCGTGCGAATAATTAAACTAGGATTTTTGGAAATAATTTCCCCAATTCCTATTATATCTTATATGGATCCTAAACAATCTGGTAAGGATGGAATGTTTGGAAGATGGGTAAAAGAGTGCTTTAGTACATATTTATCATTGTTTATAAGGATTGCCATAATATATTTTGCTTTCTTTGTGGTTGATTTAGTTGCTAATAGAATTTTAGCTGGGCCTACTGATCAATTATATTTGAACGGTGATGTTCCAGAAGGACTTATGGCAGTGTTTGTTATGGTTATGGTTATTTTGGGTGTATTTTTCTTTGCTAAAGAAGTACCAAAATTGATCGAAAATTTAATACCAGGTATGAGTGGTGCTGGTTCTCTTTCTATTAATCCTCTAAAAAAAATAAATGATAGTCCCCTTGCTGCTGGTGCTTTAGCTCTTGGTGGAGCTGCTGTTGGTGGAACTGTGGCTAACGCTATTGCTGCGGGTAAAAATGCATGGGATAATAGAAAATCAATTTATGATGATTTTAGTGCGATTAAAAATAGTCAACATATGAATAAGTTTAACAAGGCGCGTGCAATGGCTAAAATGATTGGTGGCGGGCTTGGAAGTGCCACTTTATCTGCTTTAGCAGGTGGTGTTAGTGCTGGGGCTAGAGGAGCTTATTATGCTGGTAAAAATAAAAATATGCTTGCTGGAGTTAAGCACGGAAGAATTCAGGCTACTGATGCTAGAAATGAACGTGATATAAAACAAGCAGGTGGTTATACTTTGGGTAAACAGCTAGCAGATACAGTTTATAAATTTGCTAATGTTAAGAATAAAGCTGGGGGTGTTGGTGCTATGGATCAAGAAGTAAAAGAATGGACAAGAGCTAGAGAAAATGAAATTGCAAATGAGCATTCTGCTCGTGATGCACAGGCTCAATTGCTTGCAGACTCTAAATTTTCTAAAGATGCTTTACGTGCCGCAATGTTTAATCCTATGTTAGATAACGAAGGGAAACAACTTACAAATAAAGTTACTGGAGAATTAATGTGGGATGTTAGTCCTGATAAAATTAGATCTTATGATGATTATTTAAGAGAAGCATGGGATGGAAATTATTCAAATCTTATTGATAAAGATTTATATGAGAAATATGCCTCTTCAGAAAGAGATGCATTAGTTGCAGATCAAAATGCTGAAGCTTATCGTAAAGCAATTAAGAACAATCAGGATGTTATGGACATTAATGATAAAGGAAAAAAATAAGTAAAGGGGTGATTAAATGCAATTTTTAGTTCCAGCAAATACAAAAAAATCAATGTTGATTTTTGGCTTATTTACAACTTTCGATTTAATATTATTTGGAAGTGGAATAGGTATTACCGTATTACTTTTAATGATAGTAAGTCCTAGTTCGTTACTTACAGCAATAATCGATTTATTACCGGCGGTAATATGTGGATTTTTAGTACTCCCGGTTCCAAATTATCATAATATTAGGGTGGTTATTCAAGAGTTGTATAGATTTTATACAATTAGACAAAAATTTATATGGAAGGGCTGGTGTGTGAAAGATGAGTATGGAGAGTCGCAGCAAGTACACAAATGATTTTGTACCAATAAAATCAATAACTAATGGAATTATTATTACAGCTAATAATGAAAAAGTAACTGGAGTAAAAATACAACCAAGAAATATCTTTATTTTGGAACCTGATATGCAAAATATGATTATTAATAATCTTAGAAATGTTTATAATATGATTGATTATGAATTTTGGATTATTGCAGCTGATAGACCTGTTGATATTACGGCTTATTTATCTAGGTTACAATTGCTTTATAATCAACAGGTGAATCCTGTTAAAAGGAAACTTATTTTAGATGATATCAATAAGGCTAATATGTTTACGACAAATAATGTTGTAGATACAGAATTTTATTTACTTTTTAAGGAAAAGGATATGGACAAGATTCAAAAGAAGATTAGAAATTTAATTCAAGTTTTTGCAAATGCGGGATTAAATGCTACACAAACATCTAATGATGATTTAAGAGTTATTTTAGATAATTTCTTAAATGGTGGAATGACTACGACGTTTGGGACGGTGATGAGTTAATGGACATTAGAGCACAAATAGCACCTAAAGGTTTAGAGTTTAAGCCTAGTAGTTTTATTGTAAGTGATAAATATTCGACGATAATGACCGTTATTAGTTATCCTAAAATTATAACCCCAGGTTTTTTATCTAATTTGACTAGTATGGGTGGGGTTAAAATGGTTATGAAGCATATTCCACTTCCTTTTGGAGTTATTCAAAAAATGGTAAATAAAGAGATAGCTGATTTGAAGACTAAATATCAAGAAGAACGTGACTTAACTATGCAAGAAAAGTTAAGACAAGATTATGAGTCTTTAGAAGAATTTATTAAACAATTAGCGGCTAGTCAGGCTAAAATATATGATTTTCAGTTACATTTGATGGTAACAGCTGATTCTGAAGAAGAATTAACAACTAAAAAATTACAATTAAAGGGTTATTTAGAAGCGATGGAAATGAGAGCTATACCATTAAGATTTGAACAAGAAAAAGTACTTAAAAGTATGCTACCAATTTTTCCAAAACAAGATATTGAAGATAGAATTGGTACGCCAATTCCATCACCTACTTTAGCGGCTATGTATCCTTATGTATTTGATAGTATTAAAGATCCTGGTTTATCTACTTTGCTTGGTGTTGATTTTTCAGGCGGTGTTGTTCTTTTTAACCAATTTTTATACCAAATTCAAAAAGAGCATAATAGAAATAATGCGAATATGATTATTTTAGGTACATCTGGTAGTGGTAAATCAACAGCAGCTAAGTTACTTTTAAGAAGTCATATTAGAAATGATTATAAAATGGTACTTATTGATCCAGAGGGTGAGCTTGAAGATATGACTAGACTTTACGGTGGTGATTTCATCGATTTAGGTAAAGGTGGAGAATTTGGTATGATTAATCCACTTGAAGTTATTATGGATGCTGATGAAGATGAAATGAAACAAGGTATGGGTTATGCGGTACTTACAAGATCTTTGCAAACAGTTAAAGCTTTTATGAAATATTATGATCCTTCTATTACTGAAGATGTATTAAATGTTTTTAGTGAAATGGTACAAGAAACTTATAAACGATTTGGAATAGATTTTAATACTGATTTTTCACATTATACTTCAGCAGATTATCCTACTTTTAAAGATGTATATGCGACTGTTAGAGGAAAAATTACAGCTATGCCAAATCAAAATAAAGAAAGAGATATTTTAGAACAGTTGGAATTAAAACTTCGTCCATTAGTTGGTGAATTAAGATTTTATTTCGATGGAACTACAACGATTGCTCCTAAAAGTAATTTTATAGTATTTAATATTAGAGAACTTATGAATACTGATACAAATATTAGAAATGCTTTATTCTTTAATGTTCTTAAGTATGCTTGGAGTTTAACGTTAGATCCTAGTATTAATACTGTTTTAACAGTTGATGAAGCACATGTGTTACTTTCTGGAAATAATACATTGGGTGCAGACTTTTTAGCGCAAGTTCAAAGACGTGCGCGTAAGTATAATACTGGAACTATTATAATTACTCAACAACCGACAGACTTTAGTGATCCAGCAGTTATTACTCAAGGTAAAGCGATATTTGATAATGCGTCTTATTATTTAGTAATGGGACTTAGAAAACAAGCGGTAGAAGATTTATCTAAGTTAATTGATTTAAATGATAATGAAAAAGAAAGTATTAAAGGTTATAATCAAGGTGAGGCATTGTTTGTATGCGGAAGTAAACGTATGCGAATAAATGTTGTGTTAACGCAGCAAGAATTAGATTCATTCGGATCTGGCGGCGGATTATAAAATAGTAAGGTGGTGGTACTAGCATGAATCCTTTAAAATTATTGAAAGACAAAATTTTAGGTGGTAAAGTAAAAAGTAAGGGTTTTAATCCAGTTACTAAAATTATTGGAGCAAAATTAAAATTAATAAAATATGGGGCGATTGCTAGTACTATTTCGTTTTTTACTCCTATAATAGTTATTATAGTTGTTGTAGCATTTTTTGTTGGATTTGTAGAAGAGAATGTTGAGAGAGTAGAAAATTTACTTCGTGGTGGTTGTCTTTTATGTACTAATGAAGAGTTAGAGCAAATGAAAGAGGACCAGTTTTATACTAAAATTAGACTGGTAAAAGAAGCTGGGGGTTCTAAAATTGATGATGTAGTACTGGCTTCTACGATTTTATATGTTGGTCAATACGAAGATATCATTGATTCTTTATATGATGAAGATTTTGATGAAAAAGATTTTGGGGAGAATGCAAAAGATTTTTTTTCTAGTTTAGGAACTACTGGTAGTGGTGAGTATAACGGTATTGATCAAGAGCAGATTGATTTGTTAGATGCGGCAGTAATTGTAATGACAAATTCTAATGTAGATGGAAGGTATGATGAAGAAAATTATAAAAAAGCATTAGCTAGTCCAGGCTATGGTTCTGATAATTTTTTGGTTAACGGATTAACTTGTATTGGTGAAAGTGCGGGGGCTGTAAAAGATGCAGTTATTCATTTAATCCCTTTTGTTTCAGCAATTACAGGTGATGGTAATACGGCTGATGATATTGTGTATTTATTTAATAGTATAGATATTTGTAATGAAGGATTTATTGGTGGAACGATAGATTCAGTTAGAAAAATGGACAATGAAGAAGCTAAGCAAAAGAAAAAAGAACAAATAGCTCAAGATATTATTGATTTTGCAAATTTTTATAAAGAATTGATGGCTGACGATCCTTGTTTGTATAATGGAGGAAATGTTGGTTCAGGTGAGATGACAAACTGGAGGCAATGTGGTGCACCATGGAGTAGTAGAAAACTTGGTACTTCGAAAACGTTATGTGATATTGGATGTACAGTTACTTCTATGTCTTATTTGATAGCAAAATCTGGTACTAAGTTAACTGTTTCCTCATTTGATCCGGGTGTATTTGCTGATAATGCAAATTTTACAAGTGGTGGAGCACTTTATTGGAATAGTTGGCAAGGAATTGCTCCGAATTTTGAAATGATTGTGCAAAATGCTTCGGTTAATAATAGTAATGCTGCTAAGGTACTTAGTGAAGCAATTAGTGAACCTTGTAACGGTAACCATCAACCATTTATTGTATTATATTTGAGCAAAGGACATTGGGTTGCTTTTGATCATGTAGAAAATGGTGAAGTATATGTTATGGATCCATCGGCGAAACAAGGTGCTGGATTAGTTACTTTAGATAATGCTTGGAAAGGTGATTCTTTAGCTAATTATAATAAGTTTTGTGCAAATGATGTAGAATTTGGTACGTCCGGTTCTAGTAGTACGGGTAATTTAGTGACTGATGTTAATAGTGATGTTTATCAAGAAAGGTTAGAAAATCTTGATAAATATCGTCAAAATGGAGAATTAGCTGATTTTGAAATTGTAGAGGGTCAAGGATGGCCTATGAGAAGTGGTGGTTGTGTACTTTCTTCTTTAATGGGTATATATTATATGTACACTGGTGATGATTTTGATGTTCGAGAATTTGTTGACGATGCTGTTGATTCTGAAATTTGGACAAAGGCGGGCCAAGGTAATGGTATGAAATTTTCTGAACCAGATTTAGTTCCTGATTTTACAGCAAAATGGGGATTATCTGGTGAAAAAATAGATGCTAGTGTGGATGCTATTGTGGATGCATTATCATCTGGTAAAAAGATTTTAATACATTTGGAACCAGGTAGTTCTATGTATCCTACTGGTAGTGGTCATTATATTATGATTGACCATATTAACCCAAAAACGAATAAAGTATATGTATTTAACCCAAATGGAACGAATACAGGTTATCAAAGTTTAAATGTCGTTGAAAATCAAATAATTCCATATTTAAAAAGAATGAATGGTTCAATTAGAAGTCCTTATGCCATAAGTAGTACTGGTGTTTTAGGTAGTGATATGTGTAATGTTTCTGGAACAGGGGCACAAATAACAATACCAGAAGAGTTTGGTAATGGAGGTTATACAGTTACGGTATATGATGATTTTAATTGGGTGTATAATCAAGGAAAAGTTTATGATGCTTGGACTTCTGCCGGTAGTGTTTATACTGATGGAATTGCGACGATTGATGGTAGATTTTTAATAGCTTGTACAGAAACGTTTGGTAAAGTAGGAGATAAGATTGATTTTTATCTAGATGATGGAACAGTAATCCCATCAATTATTGCCGATATTAAGAGTTCTGGAGATGCAGGCTATAATAAGTGGGGCCATAATAATGGTCAGAATGTATTAGAGTTTGAAGTTTCACATTTGGCATTTTATAGCACTTATAAAAGCAATCCGGGTACCAATGGTTGGTACGAAGAATGGGGTGGCAAAAGAGTATCTGGAGCTACTAATTTAGGCGAAAATATTATTGAATAAAAAAATACCACATCAAAATGATGTGGTATTTTTAGAATTTTGTAACTTTTTTAGCATCTGTTTTTACATAATTTAGATTTATTTTATTATCTTTAATAATTTTTTCTATTTCTTTATAATAATTTTCGGCTTCCTTTTTTATAATGTCACATGAAATATTGTTATTATTACCTGATATTATATCACACGAAAATTTATTGTCTTTTAGTTTTCCTTTTTGACTGGATGTTGATATTTGATTGTCATTTGTTAGCTTTTCTGATGAGTATGTTATGTCGATAGTATTATCGTTATTATATTGCATAAAAATTTTACTGTATTCTTGATCTGTTGATGTGGTTATATTTCGGGCAAAAGCAAATTCTTTTGTACCAGCAATGTCAGTAATAGTTTTATTTTCAGTTTCGCTCTTTTTTTGATAATAATTTTCATCATTTTTAGTGTAGTTAGATTTTTCTAAGTAACTGTAAAGTTTATTTGTATTGATGTTAATTTGTATATTTCGATAAATAAAAAATCCTATAGTTATGATTGCTATGATTATAATGGCTATAATTACATATTTCATTATTGTTTTAACTTTATTTTCGTCTTCCACGATTATCACCTCTATTAAAATTATATCAATTAGTATTGTAATTATCAATAATATTTTTCTGTTTAATTGACATCAATTTTAGGAAAAGATATAATTAAGATAAGATTGGAGAGATGAAAATGGGGAAAGAAAAAGATATGAAAAAATATATTAAATGGGGAGTTATTGCGGTTTTGTTTATTGTAGTTTACATTTTATTGGCGATGGTAATAAATAATTCTGGAAAAAAGTCTTCCGATAATTATTTATTAATTGGTAATCGTTTAATATGGAATGAGATAGATGGTAAATTTTATCAAAAAACTAAGGTTACTGATGATATATTAAATAATAAATTTACCCTTTATAATGGTAATACAAAATATGAGGTGGGTAATTTACAGTATACTGATATGCAATGGTACTTTTTTGATAAAGATTATAAAGAAATTCCAACAGATGATTTTAAATTTGCTTATAGTGGTGATTTAAATGTTTCGCCTATAGATTATACGGTGGAAAATTATAATAGTGCGGATGATTATTATATTAAGGAAGTGGCTAAGCCATCTAATGATGCTCAATTTCAAGCATTTAGAGGATCTTTAACAAAAGTAACGGATGATTTTGATAAAGATAATGTTGAAGAGACTATTTATTTTATGACTAGTTCGTCTTTAGTAGTAGAAGATTATGAATTTAAATCATATATGTTTATTGTAAAAAATGGAGTGGTGACAGATAAAGTTATAAGTGATGAGGATCCTTATAATATAGAAAGTGTATTAGATATTGATAATGATGGTGATATAGAGCTTGTAATATCATATGGTATTATTAATAATCCTACTTTAAATTCTTGTTATCAATTATATGAAATTGTAAATGGTAAATTTAATTTGCTTCAAAATTGTTTATATGATTAAATGGGGTGTTTAGTTTGAAAAATATTGAAACTTTTATAAAAAATTTTAAATTTATGATTTTTATAGTTGTTTTGTTATTGATTTATGTGGTTATAGTAGTTTTCTTTGGGGGAGAAAAAAAGAATGATGAAGAAAAATTTACTAATAATTATTTACTTGTCGGTGATAATTTAATATGGCATGAAAAAGATAATAAATGGTATCAAGAAACTGAGGCTACTGATGAAATGTTGGATCGTCAGTTTACTGTTTTTAATGGTGATAAAAAATATAAGGTTAAACATTTACAATATGTCGAAGGATTATGGTGGTTTTTTGATGATGATTTTAACGAACTTGCTAGAGATAATTATACTATAGCATATAGTGGTGATGTAAAGGTAAGTCCAGTTAATTATTATACTGAAAAATATAATACGAATGATGACCAATATATAATGAATGTGACTAATTCAAATAATGCTTTACAATTTGAGGATTATAAAAATTCTTTATCTAAAATAACTTTAGATTATGATGACGATGGAGCTTATGAGATTTTATATACTATTGCGTCAGCTTCTTTAGAAGATAAAGTTAGTTCATATATGTTTGTTGTTAAAAATAACGAGGTTATTGATAAAGTAGAAGTAAAAGATGAAGTATTTAATGTTGTTAGTGTTTTAGATTTTGATAATGATAATAAATTAGAAATTGTTGTTTTTAAAGGTGATTTAAATACTCAAAGTTTAGAGTCTTGCTTTCAATTATATAAATTACAAAATAATAAATTAAAATCAGTGCAAAAGTGTTTATATAATAATGAATGATGTTGATTTTGTTGTTAATATTAAAGGGCTGTGTTATAATAATGTTGATTTGCAAATGGAGGGTTATAGATGAAGTTAAAGTTTAGAGCAGATAAAAAAGATTGGATGATTTTTGGTGGGTATGCTTTAGTTTTATTATATTTTGTAGCTATCGCACTTTTGAATATTATTCAGTTTGCGAAAGGTGATTTGGATCATCCTTTTCATGGACTTAATCCATTTCCGGCTTTTGCTTCTGATATGATCGGTTTGACTTTTACTTGTTATATTATTGCATTAGTGGCTAGTATTTTTAGTGTATCTGATAGATTTTTTGATAGAGAAAAAGGTTTTGGATTTTCTACAGAAGCTAAAAAAGCTTCTAAGGGTTATTCGAGATGGACTAACGAAGAAGAAATGAAAAAAGAACTTACGATGGTTAAGGTTCAAGTGCCAGAAGCGGATGCTGGAGGACTTCCACTTATTAATAATGGTAAAAAGATGTGGGTTGATAATGGCGAAGGTCATACATTAATTATTGGTTCTACTGGTGCCGGTAAGACACAAGTTGCTATTTTCCCACTTGTACATTCTTTAGCTAAACATAACGAATCAATGATTATAACTGACCCAAAAGGTGAAATTTATGAAACAACAGCAGAAATGCTTAGAAAAAGAGGTTATAATGTTGTTCTTTTAAATTTCCGTAATCCACAACAAGGTAGTGGATGGAATCCGTTACATTTACCATATAAATATTATAAAGAAGGTAATTCTGATAAGGCTAATGAGCTTACAGATGACTTAGCGATGAATATTTTGTATGATGAAAATGCACAGAACAGTGATCCCTTTTGGGAGAAAACGTCAGCTGATTATTTTTCAGGTATTTGTTTAGGTTTATTTGAAGATGCGAAAGAAGAAGAGATAAATTTAAATAGTGTTAATTTATTTACGACAGTTGGAGAAGAAAAATGTGGTCCTAATTCAACATATTCGAATGAATATTTTAAAACGAAAGATCCAACAAGCCCAGCTTATATAAGTGCATCTTCTACTATTTCAGCTCCAAATGAAACTAAAGGTAGTATTTTGTCAGTATTTAAACAAAAAATCAGATTGTTTGCGGCTCGTGAGAATTTATCAGAGATGCTTTCTCATAGTGATTTTGAATTTGAAGATATAGGAGCTAAAAAAACAGCGGTGTTTATTGTTATTCAAGATGAAAAAAAGACTTATCACTCTTTAGTTACTATTTTCTTAAAACAATGTTATGAAACGTTAGTTGATTATGCGCAAAAAAATGGTGGAAAATTGCCTTTTAGAACTAATTTTTTGCTTGATGAGTTTGCTAATATGCCGCCTTTAAAAGATGTTGATACGATGGTTTCAGCGGCCAGAAGTAGGAAAATGAGATTTTTCTTTGTTATTCAAAACTATGCTCAGCTTGCTGAGGTTTATGGTAAGGAAAAAGGCGATACTATCAGAGGTAACTGTACCAATATCGTATATTTGATTAGTACTGAACTTTCAGCTTTAAAAGAAATTAGCGAAATGTGTGGAGAAATTAAAGTTAAGACAGATAAGAAAGATAAAGATGGTAAAGCGATAGAGGAGACAAGACCACTTATTACGGTTAGTGATTTACAGAAACTTAAAATGGGTGAAATTATTTTACTTAGATTACGTATGGATCCTTTTAGAACTAAATTAAAATTAAATTATCAAATTGATTGGGGCGAAGAAGATAAATGTGATAAGGCGACTTACTCTACTAGAGAAAAACAAAAATTACATGTTTTTGATTTAAAAAGCTTTGTTGATGAAAAAAGAGAAGCTAAGAGAACTGAGAGCTTTAATAAAATGATTAGTCAAGTGATGCCTAATTTAAATCGTAATGTGGCGCCAGCAGCACCTAAACCACAAATGTCGATGAATGATATGCTTAAAAATATCAATAGTACGATAGAAAAATTAGAAAAAGAAAAACAGCAGAAAAAAAATATTGTTAATCAAGGAGTGCCAATTGGCAAAATTAATCCAGTGAAAGTACCAGCAAGTATGGCAGGGGATGCGAGTGTTAATCCTGTTATGGTTAGTAAAGAAAGTCACGATGTAATAAAACCGGCACCAATTAATATGGCTGAAATAGTAAAACAAGAAAAAAATAAAACTATTTCACCTACAATTAATAGTGCGGATTTTGCCGCTAAAATTACAAATAAAGTTAATCAGACTGTTAAACAGCAAAGTGTTAAACCAGCTGAAGATATTAAGAATAGCAGCATAGAAAAACGTGATTATGTTACTGATGATCAATTTTTCGATGATTTCTTTGCCGATGATGATGACTAGGAACCTAATTAGGTTCTTTTTCTATTTGAAAGGTATGTTTAAAGCATATATTATAGTGAGGTGTTAATGTGGAAGTTACTGTTGAGGAATTTTTAAAAATCGATAATCCTAATGTAATAGATATTAGAATGCCGCAAAAATATAATGAAAATCATATACCAAGAGCTTTAAATATAAATTCATATGATTTGATGAATAATCCAGAAAAATATTTAAATCGCAGTTTAATTTATTATATCTATTGTCAAAAAGGAACTTCATCTAAGACTTTAGCTCAAGTCCTTAGAGTAAAAGGGTATCAAGTTTTTAATATTATTGGTGGTTATGAGGAGTGGCTTTTAAATTCTTAAAAGTAGATATATGATAAAATTGTTTGTTGAAAAATACTAAGAATAATCTTGGTATTTTTTCTAAAGTTATTTACATGAACATAAGTATGTGTTATAGTGAATATACGAAGAATAGAGGTGTTAATGTGGAGTACATTATAATTGGTTTACTTATTTTAATATTAATTATTAGTATAATTGCCTTAACTAAAAATGTGAATGAGTCTAATATTACTGAAAGATTAGGTAAGTTAGAAACTGAAATGGTTAAGGAATTAGGTGATTTTAAAACTGATATTAATAAGAATTTAACTGATGATTTTAATAATTTAAATGAGAGAATAGATCATAGATTAAATTTAATTAACGACAAAGTTAATGAGAGATTAGATCAAAATTTTGAAAAAACGAATAAGACTTTTACTTCAGTTTTGGAAAGATTATCGAAGATAGATGAGGCTCAAAAGAAAATTGATTCTTTGTCGACAGATATTGTGTCTTTACAGAGTATTTTAACTGATAAAAAAACGAGAGGTATTTTTGGCGAGGTTAATTTAAAACATATTTTAGTGAATGTTTTTGGAGAAAATAAAGATAATATATATAGAATGCAATATACTTTGAGTAATGGTACTATTGCTGATAGTGTTATTTTTGCACCCGAACCTTTGGGATTAATAGCGATAGATTCTAAATTTCCTTTAGAGGATTATCAGGCGATGGTTGATAAGAAGTCACCTAATCCAACTCTTGCAGAAAAGAAATTTAAAAGTGATATGAAAAAGCATATTGATGCGATTGCATCTAAGTATATTATTCCAGGAGAAACAACTGATCAAGCGATACTTTTTTTACCAGCTGAGGCTATTTTTGCAGAAGTGAATGCTTATCATCAAGATATTATAGATTATGCTTATAATAAAAGAGTATGGATATGCGGACCTACTACTTTAATTAGTACGCTAACTACGATTGAGATTATTATAAAAAATATTGAAAGAGATAAATATACGAAAGTGATTCATCAAGAGTTAAGGTTATTAGATGTGGAATTTAAACGTTATAAAGATCGATGGGATAAGCTTTATAGAAGTATTGAAACAGTTAGTAAAGATGTTAAAGATATTCATACAACTACTGATAAAATTACGAAAAGATTTAATGCGATTAATCAAGTAGAAGTGGAGGAAATAGGTTATGAAGAAAATTAATATAGGTTTGCTTGTTATTACTTTAGTTTGTTCTTTTATTGCAATTTTAGGAGAACTTGATAGAGGAATTGTTATTGTTTTAAAAGACTCTAGTATTGTTTTAACAGCAACTTTACCTTATATTTTGAATAGACTATTTAAGGTAAAGTTAAACGATGGTGTGATATTTGTTTGGCTTATATTTATTTTTCTAGCGCATTATATGGGGGTAACTTTAGAAGTTTATAATAAGTGGGCAGGCTTTGATAAAGTTGTACATACGTTTTCAGGAATACTTACGGCATATGTAGGAATGCTTTTTTTACCTAAAGGAATTAATAAAATTTGGTTTAAGGTATTGTTTATTTTAGCTTTTAGTGCAATGTGCGCTTTTTTATGGGAAACGTTTGAATTTGTATGTAATATATTATTTGGTGGTGATGCCCAAAGAGTGGCTGAGACAGGTGTTACTGATACGATGATGGATATGATAGTAGCTTTTATAGGAGCTAGTATATTTAGTTTAGGGTATTATATAAAAGAAAAAAATTAATAAAAGCTATATTTTTTGGCTTTTTTGCTTTATAATTAATATAAAGGGGTGAGATGATGGAAGAAAAAGTTTTAAATATAATAAACAGTCATAATAAAGCTTTAACGTATGATGAAATTTTAGAAAAATTAACTGATGAAGAGATTCCTAAATTACCGAATGTTTTAAGTAAACTTATTAAAGAGTTAAAAATAAGATTTACTAATAAAGGTAAATATGCAAAGTTTGATGATAAGTCACAGAAAATAGGTACTTTTGTGGCTAATAGAAAAGGTTTTGGTTTTGTTATTATTGATGGTGAAGAAAAGGATTATTATGTTTCTTCAAATAATGTAAATGGAGCTATTGATGGTGATGAAGTTGTTATTAAAGTGCTGGATGAAGCGAGACATGAAGCAGCAGTTTTAAGAATAAATAACCGTAATTTAAATAATTTATTAGTTGGAGAGTTTTATAAAAAAGATGATAAAAATTTTCTCAAATTAGATGATGATAAGTTAAATATTATTGTAGAGATTAAGGATGCGCAGGGTGCGGTTTCTGGACATAAGGTTGTTGTAAAGATCGAAAATAAAATTCAAAAAAGCAATTATTATCAAGGGAAAATTATACGTATATTAGGACATAAGGATGATCCTGGGGTTGATATTCTATCGATTGCGGCAAGATATCAAATTAATGATGTTTTTCCAGATGAAGTTATCGAAGAACTTAAAAGTATTCCTGATGAAGTAAGTCAGGAAGAACTTAAAGGAAGACGAGATTTAACAAATGAGGTTATTTTTACAATCGATGGTGATGATACAAAAGATATTGATGATGCGATTAGTATTAAAAAGTTAGATAATGGTAATTATTTATTAGGAGTTCATATTGCGGATGTTAGTCATTATGTTAAAGAGGGAACAGCTTTAGGAGATGAGGCTTATTTAAGAGGTACTAGTAGTTATTTAGCTAATACTGTTATACCAATGCTTCCACATCAACTTTCGAACGGCATTTGCTCACTTAATCCTAATGTGATAAGACTTACTATTTCTTGTGAAATGGAAATTGACGATAAGGGTAAGTTAGTTGACAGTGATATTTTTGAAAGTTATATTAAATCTAGAAAACAAATGACTTATAAAAATGTTAATAAGATTTTAAATGAAAATATTATTCCAGAGGGCTATTTAGAATTTGCGGATGATTTGAAGTTAATGGCAGAGCTTTCTAAAATAATTAGGAAATGGAAGTTAGAAAAAGGTTATATTGATTTTGATGTACCAGAGCCAAAAATTATTACTGATGAAAATGGTAAAGCAATTGATATTCAAAGAAGAGTTCAAGATACTGGTGAGAACTTAATTGAAGATTTTATGATTATGGCTAACGAGACGGTTGCAACCACAATTTCTTATATGGATTTACCTTTTATTTACCGTGTTCATGGCTTGCCAGATGAAGATAAGATTAAGAATTTCTTACATTTTGTCGGTGTTTTAGGTTATAAAGTAAATGCGAATACTAAGAATATTACACCAAAAACTATTCAAAATATTTTAAATCAACTTAAAGATAAAAAGGAATATAGTATTTTATCTTCAATGTTACTTAGAAGTATGCAGAAAGCAGTTTATGATAATGTAAATATTGGGCATTTTGGATTAGCTAGTAAATTTTATACACATTTTACATCGCCAATTCGAAGGTTTCCTGATTTAACTGTTCATAGATTACTTAGAACATATTTATTTAATCACAATATTGATAATGGTGTTATAGATTATTATAATGCTAGTTTGCCAGAGATAGCTAAGCATTCTTCTGAAAGAGAGATGGCTGCTACTCAATGTGAACGTGATGTAGATGATATGAAGATGGCTGAATATATGGAAGGGCATATTGGTGAGGTTTATAAAGGCATTATTAGTACTGTTACTAATTATGGGATTTATGTAGAGCTTGATAATTTAGTAGAGGGTATGATTAAAATAGATGAACTTGACGATTATTATTTTTATGATGAATCGACATTTAGTTTGGTAGGTAAGCGAAGTAAAAAAAGATATATGCTTGGAGATAAAATAGAAATTATTGTCGATAGTGTGATAAAAGATAAGGGGCTTATTAATTTTAGACTTTATAAAGGTGATAAAAATGGAAATAATAAACAGGAAGGCAAAGTATAATTACCAGATTTTTGATACAGTAGAAGCAGGGATTGTTTTAACAGGAACTGAGATTAAATCTTTAAGATTAGGTAAAGCTAATATTAGAGATAGTTATGTTAGAGTAAAAAATGACGAGATGTATATTATAAATATGCATATTAGTGGTTATGAAAATGGAAATATATTTAATCATGATGAAACTAGGGAAAGGAAATTACTTTTACATAAGAAAGAGATTTTAAAATTTCGCGATAAAATAAAATTAGAAGGTTATACGATAATTCCTTTAAAAATTTATTTAGTTAAAGGAAGAGCTAAGGTGCTAATTGGGTTAGCTAAGGGTAAGAAAACTTATGATAAAAGAGAAGATATTAAAAAAAGAGATATCGAAAGAAATATTAGAGCAAGATTAAAAAAATAATACGAGGTGTTTATATATGGATGATAATGGTATTGTAAAGTATACTAGTATTAGTAAAGGTTGGACCGATGAAGATGAAGAAAATGATTTTATACAGAAATTTGAGCCTTTTATTCAGCGCTTGGATAGTATTATATTAAATCTTTATGAAGTTTCCAATGGGAAAGTAGTTTTAGATAATATTGCGAAAATGTATCTGAATCAAATTTTGAATATAGATATGGAACTTAGGCGAAAAGGGCATTCTATTTTTGAAAAAGGGAGCATTTTAATTGATCTAGATTTTTACTTTATAAATAAAATGGAAAAAGCTATAAATAAATTATCAATATTAATTAATGTTTTAGAACGTATTACAATTGCATATACTTTATCAGAGACGGTTAATTATTTAACTAATAAAGCATTTAATGTTTTTACTAAAAGTTTTACAGATTTAGAAAAAGAAATATCTGTCTTTTCAATAAATCAAAATATGGCGGATGTTTGCGTTTCTAATTTTTCTGATTTAAACAATTATGAATATTATCAGCCGGGTGATTTTAAGCATCATTATGAGTCTATGTTAGCTTATTTATCTAGAATAGGGGCAGCTCAAGCCGCACAGGATTTACCGATTTTAGTGGCTCCAGTAATTGAAAAAAGAGAGGAAAATATAATGAAAAATAATGATTTGGATGATGATGTTCATTATATGCTGTGATTTGGCAATGAAGCTTTTATGTGTTATAATGTAAGAGCTTTAACAAATTGGGCCCGTTTTGGTTTCGACAGGGATATGGAAAAATAAATGGCAAGTCGGAGGGACACGTTAAGTCCAAACTTAAATATAACTGGAAACAGAAATAATTACGTACCAGCATTTGCCTAAGATTGGCAAGGTACACTCTTTTAATTTCTTTGCTTCCGAGAAATTTTAAGGGTTCGCATTTAGGAAGATATACTGTTACTTAGCCTAGTAGTAGCAGTGAATTTTATAGGCTTACTAGTATAGTAGTTGTTAGTTACTAATCTTTACTAGGAAATTTTTTAACTAACTAAACTTGTAGATGTTTATTTGGAAATGTTTTTGGACAGGAGTTCAACTCTCCTCGGGTCCACCATTTTTGATAATTACTCGAACTAGAGATAGTTCGTTTTTATGTGTGCTAGCTTTCAAAAATAAATATTGAATTTTTTTCCATTTACGTGTTATTATATGGTACAATAGTATTGGCTAAAAAGTTATTAATTTAATGATTTGATATGTGTACAAATTGGATTAGAAAAGTCTAGTTAATTAAAAATTATTTTTTAAGAGAGGAATGTTTAAAATGACAAATAAAGATTTAGCGGATTTATTATACCCAAATATTACAAAAACTATTGATGATTTAGAAAAAATGTACCCACAAAGAGATTTACCTAACGGGGCTGAGGTTTGCCGGTTTGCGCCAAGTCCAACAGGAAGAATGCATATGGGAAATTTATACGCGTCATTTGTTCCAGAGGTTATGGCTAAACAAACTGATGGAGTATTTATTTTAAGAATAGAAGATACTGATAATAAAAGAGCGATTGAAAATGGTATTCAATTAATTATCGATGATTTAGAAAATTATAATTATATAATTAACGAAGATCCGATTGATGGTGGAAATTATGGACCATATATTCAAACTGAAAGGAAAGAAATATATCATATAGTTGCTAAATACTTAGTATCAATAAGTAGAGCATATCCTTGTTTTTGCTCTGAAGATGATTTGGCAGATATGCGAGAGCAACAAGAAAAGCGAAAAGAGAGAATTGGTTATTATGGACATTATGCTAAATGTAGAAATTTAAGTTATGATGAAGTAAAAAAACATATTGAAAATGGCGATAAATGGGTACTAAGATTAAAATCAATGGGTGATTTTAATAAAAAACGTGTATTTAAAGATTTAGTAAAAGGAACTATTGAACTTCCAGAAAACGATATAGATCAGGTTTTAATTAAATCTGATGGTATTCCACCTTATGCTTTTGCACACGTATGTGATGATCATTTTATGAGGGTTACAACAGTGACTAGAGATGATTCTTATATATCATCTGTACCATATCATTTAGAGTTATGGGATGCTTGCGGATTTAAAGCACCGAAATTTGCTCATTTACTTCCATTAAATATTAAAGATGGAAATACCATAAGAAAATTAAGTAAAAGAAAAGATCCGGAGGCGGCAGTATCTTTTTATCATGAAAAGGGAATTCCTGTGGAAGCAATTAAACTTTATTTTGCTACTATAATGAATTCTAATTTTGAGGGATGGTATTTACAAAATCCTGATAAATCATATAGAGATTTTAAATTTTCATTTAACAAAATGAGTAAAAGTGGACCTATATTTGATTTGGAAAAGATAATTAATATTTCCAAAAATTATTTATCAAGATTATCGGCTAAAGAAGTATATGATAATTTATTAGTTTGGGCTGATAAATTTGACAAGGATTTTGCAAGTCTTATTAAAAAATATAAAGATTATACTATAAATATATTAAATATTGAAAGAGAACAAAAGAAACCGCGAAAAGATTTTAGTTGTTATTCGGAAATAAAATCTCATATTTGGTATATGTATGAAGAATTATTTAATACTGAAAATAAAAATTACGAATGGCAAAATATAACTAATAAAGATGAGATAAAAAATATATTAGAGAGTTATATTAACAAATATTATAATGCGAGTGATGATAAAGATGTGTGGTTTGAAAAAATGAAATTACTTGCAGAAGAGTTAGGTTATGCTGCTAATGTAAAAGATTATAAGAATAATCAAGAGGCTTATAAAGGAAGTATTGTCGATATTAGTATGGTTATTCGGGTAGCTTTAACGACAAAGTCGATGACTCCAGATTTGTATGAAATAATGAAATTATTAGGTACTGATGAGATCAAAAAACGTATCCGTCTTTTATAAACTTAAAGGTCAAAAAAATGGCCTTTTTAAATTATAATTATTATATACTGGACATTATATTATGGTTTTGATACACTTATTTTAGGTGATTTTGTGAATCAAGTTTTTAATGTACAAATAAATATAATGGAAAATGTGGATCTGGACATAATAAGTAATATAGAAAGAAAATGTTTAGATGGAGATGGTTTATCACCAAACGAATTAGATTATTATTTAAATTATGTTGTTTATCAAACTAGACTTTTACTTTCTTTTAAGAAAAATGAAAATATAAATGATTATAAATTTAATTTTATGTGTGATACAGCGCAGTCGATTATTGCTAGATATTTTGAAAGTTTAAATATTATTTGTAGACCAGTAGAAACCCAGAAAGCCATAACAAGTGATATTTTGGGACATAGTTTTTTAATTGCTGAATTTAATGTTAATGGAGAAGTCAAAAAATATATTGTAGATCCTACTTATAATCAGTTTTTTGATATTGATAGGTGTAGTGAGAGTAATTTTAAAGTGATTAATGGAATAGTGGTTAAAACTCCCGATTTAGGTTATTTTGCATTAAAAGAAGATGAAGATAAACAAATGATAATTAAAAATTTAATAAAATGTGGTTTTATGGAATTAAATTTAGAAAATGCAAAAACATATGGAGATTTATTTTATAAGACAAAAACTGGCAATATTAATTATTTGAATGCTAAATTAGAAATGTCTGGTTTAGTTTATATTAAAAGTTTTGAAAAAAGTGTAGGTAATTTATCTTATACTAGTGAAGAGCTTTCAGAAATGGGAATGTCTTTAGAACCAGTTTACAAAGAAATTTTAAAAAAAACAGTATAATTTTTTTATAATTTTCCACAATATAATTGAGGAGGGAAGTTATGAAAAAAGTATTATATGTTTTGGTGGCTATAGTTTTACTTACTGGTTGTAGCTGCACGGCTGATATGGGAAACACACCAACTAAAAAAGTTGAAGATTATTTAAATAAGTATCAGACTAATGATAATGATGTTGTTAGTGATTTAGATGATGTTTTGACTAATGATACAACTTTAACAGACGATGAGAGAAATGACTATAGTGATTTTATGCAAGCACATTATAAAGATATGCAGTATGAAATTAAAGATGAAACTATAGATGGTGATGTCGCAACTGTTGATGCGGAAGTTACTGTTAGAAATTATGCAACGGTAGTAAATGAAGCTAATGATTATCGTTTGAATAATCCAGATGAATTTGATGATGATAATACTTTCGCATCTTATAGATTAGATAAATTAAAAGAAGTAACTGATACGGAAACTTATACTATTACTTTCCATTTGACAAAAGAAGATGAAGAATGGAAAATTGATAATTTAAGTGATGATGATTTACGTAAACTTAGTGGTTTATATGGGGTTACTGATGTCAACACAACAACGCCAGATAATACTACTGATGATAGTAATGATGGTGTTATTGGTGACATAGCCGACGATTTGACTGAAGATAAAGATACTGATGATCAAAGCGGTAATGCAGATAATGATCAAACAGTTAATCCTTAAAGTGTAGATTGATGTCTACATTTTTTTGATATTTTAAATACTATGAGCAAGTAAAGTGGACATATTTGTCCATTTTTTGTATATAATTTTTTAGGTGATAGTGTGAAAAAGTTAATTTTTTTATTAATTTTATTTTTGCCTTTTAAAGTTTTTGGTTATTCAACTAGTGCAAGATCGGCTATTTTGATGGACATGGATAGTGGCAAAGTAATATATGGCAAAGATGTACATTATGTTCAAAGTGTAGCTTCAATATCGAAAATTATGACAGCTATTGTGGCGATTGAAAATAGCGATATAGAAAAGGAGATAACTATAGGAGATGAAATTTTAAAATCATATGGTTCTGGTATTTATGTACAAATTGGGGAAAAGCTTAAATTAAAAGATTTACTTTATGGACTGATGCTGAGAAGTGGGAATGATGCGGCTTTGGCAATATCGGTGGCAGTGGCTGGTGATACTGATAAATTTGTGGAAATGATGAATGATAAAGCTCAAAAAATAGGAATGAAAAATACTCAGTTTAATAACCCTAGTGGTTTAGATGAAAAAAAAGGTAATTTTTCTTCGGCTTACGATATGGCATTACTTATGAGTTATGCAATGAAAAATGAAGAGTTTCGAAAAATTACTGGAACTAAAGATTATACTTTACGAACAAACAAAAATGTTTATAAATGGCATAATAAAAATAAGCTTTTATCTACTTATAAATATATAACAGGTGGGAAAACTGGATTTACAAAAATAGCAAAAAGGACTTTAGTGACTAGTGCGAGTAAAGATGATATGAATTTGACGGTAGTAACAATTAATGATGGTGATGACTGGGATGATCATAAAAGTTTATATGAGGAAGCTTTTGGTGAATATACATCATATATGATTTTAAATAAAGGGGAAGTAAGTATTTTAGGTGAGGAGTATTATGCGAAAGATACTCTTTATTTGAAAAATGATTTTAAGTATTTAATTAGGGAAAATGAAAAAAACATATTAAAACTTAAATTTGAAATTAATAAGAAAAGAAAATATAAAACTGGTGATAAAGTTGGAGTGGTTAAAGTTTATTTGGGTGATAAAGCGATCCATGAAGAAGATATATTTGTCAAAAAAGGAAAAGATGAGGAAAGTTTTTGGGATAAGATTTTAAAATGGTTTAAGCATGATTAATAAGCTTTGGGTAGGTTTAATTGTAATAGGCTCTTTATTTTTAATAATAACGGGGCGAGCTGATGTGCTTAATGCTCAAATACTTTCTTCTGGCAAGGCAACTTTAGAACTTGTAATGCAGATTTTTCCGTTAGTTTCGCTTTGGCTTGGAATTATGAATATTGCGAAAGAATCAGGATTGCTGTTAAAAGTTTCTAAGTTGATTTACCCATTTTTACATAGAATTTTTCCAGAAATTCCTAAAGGACATGAGTCTTTTGGTTATATAGCTTCTAATATACTTTCGAATATGTTTGGTTTAGGTAATGCGGCAACGCCTTTTGGACTGAAAGCTATGAAGTCACTACAGAGTTTGAATAAAAACAAAGAAGAAGCTAGTCATAGTATGATAACGTTTTTAATTATTAATACATGTGGACTTTGTATTATTCCAACGACAATTATTTCGCTTAGAATGCTTTATGATAGTAAAGATCCTTCTTTTATAACAATTCCCTGTTTTGTAGTTAGTTTTATTTCACTTTTGTTTGGACTTATGATAGATAAAATATGGCGTAAAAAGGATGGCGGTAGTAAATGAAAATGGCTTCTAGTTTGTTTATTCCTATTTTAGTTTTAGTGATTATTGTATATGCTGCATATAAGAAGGTAAATGTTTATGACAGTTTTGTCAGTGGGGCTAAAGAAGGGCTGCCTATGGTTAAATCGATGTTTTTTTCATTACTGGCAATGATATTTGGGGTAAATATATTTTTAAAAAGTGGTGTGATTAATTATTTTTTTGATTTTTTAAGACCTTTACTTTTATTTATTAATATTCCAGCTGAGATTTTACCAGTGGCTATTATGAGACCGCTTTCTGGTAGTTTTGGACTTGCTTTACTTAATGATATGTATAAAGTATATGGTCCTGATAGTTTTATTAGTTTATTAGCTTCAGTTATTCAAGGCTCTAGTGATACGACGATATATGTGATAACTCTTTATTTTGGGACTATTGGAATTAAGAAAATTAAATATGCGTTATGGGTGGGATTGCTTACAGATTTATTTATGGTGATAGTAGCTTTGATTTTAGTTCCCTTGTTTTTTTGATATACTAGGACTTTGCTTTGCAAAAGAAAAAACAAGTAAAGTTTGCAAAAAGTTATTTACAAATATAACTGTTCGTGATATATTTATTACAACAATTATAGAAGGTGATGGTATGAAAATATTAAAAGGTTATGTGTTTAAACTTTATCCTGATAAAAATCAAGAAGAGTTAATTAATAAAACAATTGGGTGCTCAAGATTTATATATAATTATTTTTTAGATGATAAAATAAAAGAATATAAAGAAACCGGTAAAAGTAAAAGTTCATTCGACCAAATCAAATTAATTCCATCACTTTCTAAAGAGAAAGAATGGTTAAAAGAAGTAGACATCTGTTCTTTAAGGAATAGCTTGTTAAATTTAGAAAGAGCCTTTAAAAATTTTTATAAGGGTAGTGGTTTTCCTAAATTTAAATCTAAAGGTGTTCATGAAAGTTATAAAACAAATAATATTAAAAATAGTTATAAAGGACGAGAATATAACTCTATTAAACTAGATTTAAAAAATGAAACAATAACCCTACCAAAATTAAAAGAAGTAAAAATAAGAGGTTATAGAAATAAAGAAGTAATAATAGGTGATATAAAAAGTGCCGTTATTAAAAAAGAAGCTGGAAGATATTATGTTAGTGTATTAATAGAAGAGGAATTAATAAAACCATCATTTGTACCTAAAAGTATAATAGGAATCGATTTAGGAATCAAAGATTTAATAGTAACAAGTCATAATGAGAAAATAGAAAATAGGGTTAAAA
>CALVWP010000032.1 GCA_944367495.1 uncultured Bacilli bacterium
GTATTTTACACTATTTTTAATCAAATTTCAAACCATTAGAGTACTTAAAAACGCCCATATTATGGACGTTTCTTATACATTCAAATTGCACTTTATGAAACTGGAATTTATTTTTTCATTTCACGATTTTATAATTTTTACTACTTCATCACGATCTTTAAAAGGAAATTTTTCATTATCAATAATTTGATAATTTTCATGTCCTTTACCTAGTATTAATAAAATATCTTGATCTTTTAACATATTTATACCACTTTTAATAGCTTCTTTTCGATTAACAATAGTTTGATAGTTTTGATTTTCCAAATTGTTGGTAAGGTCATTTATGATTTCATCTTCGTTTTCGTGTCTTGGGTTATCAGTGGTAAAGATAGTAAAATCACTGTTATTAGTTACTAATTTACCAATTAAGGATCTTTTTTCTTTTCGGCGTTCACCACCGCAGCCAATTATGGTTATGATTTTTCCCTTGGAGAGTTTTTTTACTTCTTTAATGACTGAATTAATGGTGTCTATGTCATATGCATAATCAATTATGATAAGGCTATCATTATACTGCAAGAAATCAAAGCGACCATCAACGGGATGCAAGGACAATGTTGCAGAAATAATTTCCTCATCGGTGAAATTCAAAGTTTTTGCGGCTATATATGCAGCAGCATAGTTAAACATATTATATGAGCCGATTAAAGGCTGTTTAATTGTGTTTTTCCCTAAATTAAATTCTGTATAATTGTATGTTTCTTTAATTTTTCTAATCGGGTAGTCACTATCTATGGTACCATAGAAAATATTTTTATTTTGATTTAAAGTTAAGTAATTATAATATGAATCTTTTTTGTTGATAATACCATAACCAGCCTTTTTAAGCATTTTAAACGGTTCTATTTTAGTATTTAAGTAATTTTCTTTGTCTTTTCTTTGATGGGCAATGAAATTGGTAAAGATAACAGCATCAAAACGCAATCCTTCAACATGTCTTTGGGTTATTGCTCTAGATGATACTTCTAATATTAGAGTTTCACATTCATTATCTACTGCCTTATTGATAAGTTCATAAAGTTCATATAAATCTGGTGTAGTTGATGATATTTCTTGAAATAAACCATTTGCATAAAACCCGTTAGTTCCAATGTATGCAGTTTTCATATTTAAATTGTTTAATAGTTGGTATAATATGTCGCCAGTTGTAGTTTTACCAGTAGTTCCAGTAATAGCAATCAGTTTTATTTTTTTTATTTTTTCTAAATATAGGTCTTTTAAATAATTAGCCAAATAGCTTCTGGTATCTTCTACAATGATAGTTTTTACTGAATATTCACCATGACTAGCAATTATACATACAGCTCCTTTATCAATTGCATGTTTAATATAATCATGGCCGTCTTTATAAGATCCTTTTAAGGCTAAAAATGTATCTCCAGGTTCTACTTTCCTAGAATCTACTCTAAGCATATTAATTACCTCCTATGCTTTTTATCGAATGGAATTGATAAGATGTTGGTAATCCAAACAATTATGTATGATAAATAACTCATCATTATTAAAATTATATAATAAAGAGAAAAGTTATTATAAATATACGCGTCTGATTGATAAGTAAAATTATCTAAAATAAACCATATATTGATACCTAAGAAAAATATAATGATGATGACTAACCTAGGTATGCTTTGTCTATTGATTTTTAATTTAACTTTGTTTTTATATTCTAATAGGAACATTAATGTATAAAAGACAATCATACTAATTTCATTAACTAGAGTGCTGGCAAGTAAAAGAATGATTATTAATATAACAGCTAGCATTTCCTTGTTGATGAATGTTTCTTTATAATTTTCAAACATCCACTTTCTGTATTTTGGGGTATTATATTTATTTTTAGAAAGAATACTTAAGGTTTTTTTATACTTAAGTATGGTAAAACATAAGTATGTCGATAGGGAAATGTAAAAAAGAATCATTTAGCACCTCCAAAGAAAATTTCATACCAAAGTAAGAAAATATATACTGTCCAAACTTTACGGCTATTATCGCGTTTGCCTTTTTTATGATCATCTAATAACTTGACAATTTTTTTTGTGTTAAAAAACTGGGTATCTTTGGTGAAAAGTGATTTGATTTGTTTATATATGTCTTCATCTTTCATCCATTCTCTAATAGGTACAGGAAAACCTAGTTTCTTTTTATTAGATACTTTATCTTCTAATACTTCACCAGCAATATCTCTAAATATCTTTTTAGTTTTAAATTTATCAGTTTTAAATTCTACTGGAAGTCCTAAAGCATAGTCTATAAGAGGTCTATCTAAAAATGGAACTCTAACTTCTAGGGAATTAGCCATACTCATTTTATCAGCTTTAAGTAAGATGTCGCCAATAAGCCAAAAGTTGAAATCGATATACTGCATTTTAGTAATTTCATCTTTATCTTTTACTTTTTCGTAATAAGGAGCTGTTAAGTCTTGAAAACCTTTAGTTTTTCTTTTAGATTTCAAGATTTTATTAACTTCTTTATTATTAAATATAAAGGCATTTCCGACAAATCTATCTTCAAGTTTTTTTCCACGTCTAATTAAAAAGTTTATACCTTTTACATGAGGAAAGATCCCAGCTATTTTACCAATTAAAAATCTAATTGGATATGGAATTTTATAATACCAAGCATCAGTAAGGGGTTCTTGGTAAATGTTATAACCGCCAAAAATTTCATCGGCGCCTTCTCCAGATAATGAAACTTTAACATTTTCACTAGCTATTTTAGTTACAAAATAAAGGGCAATAGAAGATGGGTCAGCTAATGGTTCATCCATATAATATAAAATATTAGGTAAGTTTTTAAAGTATTCATCTTTAGTAATTATTTTGTTAATATTTTGGGTATTTATTTTAGTAGATAAATCTTTCGCATATTCTACTTCACTATATTTTTTATTATTAAAGCCAACCGTAAAAGTTTTATCAACATCACTACTAGCAGCAATGAATGACGAATCTACACCACTTGATAAAAATGAACCTACTTCAACATCACTGATTTTATGAGCTTTGATTGAGTCTGATAAACGTTGTTTCAATCCATCTTTCCACTCTTCATATGTTTTGGTATTATCTTCTTGAAATTTGATTTCGTAGTATTTTTTTATTTCTAATTGGCCCTTTTTATATTTCATATAATGACCCGGCATTAATTTATAAACGTTGTTAAAAAAAGTTTCTTCACCGGCACTATACTGAAAAGTTAAATAATATTCTAACATTTTAGTGTTTAATTCTTTTTTAAAATGGGGATGAATCAAAAAGCTTTTTATTTCAGAACCAAAAATCAAGGTATTGTCCATCTTGGCATAATAAAACGGTTTGATACCATAGAAATCTCTTGCAGCAAACATTTCTTCTTTGTTTATATCATAAATAACAAAGGCGAACATGCCTCTTAAACGATCTAATATTTTTTCTTGCCACTGTTCATAACCGTGAAGCAATACTTCAGTATCGGTTTTTGTTGAAAACTTATGGCCTAATTTTATTAATTCTTCTCTTAATGATTCAAAATTATATATTTCACCATTAAAAACAATGACCATTGACTTATCTTCGTTAAATATTGGTTGTGAACCACTTTTTAAATCGATTATACTAAGTCTTCTAAAACCTAAGGCAATATTTTTATCACAATAGTAACCGTCTGAATCTGGTCCACGATGGGCAATTAAGTCGCTCATTTTTTTTATTGTTGATGTTTTATCTTTTTCTTTATTAATATAACCTACAAAGCCACACATATTACTGCCTCCTCATATAATCATTTTATCATATATTGGTTCTTTTTTAAAGGAAAAGTCCAAGTTAATTCCTTGGACTTATCTATCAATCACTATAGTTCTGGTTAAAATATCTTTAATTGTTTGCTTTTTTGGAGTTACTAGAGTAAGTAAAAATGATAAGGTTAAAAAGTCAATAACAAGTAATAATTCGCGGGCTAAACAAGTAATGAAACCTGCAATATTGCCATCTGATTTAACCACTTTAATTTTTAATAAGCTTTTACCAAAGGTCATGCCACTATGACTTTCGGCAAATGGGAAATAAAATAAGATAATTACTACACAGACAATGTATTTAGCACTTTCGATCATTTCTTTAGTTTGTAAAGATAAATTTTTAAGATCGATAATGTTTACTAACCACAAAAAGGCATAGCAAATTAAGCTGATTAAAAGAATATCTATGACAAAGGCGGTTAATCTTTTAATTGGATTAGAGTAAAACTGTTTATTATTATCTTTCATGACTAATTTATTTAAGACGTAGGTATGAGCAAGTTTATCATTTAAAGCTTGCTTTTGCGGTGGAAACGCTGATAAAACAAACCCAATTCCTAATGTTAAAACATTAACTATTTTTGCAATATTACGGACTAAAGCTTTTGGAAAGGTTTCAGGGTTTTCATATTCATCAGTAACAATAATACCTAAAATATATTTACCCAAAGACCCTTGCCATTTAGTTCGTTCACAAATACTATTATATAAAATATATAAAGGGAGAAAGATTAAAATTCCATAATATAAATTATCTAAAGTGATTTTAATTATATAATGATCGATTATAATTAAAATGAAATAAGTAAAGACAAAAGTTACAAAAATATCGAATAGTCCGGCTACTAATCTTTTAATAAGTCCGGCATATTTTTCATCTTGAACAAATTTTTCATCAGATATTCTTTTAAAAAAACCGTCTATTTCTTTAAAATTATAATTACAATATGGACACACTTTTAAATTACCATTTATCATTCGCCCACATTTTGGACACCCCTTTTGCATATTCACGCCTCCTATTATGATTATAGCACAGCTTTTAATGAAAGAAAAACAACTTTTTAAGCTGCTTTTATTTTATTGATATATGAATTGACTTTAGTAGCCCAAGTTTTACTGGAAGCATATTTTTTATTCATTTGTTCTGGGGTAGTTAGACCTTTATCATAATAATTTTCTTTTAAATTATTCATAAAGCTATATATACCCTCATCTAAACTATTGAATTTTTTATAAGATGTTCCATTACAACTAGGCCCACCTTTCATACCACCAACATTATTACAATTTTTTACTTGATCACTACAAGAACCATTACATCCAGTTTCATGAAGAACTATAGCTACTGCCAAATATGGATCAATACCAAGTTCTACGGCATGTTTAGCAAAGCTCATTCCGCTGCCAGATAATGTGGATTTTAAAGAGCGATTTAATTTATCTGCTAGTTCGTTCAAAGTCATACCATCATAGACAATCGGCTCGGCTTGTGGTTCACTTTGAATAGTAGGTTCCACAGGTATTTCCTCTTGTATAACTGGCTCTTTAGGCTCTTCAATTGGTATACCTGATTCATCTTTTGGAGTTACTACAGCTATTTCACTAGTATTAGTTTTAGTGCTTTCGGCTTTTATTTCACTTTGATTTTCAACTTCTAAGTTTTTAGAAACATTGATGTTTGTGAAAAATGGTAGTCCAATAGATATTAAAACTCCAAATACAACGATTCCCACTACTTTTTTTGTCGAACTCATTTACATCGCTCCTACTTTTCTACTGTTAATTTTATCATAATAAAAAAAATGCGTCAAATTGATGTCAAATTTGTTAAAAGTATTGAAATTATTTGCTTTTTCTTACATAAGAAAAGAAGCAAAATTAATTTGCTTCAATTTCTTGCATATAAGCTCTAATTTTACTTGCCCAAGTACTACTAGCGGCATATTTAGGTCCTATTGTTTCAGGCGTTGTTAATCCTTTAGCATAATAGTTTTTATATAAATTATTCATGAAAGCTGAAATACCTTCGTCTAAACTTGAAAAGGCTTTATACGAACCACCATTACATCCCGGAGAGCCTTTCATTCCACCAACATTATTACACTGTTTTAATAAACTAGAACAATTCCATTTACATCCAGTTTCATGAAGGACTATAGCTACTGCTAAATATGGGTCAATTCCAAGTTCTATAGCATATTTAGCGAATTTTTCACCTTGCCCTTTTAAAGTGGAATTTAATGAACGATTTAACTTATTGACTAGTTCATCATAAGAAAGACTTTCTTTGGTAAGTTCTGCCACTTTGGCATCAGCTTGTTTTTTGGCCTCGGCCTTAGCTTTAGCTTCAGCTTGTTTTTTTGCTTCTTCAGCTTTCTTTCTTTCTAGTTCCAAGGCTTTTTTTCGAGCTTTTTTAATTTGCGCTAACTGTTTAACGTCAATTTCAATTTTTAAAGTTTCAACATTTGAACGTAATACTTTATTTCTTGGTTTTATCTCTAACTTTTCTAAATTCTCAGGTGTCTCATTCATTTTTTTTGTTTGCATTAATATGAATGTGTTTTTCAATGATTTTAAACTTTGTGCTTTAGCAATAGCGGGATGCCAAAAGGCTGACACTATTACTAATATGATTATGGCCAGAGTACTGGCCTTAACCGACCAACTTGTTTCCATTTTCACCCTCTCCTGTTAATTGCAAAAAATCAGAAAACAGGCAATATTCTAGCATATTTTAATATGTACGTCAAATTGAGTCGATTTTTGTCTTATTCATTTATAGGCTTTTCCCCTTATTTTTAAAGGTAAAATCTCCTCACTATTATTATATGGTCAAAATTGTATTTTTTATACAAAAAAGCTTAGATTTTTAGTTTCTAAGCTTATAAACTAAGTGGTCGGGAAGACAAGATTTGAACTTGCGATCTCTACGTCCCGAACGTAGCGCTTTACCAAACTAAGCTACTTCCCGATTTAGAAAGTTTATTTAACACTTTCTAAATAGGCGATATATATTGTTTGTTTAGTATCATCATTTTTAGTACAAGTGATCATGGTTAAGGTTGATCTGTTTGTATCTCTATAAATGGTAACATTACCGTCTTTTGTCTCGTTATATATATTATCTATTTTATATGTATATAGGTGGCCTTTATATTCCACTTTAGCTATATCTCCCTTTTGCAATTTATATAAATTTTTAAAATAAGCAATACGAGTAACTCCCGAATGGGCGACTAATATAACATTGCCATTTTGTTCGTCTGGGTAATTAGAGGGCGATAGAAAGGTTAAGTTTTCACTTACGTTGTTATGAGTGTTATTCTTATCGAAAAAACCTTGTTGAAGATCAATTTTATCAATAGTTAATATACCTAAATACCCACTAGGGTTAGGGGTTGGAACATATGGTTCTTCCTCTGGTTGATGCTCAAGATTTTGAGGTGTATTATCATTTTCTTCGCTATATAAAGATAAGCTGATTTTTTGATATGCTCTTTCCTTTTTTCCTTCTAAATAATCTGAAGAAATTAATAAAATGCCACCAATTATAGCGATAAAAGCAATAATAACAATAGCTCTATTACTTAATTTTGAAAAAAAATTAGAAATTTTGGTTTTAATTTTAGGCATATATATTTCTCCTTTGTGCTACTATTTAAGTATAGCATAAATATAATTTAGTGTCCATTTTTAGCACTCTCTGTTGACAAGTGCTAAAAATGGTGATATAGTTATAATGTAATCTTGTTAGAAGATTAATTTTTTAATGAAAAGGAGGCACGATTATGAATGAAGGACAAGCATATCAAGAAGGATTGCAAAATGTTTTAGAAAAATACGGTCGTGATATTACATCGGCGGTCCAAGATGGTAAAGTAGATCCAGTTATAGGTCGTGATGACGAAATACGTAGTATTACACGTATTTTATCTCGTAAGACAAAGAATAATCCGGTTTTAATTGGTGAACCCGGTGTTGGTAAAACAGCTATTGTTGAAGGTTTAGCTCAAAGAATTGTCAAAGGTGATGTTCCTAACAGTTTAAAAGACAAACGAATTTGGGAACTTGATATGGGCGCTTTGATTGCTGGAGCTAAATATCGTGGTGAATTTGAAGATAGATTAAAAGCAGTTTTAAAAGAAGTTAAAGATTCTGATGGCGAAATTATCATGTTTATCGATGAAATTCATATGATTGTTGGGGCTGGAGCTTTAGAAGGAGCAATGGATGCTGGAAATATGCTTAAGCCAATGCTTGCTCGTGGAGAAATTCACTGTATAGGAGCAACAACTTTAAATGAATATCGTAAGTACATCGAAAAAGATGGAGCTTTAGAAAGACGTTTTCAAAAGGTATTAGTATCTGAACCAACAGTTTTAGATACAATTACGATTCTTCGTGGTTTAAAATCTCGTTTTGAGGTTTACCATGGGGTTACAATTAAAGATAAGGCATTAGTGGCTGCTGCTACTTTATCTGATAGATATATTACTGATAGATTTTTACCAGATAAGGCTATCGACTTAGTCGATGAAGCATGTGCGACTATTAAGGTTCAGTTAGAATCTGTTCCTACTTCTTTAGATTCTTTAACCAGAAAAATTATGCAGTTAGAAGTTGAAAAACAAGCTTTAAAGAAAGAAAAAGATGAATTTTCTAAAAATAGAATTAAGGAAATTGATGATAAATTAAAAGAATTAAAAATTAAAGAAAAAGAGTTAAGAGATGCTTGGGAACATGAAAAAGAAATAAATTCGTCTATTAATCGTAAGAAAGAAGAGATTGAAAAAGCCAATCGTGATTTAGAATATGCAGAATCTAAATATGATTTAGAATCAGCTGCAAGGCTTCGCCATGGAGTTATTCCAGCTTTGGAAAAAGAGCTTGAAGAACTTAAGAAAAATAATAAAAATTCCATTTTAAGTGATGTTGTCGATGATGAGTCTATTGCCGCTATTATTGCGAAATGGACAAATATTCCTATTAGTAAATTAGTCGGCAGTGAAAGAGCAAAATTACTTCATTTGGAAGATAATTTAAAGAAAAGGGTTAAAGGACAAGATAAAGCTCTACACTTAGTTAGTGAAGCTATTATAAGAGCTAGAGCTGGTATTAAAGATCCTAATAGGCCGATTGGTTCATTTATCTTTTTGGGCCCTACTGGTGTTGGTAAAACCGAAGTGGCTAAATCTTTAGCTTACGAACTTTTTGATGATGAAAGGCATATGATTAGAATTGATATGAGCGAATATATGGAACCACATTCAGTTGCTAGATTAATTGGTTCTCCTCCAGGATATGTCGGATATGATGATGGCGGGCAGTTAACAGAAGCAGTTAGAAGAAATCCATATAGTATTGTTTTATTTGATGAGATTGAAAAAGCTCATAAAGATGTGTTTAATATATTACTTCAAATACTAGATGATGGTAGAATTACTGATTCACAAGGTAGAACTGTTGATTTTAAAAACACAATTATTATTATGACGTCTAATTTAGGTAGTGATTATATATTAGAGGGTCATGAAGATAGTGATCAAATGGTTATGAGCGAACTTAGAAGAACATTTAAACCGGAATTTATTAACCGTATTGATGAAATAATTGTATTTAATTCTTTATCTAAAGATGTCGTATATGAAATATTAGATAAAATTATTTCTGAAATTGAATATAGGTTACATGATAAGAAATTGACAATTAAAGTAACTGATAAAGCTAAAGAATTTATTATCGATAATTCTTATGATGAAAAATATGGAGCTAGACCAATTAAACGTTACGTAAGTAGAAATATTGAAACTTTAATTGCAAAAGCGATTATCAACGAAGAGGTTAAGTTTAATTCTGAAATTACGATTGATGTTAAAAATAATAAATTTATAATAAAAGGAAGCGATTAAATTTCGCTTCCTTTTATTTGTATCTTTGTGACAAAACTTGTTTTTTAGCTAAAACCCAGTCGTAATTTTCACCAATGATGGTTGAATCACAGTACGGGCAAACACTTGAATTGACATTTTCTAAAGGTGCACCACAGTTTGGACATTTGTTTGGTTTACTACTTATTCCTTTATTAAAGGTCATAGCATAGTTATAAATAACTTTTCTTTTGTCGGTTCCTCTTACAACTTTATTATTTTTATCAATTATATAATCATAACATTCTACCTGCATAGTTACAGTTAATGAGACAGTTTTATCTTGAATTTCCATGCCAACAATATTAAAAGCTAATAAGTTAAAGTCTTTCATGATGTTGGTTTGCTTTTTAACTGATAAGGTTGTTAGTTGTGATTTATACATATTATACATCTCATCAGTTACAGACTCTCGCATACTATCATAATCAAAGTTCATCCAAGCAATTTGAATTTTCTTATATATTTCATATGTTTGAGTTTTAAATTCAAGCGGATTAAAGTCTGGAAGATATTCTTTCAATTTTTCACCATTAAATGGTGGGACGTTTTTCAAAATGGTTGTTGGCATCATAGTTCCTCTTTGTTTAGAAGATATAATAGCTACGACAACAATAATTAAAATGATGCTGAGGGGAACAACTAAAACTATAGGATCTGAACTTCCACCACTTGAATAGCTTCCACTATAATATGAATCACTCGAACTCCAGCTAGAACCTGAAAAGCCACCAGATGATCCACCAGAATAACTTCCATCAAAACCAGAATCAGCTTCTGGTTTATAAAATGGTATTAGACATATTAAAGCTATAACAAAAATTATTACTATACTTTTTACCTTTTTATTCATATGTGCACTCCTTTATATTGTTTCAATAGACGTTAAGATCCATTCTTTATCTTCTAAATTATAAATAGTACCGCAATAAGCACACTTTCCAGAATCGTTTGCATCAATAGAAGCTCCACAGCCCGGGCACTTTCTAACTATTCCTGATTCTTGATGATTTATTTTTTTTGTGAATATTAAATGATTGTTTTTTTCACTTCTAATATCAGTATTACCACTGACATAGTTTCCATCTTCGTCCATTAAGTAATCTAAATATCTAGATATTAAATTTACTTCGATTACCATATCTTCGTTTGTTACTTTATAATTTAAAATATCGGTTTGAGCAACATTTATTTCATCATACATTTGAATTAAATGTTTTTTATTTAAATTTTCGACTATTTTTTGATATTTTTTATAGACTTCATCTGAGACAAAATGTCTTATATCTTCTAATTCTTTAGTAACTACTGCCATATGCAGTTTTATGAATACATTATCGACATAAGTTTTGAATTTACTTTGAGTAAATTCAGGGTCGTATTTAAGTATTTCGTCCATTATTTAGCTTCCTTACCACAGTTACTACAGAATTTACCGGTTAATTTAGCTCCACAGTTACTGCAAAATTTTGGGGCAGTTGCTGGAGTTACATTATTATCGGCTTGAACAGTACTAGCGCCAGTTACTGGGGCCCCAGGTTGCATAGGTTGAACATTTTGAGCTTGCATATTTTGATTTACAGCATTAATCATAGTAGCACCTGCTTGGTTAGCCATGCCCATGCCCATGAAGCCCATCATTGAACCGCCTTCGTTAGCAGCTGCATTTTCCATTGCTTCAGCTGAAGCACTTGCCATAAGGCCTGATTGTAAAGTAGGATCTGAGAATATTTTCGCATCATCAATACGTGATACTCTTTTCATAGATTCTTCAGTTAAGTTAATATCCCCCATTGCAACATCGGTGATCATTAAGCCATACTGCTTTTTCCATGAATCATCTAAACATTTATTCATTTCATCAGATATATCACTGCCATAAAGTCCCATATCTCCAAATGAAACTTTTTTGTTTCTCATAACATTAGAAATGGCTAAAGTTACTTTTTCAACAAATTTAGCTTTTAACTGGCTACCAACTACCTCATCATAAGTAATTGTATCTTTTGGATTGGTACCAATAACTTCGGCTATTAAAAGGGCCGGATCGACGACTCTAACCGCATATTCTCCAAAAAATGTTACTTCTAAGGTACCATATTTTTCATCAGTTATTTTTTTAGGTTGTGGGCTACCAAATTTATTACCCATCATAATTTTTGTATTGACATAGTATACCCTTTGATCATGAGCTGGCTGACCGCCATAAGTAATACGTCTTCCTATTGTTTTGATTGTATCTTTAATTCCTTTGAAAAAGCCACCATCAAACACTGTTGGTTCTGTACTTTGTTCATAGGTGTAGATTCCCGGTTCAGCCGAAAAATCGGCAATTGCACCATTATCGACAATCATCATAGCCATACCTTCTGGTACAACAATTTGACTTCCTTTTGTGATTATTCCTTCACTGGGATTTTTGTTGCCATCACCATGATTAACTTCTCCTCTTTGAATTAGAACATTACCTTCTACTTTTGGACATTCGATAAATTCTTTAAATTGATCTCCAAATCCAGATGATACTGAACTTGTTACAGCTTTTATTAAACCCATTTTTTCACTCTCCTTTAGTATAATTATATACTATTAAATATTTTATAGCAAGAAAAAACAAATCAATACTCATTTGAATCATCATCGGTTATCACTTTATCTAAAATGTTTAATAGTCTATTTTGGTTATTAATTAATATTTCTACTTTGTGGTGCAGGTCCTCTAGTAATAATTCGCTTTTTAAATCTATTTTATAATCGTTTTGATTCCTTAAGCTATCTTTTTTGGAAGCTCTATTTTGACTCATCATGATTATGGGAGCTTGCAGTGCGGAGATACATGATAAAAGTAAGTTTAATAATATAAATGGGTATGGGTCAAAGTCATTTTTTAAAATTATGGTATTAATAATTACCCAACTTATAAGAAAAAGTATAGATATAAATATAAATGTCCAACTACCAGCAATTTCTGATATTTTATCGGCAGCTTTTTCGGCAAAGGTTAAATTTCTTTCTTCTTCTTTATCGACATCGACAGCAATAGAGGTGTCTGCTAGTAAATCTATTATATCTTCTTTATCTTGTTTTTCTAAATTTTGATGTAAAATCATTTGTACTATTTTTCTTTTGTCTTTTTTGGTCATTTATTTTCACCCTAGTATTATTATGAATGTTTTTTTATAAAACATACAAAAAAGGTCACTTCCTTTAATACTGCGGGCTTTGGTAATTTTTATGAGGAATAATGGTATTTACTATTTTTTTTACACTTCTACTTTTAGCTTTTTTTACTTAACATTAGTTTGGCTCTTTATTTCCTTTAACCTTAAAAGATAATTGACTGAAATCTTGTAAAATATAGACATATAAAACTGTTTTAATTCTCTATTTTCTGATGTAATTAATTTAAATTAAAAACTCTCGCATTAGTTTGTGAGAATTTTTTGATTTAAATCTATTAATTTTTCATCTAATATAGAATATAGATATATTTTAGTAGGTTTATTTGTAATGGTTTCAATATATTTTTTATAACCATTTAATTGGTTTAAATAAGCTTTATCAGTAGTATATTTTAATTTGTAATCTACGATAACATTTTCTTTTTCCTTGATTAAAAGTAAATCGATTATTCCATGATATTCTTCTTGACCATCATCATATATAAATTCATATTCTTTATATATTTTTTTAGTATTTTTTAAAATGCCGGTTTTTATAAATGAGTTAACTTTTCTTTTTTCAAAATCTGTTAAATTTTCTAAATTTGGATTTTGAAAATTAATATTTTCTAAAATACTATGCATTTTTAATCCCAACTCTATATTAGTCTTTTCTTCTTTAGTATATAACACATGAGTCCCTTTAGAAAAATGAGCTTTAGATATTTCTTTTTTTTGTATATCGAATTTTCGAATGTTTAATTTTGCTGTGGAAAGATCTTTTTTGTAAGATCCTTTTTTTAATATATTATAATCTTTTGTTAGGTTTATGGTGGAAAGGTCGATGTTGGTGATGTATTTTTTCAGTGAATTATATATCGAATTTAAAATGGTTTGAAAAGATAAATATTTTAAACGGTTACTTTTTATGACAACCCCATCTTCTTTAATGGCAGTTTCGTCTTCTATATTACTGATGAAGATCATTTTTTCTTTTGCTCTAGTTAAAGCAACATAAAATAGTCGTATGCGTTCAGAAATTTCTTCTTGCATATAATGATTTTTAAGTAAAGTTTTTAAAATGGTACTTTTTAATGATTCATCGAAATACGGCACAATAAAACCATATTTATCTGAAAAGTAAAATAAATCTTTTAAATCAGCGATATTGAATTTTTTACTTAAACCACTGAAATAACATATTGGAAATTCAAGGCCTTTAGAGGCATGAATGGTCATAATTTTAACCGAATTGGAATTATCTTTGTTGAGAGCAAGTGTAATATCTAAGCCATTTTCTAAAACTTCACTTAAATACTCATAAAAAGAAGTTAAGTCATAACCCAATTGATCACAATTATTAGCTACTTTTATTAAAGAATCAATAATAGTGATACGACTATTAATATCGCCAATGGTAATCATCTTCTGATAAAAATCAAAAGTACTAATAATATTATTGATTAAAGTTTCATTGGTTTGTTCGTTAATAGTTTGTTTTAACATTTGACACTTTTTATATATCTCGGTATTTTCATAATCATTTTGTGTTAAATGATCAAATATTTCTTGATCTGACATTCCAAACAAATAACTACGCGCTAAAGAGGTGAAAGAATATTTATAATTGGTATCGATTTTTTTAGATAATATTAAATTATAAATATGTTTTAAAAGTACAATTTCATCAGAATTATTAATGGCCTTATCACGATATATGGTAATGGGAATGTTTAGATATTCAAATATTTTTTTATAGAGTTCGAATTTTGATGAACGATCAATTAAGATGGCACAGTCTTGATATTCTAATGGTTTGGATTTCCCAGTGTTTTGGTCCATGATTTGATATTGACTATTTATTTTCTTTTGAATATCACTAGCAATAGCAAATATTTCAATTTCATCGGCTGAATATGTTTTATCTTCCGGTTTTTCATAATTTAATATTTCCATATTATAGTTTTCTTTATTGATTTCATTATAAGATATATTTCCAAAGACCATTTGATGAGATTTTATGTAGTCGGCGCCACCAATACTAAAGTCCATGATTTGCTTAAATATTTCATTAATATTATTTAAAACTTCAGCTCTTGAGCGGAAATTTTTATTTAAGTCAATTTTGAGGCCACCTTTATTTTGACTATAATTTTCATATTTTGTTTTAAAAAGTTCAGGATTGGTATGCCTAAAACGATAAATAGACTGTTTAATATCACCCACCATATAGACATTGTTTTTTTCAATATAAGAAACAAAGATTTCTTGAATGTCGTTAGTGTCTTGATATTCATCGATTAAAATTTCTTGGTACTTGTTTTTTAAAGTGTTTCTAATTGTTGCATTTTCTTTTAATAAATTGATAGCCATTTTGGCAATATCAGTGAACTCGTAAACGGCATTTTCTTTTTTAAAGTCGTTTAGCCTTTCATCTAGTTTTAAAATAATATCAATGATAGTTTCAACATAATCTTTTGTTTTATAAATGTTTTCTTGAATACTATTTATATTTTGATATTTTGTAAGTTCTTTTATTTCTTTAATTAATTCAGATAATTCTGTTTTAATCTTTTTAGCTTCGTCAGAACTATTTTTAGGGAGACTTGCAATTTTACTGGGAAGTGATAATTTGATCTCATCATATGTTTGAGCCTTTAAAAGATTATTTAATGAAGTTTCTAATTTTTCATAGTAATTTCCATCTACATAAAAACTTAAATTTTGAAGAGTATTTTGTACTTCTGATTGTTTTAAATTTAATAGTTTTAAGTATTCATTTATATATTCATTTATTTTAGTGTTATTGAAATAATTTTTTATATATGTTTTTAAATATTCGTTTTTATTATATAGATTATCTAGACTAACGTTTAATTTTAAAATGTTTTCGGCAATATTTTTATCATCTTTGAGAGTAAAATCGCTCACTAATTTTAAAAATTTTGCTTCTTTTTTTTGATATTTTTCTTTAAAAATATCATCAATTATACGTTTTTTTTCTAGTGTTAGTATGCTGGCGTCTAATACTGATAGATCTTTAGAGATGTTTAACTGACTACTATATTTTTTTATTAAAGATAAGGCGTAAGCATCAAAGGTAGTAATATCAGCAGTATCTACTTTGGCTAGTTCTTCGGTTAACCCATTTTCGATTATTTTTTTTCGAATTCTTTCTTTCATTTCAGCTGCTGCAGCATTTGTAAAAGTTAAAATAAGCAGGCTATCTATACTAATACCTTGTTTTAATTTTGTAATGACTCTTTCAGATAAAACGGCGGTTTTACCACTACCCGCACCAGCTGAGACAATGATATTTTGGCCATATTCATTGATTGCTTTTTCTTGTTCTTTAGTCCATTTAGGCATTTTTTTCACCTCCTATGATGTCTTGAAATTTAGTGTTTTTTAAATCTTTAATATCTTTTTCTTTAACAAAACATAAATCTTTAAATTTACAATACTGACAACTAATGTTTTTATTATCAATTCTTTTAGGCTCAATTTTAAAATTGGCATTTAAAATTTGGTTGATAGTATTATCGATAGTTGTTTCGGTGATATTTACTAGTTTATCAATACCTTTTCTATCGATGATTTTGGCATAGGCATAAAAACCTTTTTGCGTGGTTTTCATCGCATTAATAATTTCACTATTTTGATAGGTATTATCAATTTGACTTATGATATTTTCATCATTTATAGTATAACCTTTTAATTTTAAATTGTTTTTAATATCTTGAGTACTATCATTGGTATCTAAAGCTGGGGCCGTTAAAATTGTTTGGAGATAAAAACCATCAATTTGATAATTAGAACCAAGACCTTTTTGAACAAGATAAATATATATTGGAAGCTGCATGTTTAAACCATAATTTATATTATCTAAGGTGGGAGAGGTACTACCAGTTTTATAGTCAACGATGATTGTGTTTAGCTGATTATTTTCTTTTTTATAGTTTAGTTTATCAATAATACCTGTGAATTTGATTTGAATATCTTTGGTTATATTTATTTCTATTTGTTTTTCAGTGAGATGATTGTTATATAAACTATGACTTTCTTGCCATTTAATTATTTCAATACCTTGCTTTAATATGTCATACAATTTGTCAATATAAAATGATTCTTTAGGTGAAATAGGCTGATCTTTTAAGTATTCATAGTATGATTTTTGGAGATTAAATTCTTTATCATATATATGTGATAAAGTGTTATGAAATAAATTTCCAATAAGAATAGGAAATGTTTCTTTAAAAGGTTCTAGTTTTAATATGTGTTTGATATAAAATTTAAAAGGACATAAAGCATAATTATTTAAGCTGGTATAAGACAAGGTTAGAGGATTATTTATGTGAGTTTTTAATTTATTTGGGTTAATTGGGTTATATTTATTACTGTATGTAGCATAGTTAATATCAAAGTAAGTATTATAAAGAAGATTTAGTGATGGACTTTTTTCATTATAATTAAAATAATTGTCTAGAAGCATGGCAAGTTTAAGTTTATTATAGTTATTTGAATATTCAAAAGATTCTGGATGATCTTTTATAATTTTTAAGTTAAGAGAACTAATGATGGAAGATGGGAAATATGTATTAAAGGTATCTTTTAACTTATAAGATAAGGTTAAATTTTTGCATGTGTTGATTAAATATTTAATATGATTTTTAGCTATTTCATTTTTCTTTATTGATGTTATTAGACCTAATGAATCTTTTTCTTCATCGCTTATTAAGTCATCATCTTTATATATATGCGGAATTATTCCTTGATTTAATCCTACAATATAATAATGTTTGTCTAAATCAATGATTTGATTTAAATCAATGATTTGAACAGCATTTTTAATTTCGGGTTGATCTGCCGAAATGGTTTTTAGTTTGTTTTTGATGATTTCGATTGTAATATTATCTATTTGCGGAATATATAAATTATTTAGAAGATCAATAATTTGATTTTTTAAATCTGATGCTGGTAAGGAATTTAAAGAAGACCCTAGATCATTAGTTTGAATTAATGTAGTTAAAAAATGTTGAACAGTTTGAGTACTATAAAGTGGGTTTTTACCTTCAAAATTAAAAGGAATATTAAATAAATTAAAAATTCTAATAAGTTCACTTTTATAATCCTTTGTTATACCAGATATAAAAATATCATTTATATCAATATGTTTTTTTTGGATTTTGTCTATAATATCTTCTGCAACAAATACAAGTTCATCAGTTTGATTATTAAATTCATGAACGGCTGGAGTTAAATTACCTACTTTATTTTTAATGATTTGAAGATTGTAATTTTTTAACTCATTTAATAAATGTGGGTCAATGTCATCATAGCCAATAATGGTGATGTTTTTTAAATTGGTTTTAAAATAAGGATTAAATTCTAATAAGTTTTCTTTTTTCAAAACATCAAAATATGGTTTAATGTTTTTACTTTTGACAAAGATATTATCTAGATAGGCGAGCGCTACTGGGTAATTTAAGTTATATTTTTGCATCAAAAAATAAAGAGCTTCTTTTTTATAAGTTCCATAATAATTTTTAGCAAATTCTTCTTTACTCATTATTTTTATGTTTATTAGTTTTTTTTCTTTTGATATGGTTTTTAAAATTGATTTTTTTACATGATTTGGAGCAATAATTACGCCTTCTTTTAGTTCAAACATTCAATCACTACTTTCTTTTTTCATTATATCACAGTATTATTTTTATTGTAAAAAACGAGCATCAATTAACTCGTTTTTGTTTTATTTTATTAATAACTATTAGAATGATATCGATGAAAGCGGGAATAACTGTTATCACATATAAAATATATAATAAAATTGATTTTTCCATTCTTTCTTTTTGGATTTTGTTTAATAGCAAATTACCATCTTTATTTTTAAATGCATAGTTGAAAGATATGATTAAACATATGAACCATAAAATGGTGGCTATAATTGTTTCAGTCTCATTAGTTCCTTGTTCTATTACTTTATCTATAGCTTTTTTTGTGATAACTTCACTTTTCTTTTCTCTTGATATTTCATTGCCAGAGGAATCTAATGTAACAACATATACTACTTGTTTTTCGCCGTTTTGACCAACTGTTTTTACTCTTTCTTCACCGGCTGTCATTTCATCGTTATCAATGTATTTTGTTTTATGTTTTATGGTTTTTGTTTCGGTGATTTCTTTAGTGAACTTACATGATTTATCATCAGAATTAGCTGAGGAATTATAGTTAATAGCATTTTTATTAGTACAGCCTAAAACTTTAGCAATACAGCTACCATCATCTTTATCAGCTTTTGGGTTATAATTTATGGCATTTCTATCTGTACAACCATAAGTATAACTAGGGGTATATGTTTTATTTGAAGGTGAAGAACTAGAGCATGTACAGCTTGGGCTGGTGGTTCCATCATTGCAAACTAAATAACCACCCCGGCAAGCACCTGAAACTCCACCGTGTGATGAACAACAACCTCTTTGCGCTAAAACAGTTACTGGCATTAGAAAAATCATTAATGAAATAAATCCTACTACTTTTTTCATACTTTTACTCCTTACAAATACTCCTTACAAAAAGCTAGCACAAAACTATAAAGTCTGTACTAGCCCTTTACAAATTAATAATAGCACAATTTGAATTTTTTTTAAAGATTTTTTATATTTTTAGATTCATTTTATTTTCTTTAAAAATTCGTTTGTCCATTTCTTTTAAATTAGGAGAAATTAATGGCTTGAACTCCATTTGATTTAAAATGTCACGATTTAAATCAATACCCGGAGCTATTTCAATTAATTCTAGGCCTTTAGCGGTTAACCTAAATACAGCCCTTTCTGTTACATATAGAATGTTTTGTTTATTTTTAATTGCATTTTTAGCTGAGAAGGTTATTTGCTGTACTTTTTTAACGAATTTTTTAAAATTACCTTCATTTAAAATATTCACTTTACCATCTTTAATTTTTTCTTTCAATTGCCCAGTGGTAAAAGTGCCCATAAATATAACTTTTTTAGTGTTTTGAGTAATGTTGATAAAACCACCAGGGCCTGTAACTCTAGTGCCAAATTTACTAACGTTAACATTTCCTTCAGCATCTACTTCGGCTAAACCTAGTATAGCCATATCAAGCGAGCCACCATTATAGGCATCAAATTGTTCAGCTGTAGGGATAACAGACTCTGGGTTAATTGCTCCACCAAAAGCTACACCGCCGATTGGTACTCCCCCTGTTGGACCTGATTCTACTGATAAGAATATGTCATCACTTAAATTTTCCTCAGCACAGACATTAGCTACTGAATCTGGCATACCAACTCCTAAATTAACTACGTTGCCTTTGCTTAATTCCATAGCACTTCTTCTTCCGCAAACTTTACGATTATCTAATGGTCTTACTTTAATATCTTTAAGCGGTATTTTTTTATCGCCTGTGATTTCTGGTCTATAGACTGCCATATTATAATCACCTAGTGATAGATTTGGCTTAGATACTAAAACATAATCAACTAAGGAAGAATGAATTAAAACGTCTCTTGCTCTTAGGGAATCTTTAGGAACAATTTTTTCAACTTCAACTATAACAATACCACCACTATTATGAGCAGCAATGGCCATATTATATTGTTCTCCAATGACAGCTTCGTGTTCTAAAGAGATATTGCCTTCTTCATCGGCATATGTTGCTTTAATGACAGCTACATTGATAGGAAAAGATTTGTATAAAAGTTGTTCGTAGCCATTAATTTCAATTAATTCAACTATTGGTTTTAATCTCTTGGCTTTACTATTGGCACAACAGCCTTCGATCCTTGGATCAGCAAAAGTATTTAAACCAACTTTAGTTATTACACCAAGTTCATGACCGGCAATGGCTCTATATAAATGATTGATGACACCTAAAGGTAAGGCAAAAGCTGGGAATTGATTGTTTCCAATGGCATTACCAAATACCCTGCCCATACCAAGATGAGCACATATGGCTTTACCGACCAATCCTTTTTTAGCAAGCATATTCATACCGACTTCATCATTGGTCAGATTGCCAGGACTTATTCCGCAGGTTACGGTTAAATGTTTTGGGTGACCAGTTTTAACAAAACTGTCACTTATACCTTTTATAATTGCTTCTGCAGAGCCTGAACCACCTGAGCCACTGATGGCAACCGTATCGTTATCGTGGATTAAATTTCTTAAATCATGCGCCTTTATTATTCTCATATTATCACCATAAATATCATAACACAAATAAAATAAATTATAAAGAAAAACAAAGCCGAGGCTCTGTTTAATTTAATACTTCAATTTCGCTTTTTTCAGCTTTTTCTTTTTGCTTGTCTTTGATTAATTCTATAACTTCTTTAAGAAGTGCACTTAATACAATTGTAAATAGTAAAGCTGGGATATAGACTGACCAAAAAGAATAAGTTGTAGCAGCAGTATTTGGGCCAAGTATTCTTAAAATGAAGATTGCTACTGGGTAGTGTAACATATAAATGTGCAGAGAAATACTGCCTAGATAAGATAAAATACCATTTACATATTTACCATTTAATAGTGAGGTTATTTTATCTTTGTTTAATAATGTTAAGCCAATTACAACGATACACAATAAGGCAACTGTCCATCTTTCTAAATTAAACCATGTTGCTGGGTAAATTGTATACCATAATAACAATCCACCGGCTACTATGTTTAATAAAGTAAGACAAACTGTTCCAAATGAACTAAATTTGTGATCTTTGACTTTTTGGATGAAATAATATAGCATGATACCTGCTAGCATACCCATAAGCACAAAGATTAAACCGTTGTTCATTCCAAAAATAGCTGTTGAGGCAGTAGCTGAACCTCCAGTACCATTTGTTGATGCTGTTTGTGCACCAAATGTTGACCAAGCAGTTTGTGATGCTCTAGTGTCAGTAAAACACCACCATCCACCTAAGAAAATAAAGATAAATGGAGCTACGATTCCTGACATAAAGTCTTCATTTTTGCATAGTCCCCAATATAGGAAATAGCCGACAATAATTATGGCTGAAATAAACCAAAGTGGTCCATTTAGGTTAAAGAATTCATTACCAAGGCTTCTAAGACCAGCAGCGTGGAAACCTAAAAATTCCCAAAAACTGTTAATGACCATGGTGCATACTTGCTGAAAGTTATAGTCTGGGTAATAGAAACTTGTACAAATAATGACACCAAGAATATATCCAATAATTAAAACTGGAATTAAACTTTTTATTCTTGACCAAGTGTATTCCCAAGCTTTAGATGATGCACTTTTTTCTTTATATTCTGGATTGGCATTACGCTTTTTTAAGTGAGATACCATAAAATAACCTGCTGTAATTGTAAAAATCCAAAGTACTTCACTAGAGCCGAAGAACCAATTGGAAGTTTCTAAGTAATAACCATTGGCACCTTTACAAGTGTTTGCAATAATAAATCCAATATGAAAACCAACAATAGCAATAGCTATTACAAATCGCCATAGTTCAATTGCACTATTCCTTTTTTTGATTGCTTTTTCTTGCATTTCGCCCCTCCTTCTAAGTAGTTTCCTACTATATATAATTTTAGCATTTTATTATTGTTTGTACAATAATATTATTGATTTTTATTTTCTATTTTTGTAGAGTTACAATTGATGTGAGACCAGTATACTAGAAAAAAAGCAATAAGTCGTATAAAATATTAATTGAAAAGAAAAATTATACGAAAGGACTTATTGCTTATGACAATTATATCACAAACTCAAAGATATATTCCACATGAATTAAAAACAAAATATTATGCTGTTAAATTATATAGAAATGGGTATCCTGTATCTTTTGTATGCAGAAGATATAAAATATCTAAAGCCTCTCTTATGCGTTGGAATAAAAAGTTTGATGGGTCTAAAAAGTCTTTAATTGATAAATCTCATAGGCCTCTTACTCCTCACCCTAATTCTCATACTGAAGAAGAAATCAAATGGATTAAAAATTATTTAAGAAGAAATCCAAATATTTCATTATGTGAATTATATGG
>CALVWP010000033.1 GCA_944367495.1 uncultured Bacilli bacterium
AAATTATTTAAAAAATCATTAATTAATGGTAAAATGTTCATGTGATTAATTCCTTTCTATTTTGGTTAATTTAATTATAATTTATTTTTGGGAATTAATCACTCTTTTTTTATACTTTTTTATTTTCCCGTACTTTTGAAACGCGACCGACGATTTTTCAAGATTTGACATTTTAATAATTTTAAATATAATATAGTAGCAAAGGAGAAGATAAAATGTATATAGATAAAGAGAAATCCAAAAAAATTAAAATTGCGGCTGTTTCCGCTGGTTTAATTGGCATTGCTGCTGTTACTTTAACATTTGGTGGTTGTGCATCATGTAGCCGTTTTATTAAAACTTTAGAAAGTGACTTTGGTGATGGAGTATACCGAACTGTTAGAGTGTATGATGTAAATGGTGAACTAATATCAGAATATGCCGGCTATTTTGATGTCACATACGATAATAATCGAATTATTTTTGATGATGAAAATAATCAAAGACATCAAATATTTATAGGTACAGGCACAGTAGAGGTAGATGAAGTTAGCGAAGAAGAAGTAGAGGAACTTCAGCAAAATGGTAATGTCAAAGTATATACCAGACAAATGACAGAATAACTTCTTAATGTCAAACACTATTATAGTGCTTGATGTTTTGGGTATTTTCTAAAAACAAAAAACAAGTCTTGAATTACTTGTTTTTTTGTTTTACTAATGTTTTTCCGGGAATATTTTTATCGATGTTTTTGACTAAAACAGCAACACTAGCGGAATTTTCATATAATTTATAAGATATATATGGATCTTCACCATCTGACCATAATGATCGTCCATATGGGTATGTGAAATTTGACTCTTTAGATATGGCACGGTAACCGTCGTAATGATGAGTAATTTCTTGGGTTTGTTTGACGTTTTGATCATTTATATCTGTTATAGATTCTCTATATGGTAAAGTTATTTTGTGCTGATGAGGGAACACTATTATTTCTTGGTCAGCTATTTGATCAAAGTTTTCTTCGGGAATACCTGGAATGTTTTGACGTTCTTGATTAGCTTTAATAATTACTCTTTGAGTATTTATATATAGAATATAATTATCATTTAAATGTATATGGTCAGGAAGCATTACTTTGGGAGAAATAATATTTAAATTATTTATATACTCATTTTCTTTAGTTTGCAGCTCGCTATAGCCTGTAATTTCAGTGCCTTTTTTTAAATATATTGTGTGTTGGCCGGGCATTAATATAATGTTGTTTTCGTTTTTCATTTTTAACACTCTCTTTCGTTTTATAACTTAATTTTTTGATTTAAATAATCGATTAATTGGTCTATTTCGACGGTATCTTGTTTCATGGTATCACGATTTCTAATGGTAACGGTGCCACTGCTGATAGTATCATCATCAACAGTTATACAAAATGGGGTTCCAGCTATGTCTTGCCTTCTATATCTTTTACCGATATTACCTGTTTCGTCATAGGTAATCATAAATTCTTTAGACAAAAGTTCATATATTTCTTCGGCTTTTTCCTTATGATGTTTTTTGACAAGTGGTAAAACGGCAGCTTTATAAGGAGCGATGAATGGGTGAAAATGCATAATTTCTCTAGTTGTACCATCTTCTAAAGTTTCTTCTTCGTAAGCATTGCATAAAATAGCGAGGGCTAGACGATCAGCACCAACACTAGATTCAACTATTGTTGGAAGAATTTTTTCGTTGGTGTCTGGATCTAAATAGCGCATGGAATTACCTGAATATTCTTCGTGTCTAGATAAATCATATGTGCCTCTATGGTGAGTGCCCCAAAGTTCATCAAAGCCAAAGGGGAACTTATACTGAATATCACAGGCTGCTTTACAGTAGAAGACTAGTTTTTCATGATCTTTAAAACGAATATTTTCTTCTTTAATGCCTAAATTTATTAAGAAATTCCAAGCTTTTTGTTTATAGTTTTCATAAAATTTCATCGAGTCTTCTTCTTTGCAAAAAAGTTGGTGTTCCATCTGTTCAAATTCGATAGTTCTAAAAGTAAAGTTACCCGGTGTGATTTCATTTCTAAAAGCTTTACCTATTTGACCAATACCAAATGGAAGTTTAGCTCTCATCGATTTTTGAACGTTTAAGAAATTAACAAATTCACCTTGTGCGGTTTCACCTCTTAGATATACTTTAGATGAATCATCTTTAATAACTCCCCTACTAGTTTCAAATAATAAGTTAAACTGTCTTATCTTAGTCCAATTTGATTTGCCGCATTTAGGACATTTAACATTGTTTTTAATGATATACTCATATAATTCATCATCGGTTAAAGAATCGCCATCAATTTCTGGATTGACAGCTTCTACTAATTTATCAGCACGCTGTCTTGATTTACATTCCTTACAATCAATTAGTGGATCTGAGAAGTTTTGAACATGGCCTGAGGCTTCCCATACTCTTGGGTTCATTAAAATAGCCGCATCAACACCATAACTATGTTTACTTTCTTCTATAAATTTCTTCCACCAAGCTTTTTTTATATTGTTTTTAAGTTCAACACCTAGTGGTCCATAATCCCAAGTGTTGGCTAAACCACCATAAATTTCACTACCTTGAAATATGAAACCATATTGTTTACAAATACTGACTAATTTGTCCATTGTTAATTTTTCCATTTTGACCTCCTGAATAGAAAAACTCCTAGAAATATAAGGACGGTTGCCCGCGGTTCCACCTTATTTATTCTAGAAGAATCACTTTCTAATATATGACTCCCTGTTTTCCACGCAGATCTTCGCCTTTCAATATTAATTTTATGTTTTTATTTTAACTTAGTCAAGTTAATTTGTTAATTTTTGCAAATTTTTAATAAAATTTTTACTTTTTAAATATAGTCCAGTATATCTAGAATAGTAATCATCTAAAAATTGATTGATTTCGTTTTTGGTCTTTGGACTAATATCTAATTTAGATATTTTACTAATGTCAACGTAATAAAACATTCTAATTAGTTTGATGGTTTTATCAGAGACTTTATTTTCGTTGGTATAACATTTTTGACAAACATAACCACCACGATAACTAGAAAGGGTTACTATATTAGTTTTTATTCCGCATATAGCACAAGAATCAATGATTGGCATTACTCCTAGAAATTCTAAATATTTAAGTTCTAAAATATTCATAATTACTAAAGGATCGAATCCTTCATTTATTTTTTTTAAACTTTGAATTAATAAATCAAATATATGGGAATTATTATTTTGTTTGATGACACCATCACTTAATTCTAATATGTAAGCGGCATAGCTAATGGCGGCTATGTCTTTTTTTAGATTTTTAAAATTATCAAGTATGCTTACTTCTTTTAAAGTGGATAGTTTATTTTCTTTATAATAGATGATAAATTTACCATATGTTAGTTTTGAGCAAACACTTCTTAAAGGACTTTTTAGATTTTTACATCCTTTAGCAATTACAGAAATCAGTCCTTTTTCTTTAGTAATAACATTTAAAATTTTACTAGTTTCACCATAGTTTGTTTCATTTGCGATTATTCCTGTTACTTCTTCTAGGTTCATCTTCTTCCTCTTTTTCTTTATATTTTAAATAATATTCTATTTTACCGGTTAATTTAAATAAATTCCATAAATCTTGCTTTTCCATTTTGATCACCTATTAATATTGTGGCATGATGTTATAAAATTTATTCAGTAAAATCGTTAAAGTTAAATTCGGCTAAGTATTTTTCTTTATCTCGCCATTTTTCAATAGTTTTAACATATAATTCTAAATAAACTTTGGTTCCTAAAATATTTTCTAGATCTTTTCTAGCCATGGTACCAATTTTTTTTATCATATTACCACCTTTACCGATGATGATTTTTTTTAAAGCATCGCGGTCGACAATGATAGCAACATTGATGATGTTTTTATCTTTATCTTTGATTATTTTTTCGGTTACACAAGTAACAGAATGTGGCACTTCTTCTTTCGTTAACCATAGTATTTTTTCTCTAACTATTTCGCCGATCATAAAAGGAATACTTCTATTTGTGATCATATTATCTTCAAAGTATTTAATATTATCTGGTAAATACTGTTTGATAACTTTAATTAATTCATCGATGTTTTTCCCTTTTAAAGCTGAAATAGGAACGATTTCTTTAAAATCATATAAATCTTTATATTCATTTATTTTTAAAAATATTTCGTCTTTTGATAGGCCATCTATTTTGTTGATGACTAATATTACAGGTTTTTTTATATCTTTTAATTTTTCAATAATATACTTATCGCCTTTACCAAGACCCGCTTTAGCGTCTATAAGCAAACAGACTACGTCGACATCTTCTATACTATAGTAAGCTCCCCTATTTAGCATTTGCCCTAGTTTATGAGATGGTTTATGAATGCCTGGGGTATCGACAAAAACAATTTGCGTATTTGAGTCATTATAAATTCCTTGAATAATATTTCTAGTTGTCTGTGGTTTATCTGAGGTGATAGCGATTTTCGTTTTAAGTATTTGATTTATCAATGTTGATTTGCCAACATTTGGCCTTCCGATAAAGCTTACAAATCCACTTTTCATTTTAACCTCCTATTAATATTAAGATTTTTGGTAAGAAAATAATAAGGGCAATAATTATAGCGGCTAAACCGAATATTAAGACGGCAGCGGCTGCTGTATCTTTGGCTATTTTGGCTAAAGGATGGGTTTCTTGAGTAATCAAATCGATGGTAGCTTCGATACTAGTATTGATAAGTTCAGTAGCTATAACTAGGCCAATAATAAGGGTAATAATAAGCCATTCCATTAATGATATTTTAAAGAAAATGCCAGCTATAATGACCAATATAGTAGCAAGTGAGTGAACGAGAATGTTTTGTTCATATTTAAAAGCATATTTTAAACCTTCGAATGCATAGGTAAAGCTTTTGAATAGTCTTTTTAAACCTTTCTTTTTTAATTTATCTCTTGAGACCGTAGGCATCTAATATCTCCTCCTGTTTAGTAAACATTATTTTTTCTTCTTCTTTAGTCATATGATCATAGCCTAATAGGTGCAGGAGGCCATGGATGGTTAAAAATCCCATTTCTCTTATTTCACTATGGCCATATTCTTTGGCCTGAGCTTTCATTTTAGAAGCGCAAATATAAATATCACCTAGTAGTCTACCAAATTCAAAATTTATATTGGCTTCACCGTCTTCAAGGGCAAAGCTTATGACATCGGTTTCTTTATCGATGTTGCGGTAGTCTTTATTTAATTTTTTTATTGTATTTTTATCAACAAATATAACATTAAAATTGACGTTATTTAAATTTTCATGTTTTAAAGCAAATTCAATTATTTTTTTTTCTTCTTCGATGTTAATTTTTTCATCAGTTTCATTGAATATTTCAAAATTGTTCATTCTTATACTCCTAACTCGATTAAATTAAACATATACATGGCCATTAATATAGCGCATAACACTATAATTATATTATAAACAATAGGATTTTTCAATAGTGCGGGCAGGTGGTTTTGGATTAGATTTATAAGTTTATATATTCCAAAACCAAGCATACCACCAATAATATTTAAGATGATGTCGTCGATGTCGAATATTCGGCCGATTAAAAGCTGAGTGATTTCGATAGAAGCTGATACTAATAAAATTAGAAAAAATGGTGATAATGGTTTTTTTAAGTTCAAATAGTATGAGACAAAAAAGCCATATGGAAGAAATAGTATTATATTGCCTAAAACATTTTTAATAAAAAGTGGGCTGCCGAAGTCATACCTAAACATTTCTTTAAAAGGTATAAAATTAGAACTAGACCAGCCAACATCTTGAAAGGTGACTACATAGAATAAACATAATACATAGATAATAAATATTAAAGCTAATAATTCTTTATATAAAATTATTTTTTGCTTATTTTTGACTAGATACCCTACTCTCATACTGATGGCAATGACACTGCTGATTAAAATGGTCGGCCAAACTTCACCTAATATTTCTAAAAGACTATTTCTGATCAAATACATCACCTTATTTCTGCATAATCGGTAATATCTTCATATACCGCAAAGAACATTTCTACTTCTACTATACTCTCTTTTACGGTAGTTTTCAAATATTTACTTCGGATGATGTATTCATCTTTAGATAGAGTTTGTTTGATATTGCCTAAAGCTTTTTTTTGAGCCTCAATTATGGCTTCTTCTGGTGTTAATATTTGATCGATGACTTTAGTTTCTTTTTGATTTTGTTTTACAAGTTTTAAAGGAATTAAAGGATGTTTTAAAATATCTTTTTCTTTTATTTTTTTATGTTTAAATTTATTTAACGAAAGTTCGAAGGTATTATTTAAAAATTTCAAAGCATAAGTGTTTTTGGTTTTGCCAGTTGGTATTTCTTTAAAAATAGTCATAGGGTATTCAGTTTTAGTGACATACCAAACTTCCGCATAAACTTTACCGCTAGCTCTTACTTTACCAGTCACTTTTTCATTAAAAATTAGTTCACCATTAACAATGAGATCTCCTTTTTTGACATAATCATTCATATCTTTAACAATATCGCCTTTTTCAGCAATAACTTTTTTTAAAACACCATCTTTAGCAGCAACAATATTTCTTGGAGTGTTATTTTCTTCTTTTTTGATAATGGTTCTTTCTTCTACTCTAACTGTATACTTGGTACCACTTTCTTCGATTTCTAACCACTCTATTTTATCTTGGTATTTATTTAGTATTTTTTCTTTTATTTTGGAAAGCTCATTATATGATTTTTTAAAGGTGTATTTTTTTATACCTTCTTTTTCGAGCTCATTTAAAAGTAAATTTCGAATGTCTTTGTTAGAGTGAATTACTTCAATATTAAAGATTAAATGCGTTAAAAACAAGAATGTTAAGAAAGCTAAGGTGATAATAATAATTAAATGTTTAGATAATTTTATTTTTCTTTTGATTTTAACTAAACCAAAGACATCTAATTCAGTTACTTCATATATACTTTTTATTTTTAAAACTTTTTCATAATCTTTTTTATATATGATGATGTTCGCTTGATTTTGATCTTTATATTTTAAAGATAAAATGTCGATATTGTTATTTCTTAATTTTTTGATGAATCTGTTTATATTTTTTCCTTTGATATTTAAAGAGGTTTTACTGATTAGTTTTTCTATCATACAAATTCAACTACTTTGATATTTCCAATAATTAATAGTTCATCACTAAGCATTTTGGAAATACTTAAGTTTTCTCCTTTAATTTCGACAATTCCTTTACTATGTCTAACTATGACTTTAGTATCATCAAAATGATCTATTTCGATATAATTTACGATGTCTACTTTACCAATTAATATGTTTATTTTAAATTCATTTTCTAAAATATAAGAGCGCAATGTATCAAGCATGAAAATCACCCATATAATTTTATGGGTGTTTTCGTTTAAATATACTAATAAATAGTTATTACTTCATCGTAAATATGATATTTATAAGTCATTTTAATCACCTATAAATATTTTAAATTCGATTTAGTAAATAAAATGTCAAAAAATATTTTATTTTTTTTCTTTAAACATTTCTGATATTGTTGTACCTAAAGTAGCTAGATCTTGCAGATTAGAAGGAACAATTATTTTAGTAGCTTGACCATTAGCTACTTTAGCTAGAGCATCAAAGCTTCTTAGTGTTAAGACTGATTGATCAGCACCAGCAGCTTTTAGATTTTTGATAGCCATAGCTTCAGCTTCACTTCTTTTTAATATAGCTTCAGCTTCACCTTCAGCTTTTTTAATTTGCGCTTCTTTAGCCGCTTCAGCTTGTAAGATTAAGCTTTCTTTATTTCCCTCAGCAATTAAAACACTAGATTTCTTTTCACCTTCAGCTTGTAAGATTTTTTCTCTTCTTTCTCTTTCAGCTCTCATTTGTTTTTCCATCGCTTCTTGAATATCATGTGGTGGTAAAATGTTTTTAACTTCGACACGATTAATTTTAATTCCCCATGGATTGGTTGCTTCATCTAATATAGATCGCATTTTAGAATTAATTATATCTCTAGAAGTTAAAGTTTGATCTAATTCTAATTCTCCAATAATATTTCTTAAAGTTGTAGCTGTTAGGTTTTCAATCGCTCTTACAGGACTTTCAACACCATATGTGTATAATTTTGGATCAGTTATTTGATAGTATACAACAGTATCTATTTGCATTGTAACATTATCTTTAGTAATAACCGGTTGTGGTGGGAAGTCTTGAACTTTTTCTTTTAAACTGATAGCCCCTACATAAGCAAATCTATCGATAAAAGGTATTTTGAAATGAAGACCATTAGTCCATGTCGTATAATATGAACCAAGTCTTTCAATGATATAGCACATTGATTGTGGTACAACTTTAACGTTTGGTAAAATAATTATAAAAACAATAACTAAAATAACGATTAATGCAGCCATTATTTATCATCCATCCTTTCAACTTTTATTTTGACGCCTTTGATTTCTAGGACTTTAACTAAGTCGCCTTTTTTTATAGCCTTATCAGCATATGCAGTCCATTTTTTACCATCGACTTTTACTTCACCATCTTCATTTTTACTTATTTTTTCAGTGACAACACCTGTCATTCCAATAATTCTATCAATATTAGTTTTTACTTTATGCGATTTAATAAATTTAGTTAAAAATGGTTTGGTAGTAATTAATAATATGACACCAACTACTACAAAAACACCAAATTGTAAAATATAATTATCGACAAAAAGCGAAACTATTAGAGCAACTATGCCACTCATTACAAACCATATTGTGGTTAAATTGACTGTGGCAACCTCTATTAAAGTAAGTAAAATAACGATAATTAACCATATTAACCATTGCTGTTCCATGCTTCTCCCCTCCTACTTCTATAGTATAGCATAGCTGTTTTTAAATTACAATAAAAGCGCCCAAAATTGGCGCTTTTACTTATGCGTAAAATTATCTAGTTTTTCCTTTTGAGTTTTCTTGTTCAGTCAATTCTTGTTTGGCTTGCATTAAATATTCATCAAAGGAACGTTTTTCTGAATCGTTGTTGTATAGTTCATGAGCTCTTAGACCAATTTCAGCTCTGGTATTTGGATCTAAACCCATATCATCGAATTGGACTGGAGCTGTTTCATCTACTTTATTAGCACTTTCATCAAAAGTATTTGGATCAGAAATTTCATTAATTAAATCATTTTGAGTAGTTTCGGTTGGAAAATTTTTTTCAACAAAGTCATCAAAACGATTATATAAATCTTCCCTTTCTTTCCTTTTTTCTTCTTTTGACATGTCACTATTATTTATTTTTTCTTCAGCTTGAGCAAAAACATCAGTAGCATTATCGACGAAAGCATTTTTCCAAGTATCATTTGTAGATTCATCGGCTTTGACATCATCAGTTTTTTTATTTTCTTCTTTAGATGCTGACTCATTTAAAGTTACAACAGTCTGAGGTTCTATTGTTTTAGGCTCTTCTTTAACCTCTTTTTCTTTAGAATCATCGCTAGTTACACTGGTTTTAGTTGCTGGAGCCTTATATTCAGATGATTTATAAACATTATTATTGATTTCTTGCATAACTTTATTTACTTGATCTTCAATGTCAGCTGCTTTTTCTTTGCTTTCTTTTTCTATAGACTTTTGTTTTTTAGTAATTTTTTCCATGGCCTTAATTTCAGCGTCATTTTTTGCAGTTTCTCTGTCTAATTTGCCAACTTGTCTTTTATTTGCTGCACTTTCTTTTGTAAGTGTGTCTTGTTCTTTTTGAAGATCTTCAATTTTCTTAGTTAATTCTTTTATTTCGATGCGATTTGCTTTCTTTTTCTCTGTTCTAACCGTTTCTTCATTAATTAAATTTTCTCTTTCAGCTTGAAGCATAGCCTCTTTAGCACGGCATATTTTTATAGTTTCGTTAGCTTGAGACAATCTAGCTAACTGAAATGCCTGACCGTCTAAGAATTCACCATTTTCCATTTGCTGCATACGTTCTTTTTCAGTAAACGAATTATAATAATCTTTCCAAGTGGCAAAACCTCTTAAATCACCATAGTTAGAAAGTAAATTGTTTAAAAGTTCTTCATTAGGTTCATCTATAGCATCAGTGGTTTCATTTTCTGGTTCATCTTTGGCATCTGTTTCAGGAGTTATATCAGTCTTTTCATCAGCAACTGAAAATGAGAATCCCGGTTGTGCTAGATCGTTTTCTTTATTATTTTTATTTTTTATATATTCAGCATAGTCAGCACTTTCATTCATTGGTTGGCCTTGAATTGATTCGATTTGAACTTTTTCGTCATCAGCCATCTCTTGCTCTGATGGTTCTAAATTCTCTTCCATAGTTTTATCTACTTCGTTTTCTATTTGCGTTTCTTCGGCCTGCATTTCTGGATGTATAGGATCTTCTATATCTGATAAGTTCATTTCATTTTCTGGCATATCATATTCTATATTTTTACTTTCCTTTTTAGCTTTTTTATATTCTTTAGCCAATTTGAATATAGCTCCAGGTAAATATGGTAAAGTCGTTAATCCATCAATCACTTTTTTAAAAAGTCCTCGTAACTTTCCAGCTTGCTTTTGACTAATTCTAACTAAATTTTCACCAAATTGTTCAGCATCAATTATTTTTTCTTTTGCCATTGCAATCACTCCTCATTTCTAATAATTTCACGCATTACTTCTTTTACTTCTTTCCAATCTTCTTCAGGAATTTTATCTAAACTATACCCTTTTTCAGTTTCATTTAAAATTGATGCATGAATAGTTTCCATCCCTTTATCATCAATTTCATTAAATGTATATAATATATAGTTTTTTCCTGTTTTTTCAAGTTCAAAGCATAATAAAACTTCAGCTTCAGCTTCTTCGCCATTGGATTTTTTTACTTTTAGTTTCTGTAAAGCTTCCATCAAAACCCCTCCATTCTATTATTGATTATAGCATATTGCCTTTAAGTTGACAACTTTTTTTTGTAAACTATTTTACTTTTTTTAGACATTTTACTTATTTTTTTTAATTATAAATCTATTTTATTTGTTTTTTTGTCGGTTTTTGTCATTTATAAATGATATTTGCCTTACCACCACAATACGATGTTATTAAACTTATGATTTCATCAGCTACTTCCATTATATATTCGGCGCTTGTATCTTCATTACCTTCAATAATAACTAATATGTCTTTAGTATTTTCAGTTACTATTGTTTTAGGATTTTGATTTACTTCAAGTCTAGAGATTAAACCATTTTTGTCAGTATAAATATATTCTCCAGAATGTAATGTTTTAATAGTGTTTCCTTCAAAATTATAATTCATTTTTTCTTTAACTATTGTTAATGTGACTGGACTTACTAATTTAGACATGTCATACATTCCAATCGATAGTCTAGAGTCTAACGTTACTATATTATATAGATCGGTTAGTTTATTTGTAATAGGAATTTCTCCTTTTAAAAAACTTTTTAAGATTTTTTCACTTATAGGAGTATTTTTCTTCCTTTTGACGCCTATTTTTCGATGTAGTTTGTGATAACCTTTTAATATTAAATCAGTTTCAATATCAAAATTTACATATTTTTCTTTTAAAGCTTCATATGCTTTGGGTTTGAATTTTATAAATTCTGCTGATTCTTGTTTGTTATCTAAGTCATTAATTACAAGACAAATAACTTTTAAATTTAAATCTAATACATCGCGACTTACTTTAAATTGCATGATTCCACCTCATATATTTTACTGACATTTTAAGTATATATCATAATTTACTAGACGTCAATGCACGTAAAAGAGGCCATTTGGCCTCATCAGGGGGTTGGTTAACTACTCACATAAAGCCGTAAGTAGTAGCCGCATAGATTTATTCTATGCATTAAAAGTATAGATTATTTAGAAGTGATTGTCAATTAAAATTGGGACTATTGCTGTATGTTTTACACATTTAGTCTAAATGACCTGAGGAAATGACTTTTTCTTTAATATATTTATATTTTGTGCTTTGAAATTCAGGACTTTTTAAAAACAATTCACTATCTTCTTTGGCTTTTAATAGCATATCATAATCTTGCTTAATATCAGCTAATTTAAAGTTCATATCACCACTTTGTCTTAGACCGAAAAGGTCGCCACCACCTCTTAATTTAAAGTCTTCTTCGCTGATTTTAAATCCATCATTTGTTTTGGTTAAAATTTCTAATCTTTTAGTTTCTTTATCACTAATTAAGATACAATAACTATCGATGTCATTGCGGCCGACTCTACCTCTTAGTTGATGGAGAGCTGATAGTCCAAAACGATAACTATCAAAAATTACAATCATTGTTGCATTTGCTACATCGACCCCTACTTCAATAACTGTAGTGCTGATGAGGATTTGAATTTTATTTTGTTTAAATTCATTCATTATTTCTTCTTTTTCGGTATTTGTCATTTTACCATGCATCATACCGACATTGCATATTTTACCAAAAGCTCTTTTCATTTTTTCTTCTAATTTATAAACATCTTCTAGGTCTATTTTGTCACTTTCTTCAATTAACGGAGCGATAACATATATTTGATGATGCATTTTTATTTGGTCTAACATCATATATAAAACGTCTTTTATTTCTTTGTTTGATTTGACATATGTCTTTACTGGTTTGCGGCCGTTTGGCATAGTTCTAATACTAGAAATGTCCATATCACCGTATAGCGTTAAAGCATAGGTTCTAGGAATAGGTGTGGCACTCATGTATAAAATATCTGGAGTAAGTCCTTTATTTTTTAAATTACCTCTTTGAGCTACACCAAAACGGTGCTGCTCATCAGTGATGACAAGGCCTAAATTGTTATAAGTTACATCTTCACTAATTAAAGCATGAGTCCCAATTATGATATTAGCCTTACCGTTTTTAATTAATTCTTTGGCTTCTTTTTTCTCTTTAGTTTTTAATTTGCCAGTTAATAATATAACTTTTATATTGGGAAATAGTTTTTGAAAATTAGCGAAGTGCTGAGAAGCTAAGATTTCAGTTGGCGCCATTAAGGCTCCTTGATAGCCGCTTAGATAATTTATATATAGAGCAATAAAGGCAACGATAGTTTTACCACTTCCCACGTCACCTTGAAGCAAACGATTCATTCGATTGCTACTGACAAGATCATCGTAGATATTTTTAACTGATTTTAATTGATCATCAGTTAATTTAAATGGTAAACTTTCTACTATTTTAATTATTTCATTATATGAGACATTTCGCGATATACCATCACACTGTTTTTTAGATTTTTTTAAATAACTAATTTTCATCATATACATGAAGAGCTCTTCATATTTTAAACGAGTTAAAGCTTTTTTTAATGATGGTTTATCTTGAGGAGTGTGGACTATTTTAACGGCTGATGATTTATCTATAAAATGATATTTTGAAATAAGGTGATCTGGAAGATAATCAAGTGGTTTTACTTTATTTATGGCTAGTTTAATTATTTTAGATATTTTAGAGCTATTGAGTTTAAACGATGAATGGTATATCGGTTCGATTAACGTTTTTTCAATAAGACCAAATTTAATATCACTAGCAGTAATGGTGCTATGTTTTTTATCATATTTACCAATAATAGTTACTGCATTACCAATGTTTATTTTAGTTTTTAAAAAGGCCCGATTAAAAATAGTGACATTGGCAATAAACTCACCAGTATTTAAATGAAAATTCATTTTATTTAATTTGCGGTTAAAGTGAACGACGGTCGGAACATTTTCGACAATTCCGCCAACAACTATTTTGTCACCATCTTTTAAAGTATGAAGATCTGTATTTTCAATTATTTCATATCTAAATGGGTAATAACTAATTAAATCCAGAACATCGTATATTCCAAGTTCATTTAAATATTTTATGGTCGTTTTGCCAATTCCTTTAAGTTCTTCTAACTGCATATAAATCCTCCTTTTTTTACTTTTTTTGAAAAAGCTCTTGACATATTTTTATTTTTTGATATTATATATAGCACCAATTCAATTTTAGTTGAATTGGCGCTAGTGTAAACTAGCCAGCCCCTTTTTATTCTTTTATTTGGAGTAGCTTTTTAAAAAGCTACTTCTTTTTGGCTTCTATATTAAATATACGATGTTTTTATGCAATTTCCTTTTTTTAGTGTGAATTTGACATCTATTAAAAAAACGTTATAATATAGCGCATCTAAAGGGGGAATATTATGTTAAAAATATTTAATCAAGATTTGTTTAAAAACAAATTAAATTTAGTTAGAGGCGGAGTATGTGTTTTAGGCTTGATAACAATGCTTGTATCTACTACAGGATGTAAAAGTAATGAACATAGTGCCTATAATTTTGAGGGTGCACAAAGTGCTATCGTAAATGAAGACACTGGCATTTATACAATTACTATGTCTGATGGTGATGTTTATAATATTGCTAGAGAAGATATTGACCAGACATATGATCAACCATTTGATCCGATGTTTGAAGAAAGCTGGAATGCTAGAGAGCTTTTGGATACTGGTGAAGAGCTCGATGATATTGTTAATATTACTTCAGATAGTCAGTATCAAACAGCTATTCAAAATGATGATTTCATTTTAATAAAAAGAGTTGGTTAAAAAGTAGTTTTGAACTACTTTTTATTTTATAATTTCAATAATTAATGATGGTTTTGATACTGGTTTTTCACTAAAAGTAAAACAAGAAAGAACTTCTTCATCGGTAATTATTTTGTCATTATATAAAATAGTAGCTAAAGGAGAGTCTTTTAAAACAAAATCACCAGTTTTATAATTTAAAATAATTCCCACAGATAGATCAATTTTATCATCTTTAGTAAGTCTTCCTGCACCGATTTTTCGGGCAAGCTTACCTATTTTTAAAGCATTTATAGATGATATGTATAAATCTTTAGGAGCGATGATTTGTTTAACGTGCTTAGAAGCTGAAATATTATTAATATTACCTCCTTGGGCATTTACCCATTCAAGCATTTTAGTATATCCTTTACCGTTATATAAATTTTCTTTAACCATACTTTCGGCTTCATTTTCATTTATGTTTAAAGCCATTGATACCATTAAGGAACCTAATTTTATAACAAGTTCATTTAAGTCGGCTGGACCTTTTCCTTTTAAGGTGTTGATAGCTTCCATTACTTCTACAGAATTTCCAACAGCGCATCCTAGTGGCTGATTCATATTTGTAAGTACACAAGCGACTTTTTTATTATACTGCTTACCAATTTTTATCATTAAATTAGCTAACTGTCTAGCTTCTGTTAAACTATTTATTAAAGCTCCATTTCCAACTTTTAAATCAATAACAATATTTTGAGCTCCACTAGCTAATTTTTTACTCATAATGCTAGATGCGATCAAAGGAATGGAATCAACGGTTCCCGTAACATCCCTTAAGGCATATATTTTTTTATCAGCTGGAACTAAGTTGCCCATACTACCAACTAAAGCGATATTGATATCTGAAACTTGTTTTTTAAATTTTTCTAAGCTCATAGATGTTTGAAAACCTTCGATAGATTCTAATTTATCGATGGTACCACCAGTATGGCCTAGTCCTCTACCACTCATTTTAGCTACTTTAACACCTAAAGAGGCGACTAAAGGTGCTAGAACGATGGTTGTTTTATCACCAACTCCACCAGTTGAATGTTTATCAGTAATGTTATCGCCTAAATTCAACACATCTCCACTATGAAGCATAATGTCAGTTAGGTTTATTGTTTCTTGATCAGTTAGACCTAATAAATCAATTTCGGTAAGTAAAGCGGACATTTGGTAGTCAGGAATACTGCCGTTTAAATAGCCATTTATGATAAATTCAAGTTCTTCCTTACTTAAAATAGCTCCTTTTTCTTTTTTATCAATTATATCTAATATATTCATATTGCTTTCCTCCTCGATTATATTGTACTAAATTTTGGGCCAAAGAAAAATAGTTTTGGTGAAAACTATTTAATCTTCTGGGAAAATATGTTTTAAATTATTATTTATTACTTGAATGTTTCTTTCTGGATTTGCTAGTAATATTCGATAAAGTTTAGGCTTTGCTTTAAGTTGATTTAGTATTTGCAAGTCCTCTTTGGCTAATGTTATTGTATATTTTTCATCATCTTTAACGATTATTTCTCTACCTAATACTTCATCGGCAGTTATGTTTAATGTATCTAATAATTTATTGAAAATTGGCCATCTTGGAGTTCTTTTGTTTGCTTCATATTGTGATACTTCAGCTGGTTTAACACCTATAATATGGGCTAATTCAGCTTGGGTTAAATTTAACTTTTTTCTAGCTTCTTTTAATCTTTGTCCAAATACCATATTCATCTTTGTCCTTTCGATTTTAGATTATATCAACATTTAGCAAACATTACATTAATTTTAACTTTGTGTTATAAAATTCTTGAATTTAACTTAAAGTTAATATATAATTAATGTGTAATGTATAATTATACTAACAGACATAGGAGGTCGAATATGGACGAATTAAAAGAGCTTAGAGCAAAAAATAAATATACTTGCGAGTATATGGCGGAACATTTGAAAATCAGTAAACCTTTTTACTGGCAAATTGAAAATGAGAAAAGAAGACTTTCATATAAAATGGCAGTCAAGATTGCAAAGGTGTTTAATATGAAACCTGATGATATTTTTTATGAAGAATTTAAAAACAAGGATTAATTTCCTTGCTTTTTACTAGACAAAAATGTAACTTTATCGGCAACAACTTCAGTAATATATTTACGGCCATATTCAGTTTCATAGTTGTATGTTTCAACGCGGCCTTTAATTCCAATTAAATCACCTTTTTTACAGTATTCACTGGTACTTTTAGCAACTCCTTGCCAAAGTTTACAATATATGAAATCGGTTTCATATTCTCCTTCAGAATTTTTGTAAGCTCTTGGAACGGCCAACACCAACCTTACTATCGTCTTGCCATTTTCTGTCTCGTATAATTCTGGATCGCTAGCTAAGCGACCTACTAAAACAATATGATTCAACATTGTTTTCCTCCTTTCGGAGTGCTACTATACATGTATTTAAAAAGAAGTTCAAAGATGCAAAATGGCATTTTACTTGAGGTTTTAATGGTAATTTGGGTATTTTCCTATAAGCAATTTAAGAGTTTTGATTAGATTTTTGTTTACAAAATTAAAAAACACAAGTTTTTAACATTTTAGTTCAACTTGTGTTTTTTTTGCTGTTCCATCTTTATAATCGATAGTAACATTGGCAAAGGTTTTATTTTTATCACATTTTTCTAAACCACTTAAATCATAGCTTTCGCCATTTTTATTGGCATTTTGTAAATCTTGTAAGGTTATTTTATAAACATTTACACTATCATTCGCACTTATATATTTTTTAAAATAATCATTGCTGGCGGTAATCATTTTATCTTCTAAATGTTTGGTTTCATCTTCGGTGTTTTTTAAAAAGATAAAACCTACTATGGCAAGTGCGACAACAATTATAAAGATAACGATTAGTATTACTTTGTTTTTCATATGTTTCCCCTCTTTTAAAAATAATTTTTAAGTAAAGCGTTTAATTCAACAGCATATTCCATTGGCAAGCTTTCTCTAAATTCATCGATAAAGCCCATAATTAATAATTCTTTGGCTTTTTCTTCATCTAGTCCTCTACTCATTAAATAAAATAGTTTCTCTTCATCTAATTTAGAAACGGTAGCTTCGTGCTCTAAAAATGACGAAGAGTTTTCAACTATGTTTTTAGGAATAGTATCACTTTTGGAATTACCATCTAATAATATTGTATCACATTTAATGGTACTTTGGGAATTAATTGCTTTTTTATTTATTTTTACTGTTCCACGGTAGTTACTAATACCACCATTTGCCGCAATAGATTTACTGATTATTTTACTGGTGGTATTAGGAGCTAGATGAATCATTTTAGCTCCAGCATCTTGAATTTGGTCTTTTGAAGCTACAGCAATAGAAATACAGTTACCTATAGCTCCTTTACCATTTAAAATACAAGATGGGTATTTCATGTTAGTTTTAGAACCTATATTGCCATCGATCCACTCCATTTTACCGTTTTCATCTACAATAGCTCTTTTAGTTACTAAGTTATATATATTGTTAGCCCAGTTTTGAATAGTGGTATATCTACAGCTAGCATTTTTTCCAACAAATATTTCAACAACAGCGGCATGAAGAGAACTTGTGGTATGATAAACAGCGGTACATCCTTCCATATAGTGAATATGGCTATCATCATCGACAATTATCAAGGTTCTTTCAAATTGTCCCATGTTTTTAGTGTTTAATCTAAAATAACTTTGAAGTGGTCTATCTATCGTTACTCCTTTTGGCACATATATAAATGTTCCTCCACTCCAAACAGCACCATTTAAAGCTGTATATTTATTTTCATCATATTTAACTAATGTATTAAAATATTTTTTAAATATCTCAGGATATTTTTGTAAAGCATCATCGGTACTACAAAAAATAACACCTTTTTCTTCTAATTCTTTAATCATACTATGATATACTACTTCACTTTCGAACTGTGCACCAACACCATTTAAGTATTTTTTTTCAGCATCTATTAAACCAACTTCTTCAAAAGTGTTTTTAATAGGACAGGCTACTTTATTCCAATCATCTTCGACTTTATCAGTAACCTTTTTATAATAATTTATCTTGTCAAAATCAATTTTTAACTCTGGGCCAAAATTTGGATTAGGTGTTTCTATAAAAGTTTGATAAGCTTTTAATCTAAAATCCGTCATCCAATTTGGTTCTTTTTTTAATTTTGATATTTCTTTTATTTTATTTTCATCTAACCCAAGTTCTTTCACGATGATCACCTAATAACATTATACTATGATTTAATAAAAATAAAAAGAAGTTTTAGGGTTTAAATTTATAAAATAAGTGATAACAATTACCTAATTTAAAATGACCTTTATAGCTTGCTACTACATTTTTACCATTTTCTATTTTGCCTTTTTTAATTAACTTTATTTTTTTCTTAAATCTTTTTTTCGTATTATTTCTAACTTTTAAAATAATTTTATCTTTTATATAAAACCTAAAACCTATAAAATCAGCGCCTTCTTTACTAACATTTATAATCCTAGTTTTATCATTTAAGCATAAACCATAATCTAAAACAAATTTACTAATTTCATCTAAACAGTATTTCAAATATTCTTTATTATACTCAAGTAGTATCCCATCATCTTGATATCTTATATAGTATTTAATATGTAATTTTTCTTTAATAAAATGATCTAAATCATTTAAATAAAATATAGCTAATATTTGACTTACTACATTACCAATACCTAATCCTTTACCTTTTTCATATAAAGGTATTCTATTTATTTCAGCAATCCTTTTATATTTATCATTTAAATTGCTGTTTTTTAAATAATTAATTTCCTTTTCCTTTAATTTAATAATACTTTCATTCACATAATCACTATCTGTAGAATCAATTATTTTGAATAATATATCTAAATATTTTTTATCCTTGATTTTCCTTTTTAACATTTTCTTTAAAACATTATGATCTATATTATAAAAAAATTTACTAATATCAAATTTTAAAGCATATACCTCACCATTCATACTATTCAAATATTTTTTTAAACACTTAATTCCATAACTAGTACCTTTACCTTTCCTAGAAGCTACATTCGCACTTATTAAAGATGGTTCTAATACTTTAATTAGAATATCAGCCATTAAATGATTAATTATTTTATCGTTAATATTTTGACTCATAATTATTC
>CALVWP010000034.1 GCA_944367495.1 uncultured Bacilli bacterium
ATTATTTCACCCCCTAAGTAAATAATAAATGAAAAAATATAATTAAGCAAAAGACCAAAACGATAATTTACTCTATATTTTTTTATCAATTTACCCATTTTCCTATAAGTAAATTACCTAAATTGAACTTTATTTACTTTCCAATTTACAAATTTACATGTTTTTTATAATTACAAAGTCGGCACCTCTGTAATTCCTTATTTTAAAGATGCATATATTCTAATATGAGAAAAAACATCTTTTTAAAATCAGTCATTTTATTATTAATTGGCGGCTTCATAACTAAAATAATCAGCATGTTTATCAAAATCGTTTTAGCTAGACTAATTGGCACTGAAGGTATGGGCATATATATGCTTATATCACCAACCTTCGTTTTATTAATGGCATTAGCTAGCTTAGGATTTCCCGTCGCTATCAGTAAACTAGTAGCCGAAGACACCAAAAACAATAAAAATTTAGTTTTCTCAGTCATTCCTATTTCGTTAATTTTAAATATCTTAATAATCATTATTTTATTTTTAACAGCTGGTTTAATATCACATAATTTATTAAACGAAGATAGGTGCTACTGGGCAATAATATGCATTGGCTTTGTTTTACCTTTTATCAGTATCTCTAGTATTTTAAGAGGTTACTTTTTTGGTAAACAAAAAATGTTACCTCATGTTCTGTCAAATGTCACAGAAGATTTCATAAGATTACTAGCCCTAATCATCGGTATTCCCATATTTTTAAAATTAGGTCTGCAATATGCCGTTGCCTATATAGTCTTAACTAATGTCATCAGTGAACTTACATCTATCTTTGTCTTATTTTTCTTTCTCCCTAAAAACTTTAAAATAACTAAAAAAGATTTAAAACCAAACAAAGACAATATCAAAGAAGTTTTTTCAATTGGTATTCCTACTACCATGAGCAGAATAATCGGTTCCATCGGTGCTTTTTTAGAACCAATAATCCTAACTTACGGACTAATTAAAAGTGGCTATACCAATGATTATATTGTTAACGAATATGGAATAATTAATGGTTATGTTATGCCTTTAATATTACTTCCATCGTTCTTCACCGGTGCCATATCCCAAGCATTAATCCCAAATATTTCTAAAGCCCATAGTAGGAAGCATTATAAATATGTCTGGAATAAAATTAAATTAGCTATTTTTTTATCACTACTAATCGGCATTCCTGCTACTATTATTTTTGAATTATTTCCAAACATTCCAATGAAATTAATCTATAACACAATCGTTGGTATCGACTACATTAAAGTATTAGCCCCAATCGCCTTACTTCATTATGTTCAGGCTCCCTTAATCGCTTCCTTGCAAGCCATGGGAAAAGCCAAAGAAGCAATGCATGGCACTTTAATTGGTACAATAATTAGAACTATCACTTTATTAATATTATGTTTCTCACATATTGGTTTATGGGGATTAATATGGAGTGCGGGCATAAATATCATTGTTGTTACTCTCCATCAATATAAGCATGTTAAAAAAGCTTTAAAACTAAACTAAAAAGCGACCCTAAACAGTCGCTGTTTTATGTATTATTTACACAATAGTAAATGGTTCTGATTCACTTCCTACACCAGTCAAGGTAATATCAGATTTCAAAAAGACAACTGGACGAGGAGCGTAATCACTTTCACTCGCTGCAAAGCTAGTCACCTGCGCAGACGATCTATTTGTATCAGCAACCAAAACATAATACGAACTGTAGACGGACTCGCAAGAAAAAGCATTAATTGTCCAATAATATATCCCTTTATTTAACAAGTAATTACTACTACAAGCACTAGGAACACTATATGAAACAGTTGCTGACGTACATCGTGGATCAGTACTTGCTCTCAATATATCACTTGCGTTAACTAAACCAACATTACCTGTCCATTGGTACATTTTCTCTCCTGCTATATTTTTAGCTATACTATCGTTTTCAGTTCCACTTTGATCTAATATTTCCACTGCACCTATATTAAATGAATGCAAAATAATTTGTTCTTTAGCTGTCTCATTTATATTATTAACATAATAATCTTCATTCAAATATATTTTTACTGTCGAATCTTCAGTTACTGTCCCTTTTCGACTTCCACTAGGGGAAGAAAATTCTCCTTCTACGGCTGCATATACTCCACAGCCCAAATATGGATTGTCACAGTATGTGTTATTTTCTGTTAAACGATGGTTATATTCATCAAACGGTCTATTAGCTAAAACATCATTCCTGATAATTTTATAAGTGCCGTCTGTTTCTTTAGCTATGATTCTCCAAAGCTCTCCGTTAAATTCAATATAGTTATTTGGATTTTGCCCTCTATATATTAATCTACCATTTTCATAACTATCTTCGTATAATCCAGTGCCTGATGAAACTATTTCAACTTCTTGCCCGCCAATTGTTTGATCATTTCCGCTTGGCAGATTTCCACTTCCACCACTTTGTCCATAATCTAAGGTTACAGTAATTGTTGCAGTGGTATTTTCTGGTTGACTTGTAATACTTGGATTATAAGTTACGATTACTGTTAATATATCAGTCTCTGATGCTTTTAATTCATCTCCCTCTTCTATTCCACTTGTCTCAAATGTTATAGCTTCATTATTTGAATTATTTACTTTTATACTATTAAGTACAGCATCGATATTTCCCTCATTAGCTACGGTTATATCATATTTCATCGAATCTCCCGGTGATACTAAGTTTGTTTTAAAAGTAGCTGTTGTATCAGTATAACTAGGTTCTATGGCATTACTCGCACTCCCACTTTGTACATTACTTTGTATATCAGTTATTCTAACTAAGAAATTACTTCTTATATTAGATGTACCGGTTATTTTTAACTGACTTTGAAATGCCGCATAACCTACAGCCATAATTAATAATATCGCACACAGTCCCATTATCATATAATTTCTCTGCGTCCTATTTAATCTTTTATGCATATTTTTCCCACTCCTTTATTTTATATAACCAGTATAAATCAAAAAAAAAAAAAAACAAGTAATATTTTTGATAAATCACTTGTTTCAACAATTACTTGTCATTTTGAATAAAACTTTTATAATAATCAAATCTTTTCATAGCAGCTTTTTTATTTAATTCTAACATTTCTTCAGCTTTAGTTGGATTGACAGTTTTAAGCATACTATATCTCGTTTGATTATTTAAAAATTCATCATACAAACTAAAGTCAGGATTTGGACTATCTAAGTTAAATTTTTCACCATCATATCTAAAGATTGGAAAATAACCACATTTGGTTGCGAGCATCTCCTCTTCAACCGAACACTCCATACCTTTTTTATTGCCATGTGAAATACAAGGACAATAAGCAATTATAATTGATGGTCCATTATGCATCATCGCTTCACTAAAGGCTTTTATAGTCTGCACCATATTCGCACCAAGAGACACTTGCGCTACATAAGTATTTGGGTAAGCCATAGCAATTCGCGCTAAATCTTTTTTATAATTATTTTTACCAGAAGCCGCAAACTCAGCTACCATACCCTCTGGTGTTGCTTTAGAAGCTTGACCACCAGTATTAGAATAAACTTCCGTATTTAAAACCAAAATATTTATATTAGCTCCTGATGAAAGTACGTGATCAATTCCACCAAAACCAATATCATAAGCCCAGCCATCGCCACCTATCGCCCAAACATTTTTAGAAACAATATAGTTTTTAAGTTCTCTAAGTTTAGGATGTTTATCATAATCTATGCTTTCACAAACTTCCTTAGTTATCTTATAATCATTAGGGTTAGAAAGCCATTTTTCAAAAAGTTCATCTTCATGATTTACCATATAATCGTAAACCATCTTTTTACCTTTTTCAAAACCTATTAACATACCAAACCCAAACTCTGCATTATCTTCAAATAAACTATTAGCCCAAGGAACACTATAAGGAGCATTAGGTAATTCACCACCATAAATTGATGAGCACCCTGTCGCATTTGCTATAACTAAATTATCAGCTAGTTGAGTGAGTAATTTAATATAAGCAGTCTCCCCGCAACCCGCACAAGCTCCATGAAAAGCAAACTTAGGTCTTTGTAATTGACTACCCTTAATGGTTTCTTTTTTAAAGTTATCTTTTTCTTTAACATTTTCCATCAAATAATCAAATACCATATCATTCTTACTATCTTTAAGTTTTTCGAAAGCTAAAGCTTTATTACCTCTAAGGCCAGGACAAGTATTAATACATACCCCACATCCCGTACAATTTTTAGCAGAAACGGCAATAATATAATAATGATTAGGCGCCCCAAATGCTGGCTTACACCTTTCTTTAATAAACTCTGGCGCTTTAGAATATTCTTCTTCATTAAGTAAAAATGGTCTAATAACTCCATGTGGACACACTAAGGAGCACATCGCACATTGTATGCAGTTTTCGTTAACCCACTTTGGCACAAACTCCGCAATATTCTGCATCTCAGGTTCTGTGTGTTCAAAAGAACCATCCGCATAATCTATAAAATCAGATACCGCTAAATCATTACCTTTTCGGTGGGATAAAGCTTCATAAATATTACTCTTTGGAAAATATAACTCTTCTTCCATATCATCTAGTTTTATCTCTCTAAGGGTAACATCATTTAATGATAAAATATTACTCAAAGCTACTTCCTTACTTTTAACGGCAAACTTTCGTTCAATATAATCCTCTAATTTTTGTGTAGCTTCTTTTTCATTAACTAAATCAGTTAATTTAAAAATAGCCTTTTCCATAATCATACTAATTTTCATACCTAAGTTATGTCTTCTTGCAATATCATAAGCATCTATCACAAACACTTTAATTTGCTTATCTTTCAAAAACCGTTTATATGGGTTTAAAGCGTCTAATAATTGCTCATCATCTAAAGATGTATTAATCAGTAAAGTGCCACCAAATGCCAAATTAGTAATGGCATCAAATACCGAAAGATAAGTATCTTTAGAAATAACGATTAACTCAGGATTATGTACAAAATAAGTAGCTCTAATTGGTTTGTCAGAAAAACGCAGATGGCTAACTGTCACCCCACCGGATTTTTTAGAATCATATTCAAAATAACCTTGAACATATTTATCGCTATCGCCAATAATACCAAGCAACGACTTACTACAGCTGACCATTCCATCACTGCCATAACCATATATTAAAACCTCCTGGTCATCATTGACTTTAATATCTTCATAATCTAAAGATAAATAAGTCACATCGTCATTAATACCGATCGTAAATTCATCCTTTGGATCATCTAACATATCAAACACCGCTTTAATCATGCCCGGTGTCACATCTTTACTAGAAAGTCCGTATCGGCCATGAGAAATCTTAATATTTTTACCTTTTAAAGAACTTACGACATCTAAATATAAAGGTTCTCCTTCACTGCCCGCTTCTTTAGTTCTATCAAGTACCGCAATTTTCTCTACACTTTCAGGTAAAACCTCTAATAAATATTTAGAGCTAAATGGACGATATAAATGCACTTCAATTAAACCAATATCGTCATTTAAATAATCTATAGTCTCCTTAATCATTTCACAAACAGAGCCCATAGCTATAATAACCTTTTTCGCTTTTAAACTACCATAATAATTAAATGGTTTATAATTAAGTCCGGTTAGTTCATTAATTTTATTCATATAATTAGCTACTATATCAGGCACTTTACCATAAAATTTATTTCGGGCTTCCGTTTCTTGAAAATAAATATCGCCATTTTGATTAGTACCTCTAGTTACTGGTCTTTCATTATTCAAACCTTTTTTTCTAAATTGTTCTATCTTCTCATAAGGTACTAATTTCTCTATCTCTTCCCTATCTAAAATACCAATCTTATTAAGCTCATGACTAGTTCTAAAACAAACAAAAAAATGCATAAACGGTAAAGAAGATTCAATACTAGCTAAATGACTTACTAAAGCTAAATTGTAAGCATCCTGCACTGAAGAAGAAGCTAACATGCAAAAACCTGTACTTCTAGTCGCATAAACATCTTGATGATCACCAAAAATACTAAGAGCATGCGTAGCCAAAGAACGTGCAGCTACATGCATCACACAAGGAAGCATTTCACCAGCAATCTTATACATATTAGGAATCATTAAAAGTAAGCCCTGACTAGCTGTATAAGTTGAAGCTAAAATACCTGTTTGTAAAACCCCATGAACTAAACCAATTGCTCCCGCTTCACTTTGCATCTCTATAACCTTAGGCACTTCACCAAATATATTCCTCTCACCTGCCATCACCCATCGATCAATAAGTTCTGGCATTGGACTAGAAGGTGTTATCGGATAAATACCAGCCACCTCTGTAAACAAATAAGAAGCCCGGGCGCAAGCTTCATTTCCATCACAAGTAATTTTTTTCATAAGACGCCTCCTATCTATGACAAGCCTCATCAGCATCATTATAAATAACTTTATAATTAAAGTTGCTTCCGTTATTCGTCGTAACCCTAACCAAAACCCCACTAGCAGAATCGACATAAGGTTCATCAGTCATTGGATTAACCAAATTATCATCAATATAACCATTATCGATAACTTGACTATTAAGCATTCCACCGTCTTGTAAAACATTAACTGGAATCTCTAAAACTCCGCCAGCTGATGGTAATAAATTAGGGTAATCTGTCGTCAGCATCTTCGCCCCTTCAGTTAAATTTTTCTCTTGAACTAAACAAGTATCATATCGGCCTTTTTTAATATTATTATCAATAGCCGTTACTGCAACCAACCCTAAAATACTCAAAACCACAATAACTCCAAGTAATTCAGCTAAAGTAAAACCATTTCGCAAAACTTTTTTAAGCTTATAAATTTGACTTTGATAATTTTCCGCATTCGTTACATATGAACCAGTAACTGCAATATCAGCCTTTTTAAGCATTCCAATAGTTGTATCATTAATGCCACCATCAACCTCAATTAAATAAGATAAACCATTTTCAGACCTATATTCATAAAGTTTATTTAATTTATCAGTAATATCAGTATATACCTGTCCGCCAGCTCCCGCTTTAACACTCATAACTAAAACTAAATCAATATCATCTAAATAAGGTAAAACTTTATCGACATCAGTATCTAAATTAATAGCTACACCAGCTTTAACCTTATTCGCATGAATATAATCGATTATTTCTTTAATATTATTACATGCCTCTATGTGAAAAGTAATAATTTCCGGATTAAATTCTAAAACCTCATCAATATATTTTTTTAAATCTAAAACCATCAAATGAACATCAATCGGTTTTTTTAAATCTTTTAAACTTTTCATTTGACTTAAGGCCAGAGTAGGTCTTTCTGTAAACTGTCCATCCATCACATCAAAATGAATATAATCACATACCTCATCTAATTTTTTAATCTTTTCAAAATTATTTTGAATTTTTAAAAAAGAACCCGCAATCTTCATCATTTATAATCACCTCATTTTAGAAAATTTACATAATTGTCATACCTACTTTTTAAAATAGTTCCATCAAGTACTTTATCTTTAATCATACATTTTCTCTCATGTATGTGAAAACAATCTCTAAACTGACATTCATCTCTATATAGATTAAATTCTATAAAATTATCTCTAATATCACTATTGCTCATACCTTGAAATTCCAAAGCTGAAAAGCCCGGTGTATCAGCCACTAGACCACCACAAACCTCAATTAATTCCGTATGTCTTGTCGTATGTTTACCTCTATTTAAGGCCATTGATATCTCATCAGTTTTTAAATTTAAATCTGGCTTTATTCTATTAAGTAAAGTGCTCTTCCCCGCTCCACTTTGACCAGTAAAAACACTTACTTTACCTCTAAATATTTTTTTTATTTCATCTATATCGCTATTGATATAAACATCATATATTTTTTTATAATAATCTATAATAGGATTAATAGTTTTAATTTCCCCCTCATCAAGTAAATCGTATTTCGTAAAAATAATCACCGGTTTAACCCTATTATATTCACATATAACCAAAAATTTATCTAATAAATTAGACGAAAAATCTGGCCTTTTTAAACTAGTAATAATAATAGCCAAGTCAACATTAGCTATAGCTGGACGATAAAGCTCATTTTTTCTAGGCAAAATATCTAAAATATATTTATTTTCCGCATCAAACAAAACTTCATCGCCCACTAAAGGAGAAAGACCTATATTTCTAAACTTTCCTCTTGCCTTACATACATAAATGTTATTTTGACTTTTCACTGTATAATCATTACTAATTAATTTAATTATCTTACCTTGCATTATTCAATATCTCCAGTATCAGAAGTTTCTGTTCCCTCACTAATATTTTTAATTACAATTATTCTTAAATTATCACCTTTACTAACTCTACTTCCAGCTGCTCTATTTTGATAAGTAATAGATCCATCTTTCTTACTCAAATCTTCACTAGACGTAACATTTAAAGTAAGTCCATTATCATCACAAAACTTTTTAACATCAGCTTCTGTATAAGTTCCATCAGTAAAATTAGGATAAGTAATATAAAAGCTTGGAACGCTTAAAGTTATCGTATCACCTTCACCAAGTTCTGTTCCTGGTTCAACATCTTGTTCTAAAATTTCATTTTCTTTAGCACCTGAATCAGTTGTTACATCTTTGTCACCTTTAACAACCATAATACCAGCTTCTTCTAACTTTTCTTTAACTTCATCAAAATCCTGACCAGTATAATCTTCTATCTTAATTTTTTCAGATCCAGTCGACACTATAAGGGTAACTTCCGTACCTTCTTTAACACTTTCACCTATTTCTGGATCAGTACCAATAACCTTTCCTTCCTCAACATCATCGCTAGCTTCTTCTTTTACTTTTCCTTTAATCTTTAAATCACTGTTTTTCAAAGTACTTTCAGCTTGTTTTACGGTCATACCTTGAACATCTGGAATTTCCACATCAGATCCCGAAGAAATACTTGGCCAAAGTATAAAGACAAAAAGCATTGCTGCAATTAAAACTCCCACAATCGTTCCCAAAATAATTAAAACCTTATTCATTCTTTTGTCTTTTTTAGTTTCAGCATTAGCCGCATTGCGAGCCATCCTACCGCCAAGTGGTTTTTCTAACTCTTCATCATCAAAATTTTTCTCAGAATATTTATAAGTTATTTTAGGCTCATTGAAACGATCTTTGTCTAAAGCCGTTTTTAAATCTTCATGCATATCCCAAGCTGAATCATAACGATTTTTAGGATTTTTAGCCGCTGCTCTCAAAATAATATTTTCAATTGATTGTGGCATTTCCGGATCGTATTCACAAATACTAGGTATTGCCTCATTCATATGTTTAATCGCTACTTCTACTGGGTTATCACCTTTAAAAGGAACATGACCAGTAACTAATTCATACATCAAAATACCAAGTGAATATATATCACTTTTTGTTGTAGCTGCTCCCCCATTAGCTTGCTCAGGCGGTATATAATATACCGTTCCCATCACACTATTAGTCTGTGTAAATTCACCAGCATTTAAAGCTACAGCAATTCCAAAATCCATTATTTTAACTCTACCATCTTCTAAAATAATAACATTTTGCGGTTTAATATCTCTATGAATAATATAACTTTCATGCGCATGTGCTACCGCACTAGTAAGCTGAAGCATTATATCGACAACTTCTGGTAAAGTAAGACTACCTCTTTTTTTAATTAACTGTTTCAAAGTTAACCCTTGAACATATTCCATAACGATAAAATACTTACCATCATCTTCTCCAACATCATAAACTTCAACAATATTAGGATCATTTAAACTACTAGCTGAAATAGCCTCTCTTTGAAAACGTCTGACAAACTTTTCATCTTCCGCCAAATCGCCCCTTAAAATTTTAACGGCTACTTTTCTATTTAAAATAGTGTCTAAAGCTAAATATACATTAGCCATTCCACCTTCACCAATTGACCTAATAATTTCATAACGATCATTAATCATTTGTCCTCTTGTTATCATTCATTTTCCTCCTTTTGTAAATAAGCCACTGATATATTATCAGTTCCCCCTCTATTATTAGCCTTATTAATAAGTTTCTTTACTTTTCCATCAATATCTAAATCACTGTTTAAAACATTTTCGATTTGAACCTCATCAAGCATATTTGTCAGTCCATCACTACAAAGTAAAATACCACTAACATCTCTTTCAACATCAAAAACATCCATCTCAACAGTCATATTAGCTCCAAGGGCCCTCATTAATACGTTCTTTCGCGGATGATCTTTCGCTTCTTCCTCAGTGATCTCTCCTGATTTTACAAGTAAATTTACTAGTGTATGATCATTAGTAATTTTATATATTTTTTTATTTTTAATTACAAAACCCGAAGAATCACCAATATTTCCGAAAAGCAAAAATTCATTCGTTAAAAGCGCTATTACAATTGTCGTTCCCATACCTTCACTTTCAGGATTATTTTCCATATATTTGTAAAGTAACATATTAGCTTCACTAACTATCTCTTTTAAAAAATTAATAGCATCTTCTTTATTACCTACTGAAGAGGTATCAATAAACCTCTTACCAATATGTGTTATCGCAATCGACGAAGCAATTTCGCCACCTTTGTGTCCACCCATACCATCAGCTACTGCCATTAAAATTTCACCTGAACCATTTTTAACAACTGTCACACTATCTTCATTATGATCTCTAACTTGCCCGGGATCAGTTAAATATGAAAATTCCATCATTTTCCCTCCTCATGGTTCGAACGTAATTGTCCGCAGGCCGCACTTACTTCGCCGCCAAATTCCTTGCGTACCGTTACATTGATATTATTTTTTTTAAGTATATCATAAAAATGCATAATTTTATCTCTATCAGTTTTTTTAAACTCTATATGGCTTGTTTCATTATAAGGAATTAAATTAACATATGCCAGCATTCCCTTAAGCAAATGCGAAAGTTTTAAAGCACATTCATCACTATCATTCACATCTTTAAGCATAATATATTCAAAAGTAACTTTTCTATTCGTTACCTTAATATAATCTCTAACAGCATCCATCATATCTTTTATTGGATACACTTTATTTATTTTCATAATTTTATTTCTAATCTCATCGTCAGGAGCATGCAAACTAATAGCTAAATTAACTTGCCTTTTTTCTTTCGTAAATTTTCTTATCTTAGGTACAATGCCGCACGTTGATACTGTTATATGCCTAGAACCTATAGCTAGTCCATAATCACTATTTATAATATCGATAAACCTCATCACATTATCATAATTATCAAAAGGTTCACCAATTCCCATAAGAACAACCCTCGAAATTCTAACCTTTAAATCTTCTTCAATTTGTAATATTTGACAAACCATTTCATAAACTTCTAAATCTCTTTGTTTTTTAAGCCTTCCACTTTCACAAAAAGCACATCCCATATTACAGCCAACTTCAGTTGATACACATAAACTGTTACCGTAATCGTGCTTCATCACTACCGCTTCAACTTTTTGTCCATCAAAAAGTTCAAACAAATACTTGTAAACACCTTTTCCTTTTTGAACGTGCAAAATCAAAGGTTTATTTATTTTAAAATCTTCTTTTAATTTGTCTATCACTATTTTTTTAATATTACTCATCTCGTCAAATGAATGAACTCTTTTTTTATAAAGCCAATCATAAACCTGAATAGCTTTAAATTTTTTCTCACCCATTTTTAAAAAATAGTCCTCTAAATCATGAATGGTCATACTATATATATTCATACTTTACCACCCTATATCTAATTATAGCAAAATTCAAAAAAAAATAATAGAATTCCTCATGTTTTTTATCATAAGTTCTATTATTCTTAACTTAAAACATTCTAATTTGACATATATTTACCTATTTTATCTAAAATGTTTACCTTTAACTTCTTCATCTTCTAAAGTTTCCTCTGTATCTTTATAATACTCTTCCGGATGATTTTTTAACTCATCTTTTATTTCATCAGAGACATATAACCTTTCTAGTGGAAAATCTGCCGGTAAAATCAAACCTTCAGCGCTCTGCAAACCACTTAAATAAAGGCTACTTATCTTTTTAGGGAGTACCAAACCTTTAGCGCTCACTAAGCCTTCCATCGAAAGTTCGCCGTTTACTATATCTGGCAACACTAAATATTCAGCACTTGTTAACCCATCCAAATAAAGATTCCCACCTATTATTCTAGGTAACACTAGTCCTCTAGCACTTGTTAAGCTAGGTAAAGAAAGATTTCCTTTTATTACAATCGGTAAATTTAAACCTTCAGTATTTAGCAAATTAACCAAATAAAGACTACCATTTACCGTTTCTGGTAAAACTAAGCCATTGACGTTAATCAAACCATTCAAGTAAAGATCACCATTTACCACTTCTGGTAAAACTAACCCATTCGCATCATCTAAAAAATTTAACATTAAATTTCCATTATGAACCTTTATTCTTTTATCTTCTATTGATCCATCCTCTTCACCAGCACTACCATTAAATATATTAATTAAGTCTTCTTTAATACCTCTCTTACCTCGAATTTCATCTATTCTAGGATCTTTACCTCCACCAAAGCCTTGTATATAGCCATCAATTTCATACAAAAACCTTAATTCATCAGTGTTAAGTGCATAGCCTTTTTGAACCTTATGATCTATTGTTGTCAAAAGTTGCATATCATATTCTGTTTTCCTATATTTATCTCTATCTGGAAACTCTTCTAACTTCTTATCTAAAATTGGTATCATCTCTGGTTCCATATGTTGATTACTATCTATTCCCCTTATTTCCACAATTTTGTCATGACCATACATTCTGATTGCTATTCTCGGCACTTTAGCTTCGCCATTTTCATCCAAAGTATAATATATATAAAAATCACCCATTGCTAAATCCATTTTAGCCCAAGTATCGCCTACTGCTGTACACCAACCGGTGTGATATCCTTGAAGTGAAGCTCTTAATATATTATAGTCAGATCCTTGTTCATATTTTACCCATTTACCATCAATACTATCATTTTGCTTTTCCTCTTCCATTATACTTTTAATAGAATATTCATATAATGTTTTAAAATGACCACTCCCCAAAGCACTTCTTATTTCTTCTTGACCTTGCCTTCCTTTTATAAAGTTTCTCATTAAATTTAATGTCATAAATATCGCTTTTCTATCAACCAATGGAAACGGGTATACTGTATGTTTATCTCTTCTCGAAAACTTACCAGTTTCTTTATTAAACTTACCTAAATTTTGTAACCCTTGAAACACCCAATATTTTTCCCACATTGCGTAGTGTTTACTATCTTCATCAAACAAAAAATATTCAATCCATTTATCAAGTGACTCTTTTTGATCGTCGGTAACTCGTCTAATTAAACTCTGTTTTTGCAAGGGAGAAAATTTAACATCTCCAAATCCTCTTTCACGCATTATTCTCTTTTCACGTTCAAAATAACTATCTGGAATATCTTCAGGTTTTATCACATAAAGATTATAATAAAGCTTTTTTAATAATTTTAAATCACTTTTTCTTCTACTTTCCGATACCCTTTGATGCAGCTTTTCTAATCTCTCAAAATAATTTAATATTTTATCTCTTTTTTTATCTGACTCGCTCATCCCATGCATTGCACCTTTAGACATATGAAGATCTCTATATAGTTTAGCAATTATATCTATCCATTTACCTCTCTCATCCATACTTATCAACCACCTTAAATAAACATTAAAACAGAATCAAATGCCGATTCTGCTTACTCTACCTATTTTATATAAAATTCATAATAATACATATAGCGAAAAACACAACCCCAAGTAAAGCTGTGAGCCTAGTTATAAATAGCTCTCCGCCTCTTTCTTTTCTATTCGCAAATAACTCGTCATTACCACCCATAATATTACTATCAGGACTTACTGCTTTACCACTTTGTAAAAGCACAATTGCAATTAATAAAATAGATACAATAATTAAAAGTATTTTCATAGTATCCCTCCGACTTCTAATAATTTACCATAAAATCAATTAAAAATCAATCTCATCCAACAAATTTTTATTCTTTACATCTAATTTAATTATATGTTAAAATTAAAATGACATAACATGTCAATAGTAAGGAGTGAGAGAATGTACTGCCAAAATTGTGGTAACAAATTAAACGATGGTGCGGATGTATGTTTAAACTGTGGCAAACAGTTAAAAAAAAGCCAAGGACAAAATTTTAATGTTCAAAATATTCCTTATGAATATAAACCTATTTCTATGTGGGGTTACTTCGGTTATGAACTGTTATTTATGATCCCAATTGTTGGATGGATTTTATTAATCGTCTTTGCCCTAGGTGGTTCATCTAACGTCAACGTTAAAAATTTTGCTAGATCATACTTCTGCATACTAATTATAATTATCGTTTTAATTATCTTAATTGGTGGACTTGGTGTAGCAGCATCAATATAAAAAGGCTATCATTCAGCCTTTTTTACATGGATTAAATTGTTGTTAATTTCCTCTAAAGCTCTACCAATATTTTTTGTAGATTTATATTCGCTTTCTTTCATTTGAAAATAACCAGTTTCATCCATTTCTTTCGCTCTTTTAGAAGCTACATTAACTAGTAAATATTTTGAATCGATTTTTTGAAGTAATGCATCGATTGATGGAAAAATCATTTCTACCCCTCCTATAACTAACTATATACTTCTTTCTTTAAAAGCGCAAGAAAACTGGTAAAATTTGACATTATTTAACACTCTTCCTTAAACCATTTAATACCTCAAACATCGCATAAGTATCTTGCTGGCAATATTCAACTAATTTTTGATATTTGTGCTTATAATCTAACGGTAAAAGCTTAGGAAAAGACGCATAAGTAACCATCGCTTCAACCCCATTTCCAACTTCCATCCCTTTATAAGTCAAATTAGAAAATAAAGGAAGAACCTTCTTAATCGAAAATGATCCATCCATATCTGGATGATAATAATTAAACATCTTAGCTTCATCTTTAAAATAACCTAAACTTTCATATAAATTTGACCTTGTTTTTACAATATTCATCAAATCAAAAACATTATCTCTTATTTTTAATAATTTATCTTTATAAAAAGGAAAAATATAGGCCAGTTCTTTTAATCTAGTTTTTTCAAATGAATCATTATATACCAAAACCATTTTATCTTCAGGAATAAGCTCACACATTTTTTTAATTAAATCGAGCCTATGATCCAAATGATCAGGGGCTAAATAACCAAAATGATCATTATCTTTGTCACAAACTCCCGGTTTCTTCTCAACGTGCAAAGAAAACTGAAATACCGATTGACTATATGGCCTTTCCCCTTTATATCTAGGAAGCGGACAAGGAAACGTTTCAAAATCCAAATGATAAAGCGGGTAAGTTATCTGCTTAATACCATCTTTAATTTTATCTTTATTCATATATACTTTATCATTCAAAACACATTCTCTTTGAATTTTATTTTTCTCTCTACTAAGCATATCGAAAGGTATATCTAACATACTAACCTTTCCATCATTTATTAAATCATAAGTATCATATGTTTTATCACCCTTTTTAAAGCCAAAATTATTATTCATATAAGAAAATATTGAATGCCTCTCTGGCAAAACATCAAAACAAAGCCCGCACCACTTACACCCTGCTGTTTTTTTATATTCACAAAACTTTCCTAAAGGAACTCTAGATCCATCTAAATTATCGATATAACTTTTTATTTTTTTACTATCTAAATATATCTTTTCCATCAAAGCTTCCGTAATGCTTGTAACATCAATATATGAAATAATATCTTCACCATTTATAGTCTCATAAATCGGTTCATCATTTTCATACTTCCCATCAAAAACATAATTGCTATTTAAAACTGCTAAAAAATATTTTACCTTTTTCTTTTCGTGATGCTTCTTCATATCATTTTCAATAATAAATCTCTGAACTGCAATATCATAAATATAATGTCCTGCGCTACTATACTTATCAAATAATTTATCTTTATTCCTTTCATAAACCTTTAAAGGCATATAATCTGTAATATTTAAATTTAAATCCTCTAGTAAATAATATATACCATCATTACCTTTTTGAAATATTGAAACATCTGAACTACCTAAAGCTAAATATTTTTTAGTCGTTGTCGCCTTTACTTCGATAATATTAATACCATCGTCATTTTCGTTATAAATATCAACATAACATAAATATCTTATATTATCGATTACCGCATCAAAACTCTCTTGATTATAAGTATTTTTAGAAAATTTAAATTTACCCTTAAAGTATTTAGAAGCTATCTCACCTGCTAATATTTCCACTTTATTATAATATGGCATCATCGTTTCTAAATGCTCATTTTTTACATCTATCAAATCATTGCCACTATCGTCAAACATATTACCTAAAAGTTCAGCAATATGCTCTAACTCCTCTTCTTTTTTGTATTCTTCCACCGTAATCATACTATCTAATTTTTCTTTTTTTAAATCA
>CALVWP010000035.1 GCA_944367495.1 uncultured Bacilli bacterium
TTTATAAAAAGATATTATTTGATAAACTAGAATATAATGGTGGGATGATACTTGAAAATGTGGTAGCACAAATGTTAGTGGCTAGTGGTTATAAATTATATTTTTATTCTAATAGTTCTAGAGATAATAGTGATGATAGAATGAAAATTGACTTTCTTATTTCAAAATCTTTAATTACTAATAGACACAATATTTCGCCAATAGAAGTTAAGTCTTCAAAAAATTATACGTTGAATTCTTTGAATAAGTTTATAAAAAAATATAATAATTATTTAGCTACGCCTTATATAATTCATACAGGTGATTATAAGGAAGATGATGGAATAATATATTTACCTGTTTATATGACTACTTTTTTGTAGTTTATGGAATTTGAGATTAATATTTTAGATGAATATTTGATTTTTCCTATTGAATAGTCCGGCAAAAAAAGTTAAGAAGATAAGTTAATTTATGGAGTTTGGAGTTAATTTAGTTTAACTTCTTTTTGCTCTTTTTGGTAAAGTGAAATAACTTTTGAATCTTGATAAAATCAAATGTGACAAATCATATAATTATAATAGGAAACTTTTATTGGTTTGCTTGCTTATGAAGGGCAAATATATTATAATTATTTTATGGAGAGTGATATGATGGACAATGTTTTAAACGAAACAGAAAATAAGATGAAAAAAGCGATTGAAACAATGGAAAAACGCTTTACGAATGTTAGAGCAGGAAGGGCTAATCCAGCTATATTAGATAGTGTTATGGTTAGTTATTATGGAACTGCTACACCTTTAAAGTCTTTAGCTACAATTTCAATTCCTGAGGCAAGACAACTTATGATTAAACCATTTGATAGATCTTGTTTAAATGATATTGAAAAAGGTATTTATGAGGCTAATGTTGGACTTACACCAAATAATAATGGTGAGTGTATTATTTTAAACATTCCAGCTTTAACTGAAGAAACTAGAAAAGAATATGTTAAGCAGGTTAAACAAATTGCCGAAGAGGGTAAGATTAATTTAAGAGGAATTAGACAAGATAGCAATAATGAAATTAAGAAAAATGACGATTTGACTGATGATGAAAAGGACAATTTAATGGATGATGTTCAAGAATTAATCAATAAGTATAATAAAGTAATTGATGAAAAAGAAAAGGAAAAAGAAAGAGAGTTATTAACTGTTTAAGGAATATGTTTGGAAGAAAAATTAGTAAAGATTTAGATGTTAAAAAAGTCAATGAAGTTACTGATTTAGCTTCTAAAGTTTTGAGAGTTTTATATTTTTTACTTGTTGCCGCAATTGCTTATGTAGTCATTAGATTATTTAAAGAAACCAAAATATTGGATTTTATACTTAAGATATTAGAAATTTGTTTACCACTTTTTATTGGTATTTTAATAGCATGGCTTTTTGATCCGTTTATTAAGTGGCTTGAAGGTAAAAAAATAAAAAGGACTTTAGGAGCGGTAATTACATATTTAATTATATTTTTAGTTATTGTTTTAGTGCTTGTTACTTTAATACCTCTTTTAATTGATCAAGTCCGGGAGTTTGCCCGTATTATTCCTGATGTATTTGATACGGTAAAAGCATGGAGTTTGGATTTATTTAATAGTTTAGAAAATTCTGATTTGATAGATTTTGAAAAAATGAAACACGAAGCGTTAACATCGTTAGAGGCTTTTGCGACTAATGTAACAACGACTATGCCGCAAAATATTTTGGGCTTTATTTCTAGTTTGTTTTCAGGTCTTGGAGTGTTTGTTCTTGGATTAATTATTGGCTTTTTCTTAATTGTTAATTTTGACAATAGTTCAAATTTGTTTACTTTTATTCCTAAAAAATTTAGAAAAACGACGGTTGCTTTGTTAGATGAAGTTAATGGTTCACTTAGAAGTTATGTTAAAGGGGCAATTTTAGATTGTACTTTAATATTTGTGTTATCATCTTTAGCTTTTTGGGCTATTGGACTTAAAGCTCCAATGTTATTCGGACTTTTTTGTGGATTAACTAATATTATTCCTTATGCTGGTCCTTATATTGGTGGAGCGCCAGCGGTGATAGTGGGATTAACACAAAGTCCGACGATTGGTATTTTAACTTTAGTGATTATCGCAGTTATTCAATTTTTAGAAGGAAATTTTTTACAGCCGATTATTATGTCAAAGACGACTAAATTACATCCGGTTACAATTATGCTTGGACTTTTAATTTTTGGATATTTCTTTGGAATTGTTGGAATGCTTATTTCAACACCAGTGATAGCTGCTTTAAAAACAGTGTTTAAATTTTACGACAATAAATATGGTATTTTAGATAAAGAAGAAACTTTAGAAAAAGAAACCACGGTTTAGTGGTTTTTCTATAAGGGGAGATTAGATGAAGATTTATGTGATTTCGGGAAAGGCTAGACATGGTAAAGATACGATTGCCTTAGATATTAAAAATATATATGAGCAAAAAGGTTTAAAGGTTATTAATTTAGCTTATGGAAGTTATATTAAAGAATATGCGAAAAGAATTAGTAATTGGGATGGTAATGAAGAGACTAAGCCTAGAAAATTACTTCAGGAGCTTGGGACAGATATTATAAGAAAAAAAATAGATAATGATTTATTTGTTAGAAGAATTTGTGAAGATATTAGAGTTTATAGTTACTATTTTGATATTATTACTATTTCTGATGCAAGATTTCCAAATGAAATGGAATGGCCAAAGAAAAATTTTGATAATGTGATTAATATTAGAGTTATTAGAGATGGTTATGATAGTGTTTTATCACAAAATGAGCAAAATCATTTGACGGAATTGGCATTAGATGAGTATAATAATTACGATTATGTGATTCATAACGACGGAACTTTAGATGATTTGAATAAAAAAGTTTTGGAAGTAGTGAGGATGGTAGAACATGAATATTAGAGAAGAATTTATAAAATATTTTGAGAAGAATGGTCATAAACAAATTCCAAGCAGTCCAATTGTACCAGAAAATGATCCAACGGTTTTATTTAATACAGCAGGGATGCAACCGCTTGTTCCATATTTGATGGGTGAACCTCATCCTTATGGTAAAAGGCTTTGTGATTATCAAAAATGTGTAAGACTGACTGATTTAGATGAAATCGGTGATAAAACGCATCATACTTTTTTTGAAATGTTAGGTAATTGGAGTTTAGGAGATTATTTTAAAAAAGAATCTATTGGTTACAGTTTTGAATTTTTAACTAAGGTTTTGCATATTCCTTTGGAAAGACTAGCGGTGACAGTTTTTGAGGGGAATGATGAAATTCCGCGAGATGAGACATCTGCCAATAGGTGGAAAGAACTTGGAATAAGTGATGATAGGATTGCTTATTTAGGAATTAAAGATAATTTTTGGATTGCGGGTGAGTCTGGTCCATGTGGCGGAGATACAGAGATATTTTATTTTAGAAGTAACGATGAGATTCCTTTGAAATTTGATCCAGAAGATGATAGATGGGTTGAAATTTGGAACAATGTATTTATGGAATTTTATAAAGACGAAAACGGTAATATTTCTGAACTTAAACAAAAAAATGTTGATACTGGAATGGGACTTGAACGTATTGTGGCTGTTTTAGAAGGTGTGGATGATAACTATAAAAGTTCTATATGGTTAGATGTAATAAATCTGTTAGAAAAAATTACGGGTCTTTCTTATGAAGGTAACGAAAAAGCTATGAGGATTGTAGCTGATCATATTAGGACTTCAGTATTTATTGCGGCGGATCCAGCAGGCATTAAACCTAGTAATACAGATCAAGGTTATATTTTAAGAAGACTTATTAGAAGATCTATTCGTCAAGCACGAAAACTTGGTATAGATATTAACAGTGATTTTGATCAGCAGATCGCTTTACTTATTATAAGTAAATATGAAAAATATTATAGTGAACTTAAAGATAACAAGCAAGTAGTATTAGATGTTTTAGCTAATGAAAAGAAGAAATTTAATAGAACACTTGAAAAAGGATTAAGAGAATTTGAAAAATTGGTTAAAGGTAATACTAATTTAATTGATAAAGATATTGCTTTTAAATTATATGATACTTATGGTTTTCCAATTGAACTTACTATAGAAGAAGCGAAAGATAGAGGTATGTCTGTTGATATTGGTGGCTTTTATGAAAAGTTTAAAGAACATCAAGAAAAATCACGAACAGCTTCTAAAGGTAAATTTAAAGGTGGCCTTTCTGGTAATAGTGAGTTAGAGACTAAATATCATACAGCTACGCATTTGCTTAATGCGGCTTTAAAGAGAGTTGTTGGACCAGAAGTTCATCAACTCGGTAGTAATATTACACCCGAAAGACTTAGATTTGATTTTCCTTGTGATCATAAATTAACAGATGAAGAAAAAATGGAAGTAGAAAAATTGGTTAATAAATGGATTGATGAGGATTTACCTGTTGAAAAATTAGAAATGAGCAAAAAAGATGCGATTGAATCGGGAGCAGAGTGTACATTTATAGATAGGTATCCTGATATTGTGACCGTCTATAAAATTGGCGATGTTTCAATGGAACTTTGTGGTGGACCGCATGTTGCTCATACTGGAGAGTTAGGCTGCTTTAAGATTAAAAAGGAAGAATCTAGTAGTGCGGGCGTTAGAAGAATAAAGGCTATTTTAAAGTAGCTTTTTTGACATTTGTTTTAAAAATGCTATAATAGAGCCCATATTTTAAAAGGAGTGGTTTTATGCTTAGTGAAAGATCTAGGAATGAGTGGATTAGAAAGGTTAAGTATGGTATGTCTTTGGAGTTTGCTTCTTTGAGTGCGAAAGAAGATAGAGAGGTAGTACTTGCGGCCGTTAGAGCAAATGGACTAAATTTAGAATATGCTTCTTGGCAATTAAGGAAAGATCCTATGATAGTGAAAACGGCTATAATGCAAAATGATAAGGCAATTGATTTTGTAAATGGCGATTTGCGAAAACAGATTATAATGAGTGGTGTTAATAGTTTAGGTGATTTAGAAGAAGATAAGACTGATGATTTAAATTATATTTTAAATTTGGTGTTATCTTGTGAAAACGATGATGAATTAAACGATTTTATAGATGCATTTTCTAATTATGGACCTGTAGAAGCAGAAAGAAAAGTACTTTCAAATAAGATTATGAAACTTTTAGATGAACAAGTAGAGATTGTTAGGGAAATTGATATTACAAGGCAAAGATTATTAGATATTAGTTCTAATGGTGAAAGATTGAGTGTTTTTCCAGTCGATGAAAACGGTAAAATAGTTATGGAAAGTGTGAAAAAGAAAGTATTAAAGTAATTTTGACAAATCTATTTGACATTGACAAATAGGTTTTTTTTTGAGAAAATGATAGTGTTTAAGGAGGGGATAATCGTGCTGCAAGAAAGATTGTTACTTACACCAAAAGATATTTTGGAAAAAGAGTTCAAGATTGACACTCGTGGTTATAGACCTCAAGAGGTAGATAAATTTCTAGATGAAGTAATAAGCGATTATGATGAAATGATTTCAATGATTAAAGATTTGGAAAGAGAAAAAAAAGATTTGATCGATGATAATATCAGATTGAAACAAGAAGTTCGCAATGCGAGAACTAAGTTAGATGTTTTAAGAAGTGCTGCTCCAACAGAGGTTTCTAATGCAGATTTACTAAGACGTCTTTCTAATCTTGAAAAAATAATTTATGGTGAGACAAGTAAATAATATTTAGGCAAACGCTGCATTTTTATAATGTAGAGGAAAGTCCATGCTTACACAGTCTGTGATGACTGTAGTGTTTGTGCATAGGGAATAAATAACCTATGGTAGTTTTTTGACTAACGGCAAAGCTTAACCTAAGTCTTTTGATATGGTGATGCTTTATAAAGTGCCGCAGTGACGATGCTTTTAGAAATAAAAGAGTGAAACGTGGTAAACCCCGCAAGTAAGAAACCCAAATTTTGGTAGGGGAACCTAATAAGAGAGAATGAGAATTTCTTATGGGATTGC
>CALVWP010000036.1 GCA_944367495.1 uncultured Bacilli bacterium
TTAATCAGATCCTTTCATGTTTTACCAATTAATATTTTATCATGAGTTTCTGGTTGATGACTCTTTTTTTATATAAAATAGTGTCAATGAAATTTTTACTCACCAACACTATTTATTATAGAACCAATTAAACAGTAGTTTTATTTATCTTCAAAAAAATAAGTAATCGACACATTTGCCTTTTCACAAATACAGCCGAGTAATTGAATAGATGGTGTTTTAGGTGATTTCATACTTAATAAATGTCCTAAGTAACTATCGCTAAGTCCTAAGATTAAAGCCATTTTAGTAATGCTCCAGCCTCTTTCTTCCTTTAATTTTTTTAAATTCATTTTAACTAAATTAGAGTAATAATTACTTAAATTATTCTTTATGCTAACCACCTAATTAAATAATATCTTAATTAGAATAATTATTTTTTTCCTAATAGGACAAAAGCGTGGTATAATATAGTTAAATTAATCATAGAGAGGAAGAAGTGTAATGAATAAAAGATTAAATAGGACGCAGCGAAATTATATAATCATGGGACTGTGTGCGATATTATTGATAATGGCTGTTGGTTATGCGGCATTTCAAAGTCAGCTTAAAATAACAGGTACATCTAATATAGGGAGTAATTTCTTAGTTAGAATAACTGGTATACAAAGTAATGTACAAAGTGGTAGTGCAAGTAATGCTATAGAACCTAGTTATACCGATACAACAGCTACTTTTAAAACAAACTTAGTATCACCGGGAGATTCGATGAAATACGATATAACCGTAGCTAATGAGGGAAATATCGATGCCGTTTTAAATAGTATAAAAGTAAGTAATTCAAATAATGAAGCAATAACCTTTGAAACAAGTGGAATAGAAGAGGGAGATGAGTTAAAAGCATCAGAGACTGATATATTAACGGTAATAGTAACTTATAATCCAAGTATTACAAGTCAGCCAGAAAATACGACTGCCACAATTACGGTAACATTAGATTATGGACAAAGTAATGGTGCAGTAACTCCACCAGCGCCAGAAGGACCAACTGTAGGAGGAATAACTTTACCACTTGCTTCAGATGGAGCTGACGGATTATATCAAGATGAATATGAGAGCGGAAGATATTTTTATAAAGGAGCTAATCCAAACAATTATATAACTTTTAATAATGAAACTTGGCAAATCCTTTCTGTAGAAGCTGATGGTAGAATAAAGATTGTCAGAAATGAATTACTTTCGGGAAGAGCATTTGATTCAGGAAATAGTAATGTATGGGAAACTTCAGGTATGAAGACATATTTAAATGGCGAATATTTAGAGAATATAACAGCAAATAAAGATAAAATAGTACCTAGTACGTGGAGTATAGGTGCAGTAACATATGATAATAATGATTTAGCTGGACAAATAGCAGATGAAAATGGAACGCAGTCACAGACAGCCAGTGTAGGGTTAATTACAGCCAGTGAATATTTAAGAGCAAATACAAATAAAGAACAATGTGGAAGTAATATGTTAAATGATGATAACAGAGATATATGTAAAACAACGAATTGGCTATTTAAAGGAGACGATTATTGGACAATATCGCCTCTTGCCAGTAGTTCTTACCGCGTCTTTAGCGTGTACAGCGACGGCTATTTGAGCTACTTCGGCGCGATTTATGCTGGTGCGGTTCTTCCCGCCATTACTCTAAGCTCTGATATCAGCTTGAGTGGAAGTGGAGAAGTTGAAGATCCATTTACAATAGTGTTATAAATACACATAATAAAGAGATTAAATTTGCTTAATCTCTTTTTCATCATACAAAATAACTCTTCCCATGCCTTTTAAATTAATGTTTTTATGGTGAAGTATAGTAGTATAATCACCGTGAACAATTGGAAAGTAATAGTTCATATTATTTTTTAAATATTCACCATCAGCTCTAAATTTTTTTAATATCATTAAATCTGGCCTGCCATAAATAATTTTTTCAGTAGGGTAGCTATATTTTTCTAACTCAAAATCTTTAACTTCAGGTGAAATAGTTGAAATCTTAACACCCATACTATGTAAAAAATTAACAGTTTCACTATTGGTAATATTAAGTGGATAATCAGCAATCACATTATTATCTTTGGAATATTTATAAATTCCACCAAGTTCACTAACAAGTAAGTTTTCATCTTTAAAATTAGGGAAGTTATTCATAATTCTAGGTAATTTGTAAAACACATTTAAATCTTTATATTTTTTATATAGTTTAAAATTTTCAGTATAAATTCTACCTTTACCTAAAACCATTTTTAGCTGCTTTTCATTTCTAACCAAAAAACTCATGCTTTTATCTTTATCGTTTATAATCTTTTTCTCATATTTAAAAGTGATTTTATTTTCACATTTACTTCTCTCACTTATTAGTTTTGCGCACAAATTTCTCCTAAGTTCATTTAAATAACTCATCGGAATAAATACATCTTCTAGTTCCAAGTCTAATTTATTTAAATAAAATGGAGTATTTCCTAGTTTATTTAATTTTAAATATACCTCATCTTTAGTTGTTTTTTTATTTAAAGCTTTTTCTAATATAATTGACTTTTCTTTTAATGTATTAGTTCCATCACTTATAGAAAGCTCTAGTGGCTGCCCATATAAAGCCTTAAGTTTAAAAGATATAGCTATTTTTTTAGGCTTAACACCGCGTATCATGTCTATTAATATCTTAGAAATGGTTTTATTAACGTTATCTTTACTCTTAAGATGTATTTTGTTATCTATAATTGCTATATTACCTTGAGCTATATGATTTGCAAGTAATCCTTTCTCATTATAAAGTTTATTTACAGTCATACCTTTCGCACTTTCACAAAAGCGAATACTATCTCCTTGGTATAACTCGTTATTTAATTTAATAAATATTTTATAATCGTTAACTTTAATCACCTTACCTAAAGGTGAGCCTAAATGATTAGGTGTTTTAGTATTATAAATATCATCTTCAAATAAATAGCCTTGTGTAAATTGTCGGTTGAAAAGAGTTTTTAAATTATATAACTCTTCGTCAGTGACCCTAGGATTATTACCTGAATAATATTCATCGATAAGTCTTCTATAAACATGAGTCACATACCCCACATACTCAGGACTTTTCATTCTTCCCTCAATCTTTAAACTATCGACTCCAGTCTCTAAAATTTCTTTAATATTAAAAATTGAGCACAACTCTTTAGTACTAAGCAAATATTTTCCCTCAGTTTTAATTTTCCCATGTTTATCATATAGTTCGTAAGGAAGCCGGCAAGAGCCAACACAACTACCTCTATTGCCACTTCTACCACCATTTAAACTACTAAACAAACATTGACCACTATAAGAAACACATAAAGCTCCATGAATGAATACTTCTTTTTGAATAGGACACTTCAAATTTTTAATTTCATCTATACTCATCTCTCTAGCTAAAACAGCTCTTTTAATGCCCATATTTTCCAGTAAACATAAACTATTGTCATTGTGACAGTTCATTTGGGTTGAGGCGTGGATTTCTAAATCAGGGATTAATTTTCTAACTAAGCTAATCATCCCTAAATCCTGCATAATTACTGCATCAATTCCAATTTCATATAAAAATTTCATATAATTTATAAAGTCTTTAATTTCATCTTCAAACACCACTGTATTGGCCGTAACATATAATTTAACACCAAATAAATGGCAATATTTAACAGCTTCTTTTAACTCATCAAAGCTGAAATTTGGAGCGAAAGCTCGTGCGCCAAAATCTTTACCCCCTACATATACAGCATCAGCACCGTTATTTATCGCTGCTTTTAATGTTTCCATATTACCAGCCGGACTTAAAAGTTCAACCATAACATCACCCCGTAAAATATACATGTATTATATCATGTGTTGGTTGACTTTGACTATCATTTACATTATAATTTAATTAAAGTAGGTGAGAATATGAAAAACAAAGAATCTGGCTTTACTTTAATTGAATTAATTGCCGTTGTTGCCATATTAGGTTTAATTGCCTTAATCGTTTACCCTGCTATCGGCAGCGTTATTAAAAATTCTAGGGAAAGCGCTTATAAAGATCAAGTTAACGTTATCATTACTGCAGCTAAAACTTGGAGTATTGACAATGCTAATACCCTTCCAGATAATGGCTCAGTATATAGACTAGATGTTGACACTTTATTAGGTGAAGGTTATATAACTGACGAAGAAATTAAAGATCCTCGTGATAGTAGTAAAAACTTATCTGGTGTTGTAGAAATAAAATATGACAAAGATATAAAACAGTTTACCTATAATTACATAGATAATGAGGATGAAACAGATGAACTATTGGTGAATACTTCCTTAGCTGATACCATAATAGAAAATTCAAAAAAAAAAGACATCTTATTAGCTAACTCTGGTGTGTATAAAGGCGATAATCCGGATAATTATATAAAAATTGATGATAAACTATGGAGAATTATTAGTAATAACGAAGATGGCAGTGTTAAAGTCATCAGCAATACCAACACTGCTCAAATCGCTTGGGATGTAAATGGCAATATAAACTTTGATTTATCGACTGTCAAAACATATCTAAATGACACTTTTTTTGCCAGTTTAAATAGTATTTCCAATTTTAAATCATCTTCTTTCTGTACATCTTATGATGGTGATAAATGTTTAAAACAAGAAACGCTTGCGGCCGGTCTTTTGACAACCGAAGATTATTTAAATGCATCAAATAATTTAAATTGTAAAACTGGAACTGAAGTCGCTTGCAAAGAAGGCAACTATTTATCAGAATTTTCAGAATCTAATGGACCAGAATATACTTTAAATAGTGTAGATGATAATATTTCTATTATAAATGGTGGCCTTTTAAGTACCACTAGTTCTAAAAACGTTTTAAATATTCGTCCAGTTTTAACTCTTGACAAAAATGTTAAAATTATTGGTGGAACGGGTAGTAAAGAAAACCCATACCAAATTAATACAGTTTGAAAATAAATGTAAAATATAGTATAATGTTTGAGGTGATATTATGAAAACTTTTGTTAAAAATCATAAAAAACAATGTTTAATTGGCGGAATAATTTTCTTAATTTTATTTATAATTATTATGCTATGGCTATTTATTGTGCCACTTTTTAGCGATAATAAATATGGAGACAGGCTAAAAGGTATTGAAGATCATAAAATATCTTCAAGTACTATCGAAGAAATTAAAAACACTTTAAAAGAAAACCAAGCCGTTTCTGATGTAACTTACAATAATGAAGGTCGCATTTTAGATTTTATCATTATAGTTAGTGGCGATATGAAAAAAGAAGATGCCAAATCTTTGGGTGATGTTATTTTAGAAAATATTAAAGATGATGATAAGTCTTATTATGACATTCAAGTTTTAATCGACACTGAAGAAGAAAATGATAATTACCCAATTGCTGGCTATAAACATAAAACAGAAGACAACTTTGATTTTGGAAGTGAGGTTGGAAATAGTGAGTAAAAAAATTAAAATACTTATCAGTATTATTGTTTTAATCTTAGGTTCAATTGGTGTAACCTATTTTTTTACTAGAGAAGATAAAGATACCGCTTTAACTGTTAGTGATAAAAGATGGATTGAAGAAAACAGAAATAATGTTATTGATTTTGCTACTTTAAATAGCATTCCAATAGTAAGTGATAATGGTGATGGACTTATCTTTGATTTTCTAACATCTTTAGAAGAAAACACCAAACTTGAATTTAATAAATTATCATATGAACAAGATGATAATCAAACATATCAGTATTTGCTTACTAAAAAAGATAAAGTTAATAATAACGATTTACTTCTTTATCAAGATCATTATGTATTAGTTACTAAAGACAATAAATTTTATACTAAGTCTAATGAATTAGCAAATTTGAATATTGGTGTTATCAATAATGATTTAAAACAAGCGCAAGATTACTTAAAAGATTCTCTTAATTTAACATATAAAACTTATGAAAATTATACAAGTGAACTTGAAGCATTAAATAATGGTGAAGTAAATGCTATAGTTTTACCAAGACTAGATTACCTAGAAGAAATTTTAAAAAACGATCTATCTATTGCCTATAATATTACAGAATACAAAATAAATTATGTGATTACTTTAGGTGATAATAAAAAATTAAATAATATTTTAACTAAATATTTTAATAAATGGGAAAGTAATAACTATGAAGAAGCCTTCCGCACTTATTTAGCTAATACTTATTTTACTTATAAAGAAGTTCCTGAAAAAGATCAAACTGAATTTAAAAGTAGAAGATATACCTATGGTTTTGTCGAAAACCCACCATTTGATATTAAAATAAACGGTTCATTAAAAGGTTTCAATCATACTTTAATTAATGATTTTGCCAAAAGTGCTGGAATAGAAATTGACTATAAACAGTATTCATCTTTAGAAAATTTACATCAAGCATTTGAAAATGGGGAAATTGACCTATTATCTGGCAATATCGATCAAAAAAATTTAAAAGGTAATAAGACTATTTCAATTTATAATAACCAAATTGTTATTGTATCTAAAGAAAACACTAATTTAACTATTAACAATATTTCTTCTTTAAAAGGGCAGACAGTTGTTGTTATTAAAGGTAGTCAAATTGCTAAAACATTAAAACAAAATGATGTTAAAATTAAAGAGTATGATAATATTAAAGATATTATAAACAATATAAAACTAAACGAGCTAGCTGCCATCGATGAATATACTTATGATTATTATGTGCGCAGTGACTTAAAAGAATATAAAGAAATTGGAACTTTAGATATAAAAGATAACTATGGTTTTATTAGTAAAAAGGATAATAACCTTGAAAAAATTCATAATTATTTTAATTTCTATCTATCTTTCGTAAATTATAAAGAAATGATAAATCAAAGTTATAATCAAATACTTTTATCAAATAATAATATTAAGAGTTTGCAAGTTATTTTAAGTTGTTTAGTAATCGTTTTATTAGCAATCGCTGCTATTATTACTAAATTTATCTTTAGTAAAAAGAAAAACATTAACAGCAAACTATCTAAAACTGATAAACTTCGCTATGTCGATAATTTAACTTCACTTAAAAATAGAAATTATTTAAATGATAATATTTCAACTTGGGACAACAGTGAAGCATATCCTCAATCTGTTATAGTGATTGACTTAAATAATGTCGCATATATTAATGATAATTTTGGACATGCCGAAGGTGATAAAGTTATCGTTGAAGCTGCCAGCATTCTTATAAACAACCAATTAAGTGGTAGTGAAATATTAAGAACCAATGGTAATGAGTTTTTAATCTTTAGTATTGGTCATGATGAAAAATCAGTTGTCACTTACATCAGAAAATTAAATAAAGAATTCAAAGAATTATCACACGGCTTTGGTGCAGCTATCGGTTATAGTATGATTACCGATGAGATTAAAACTATTGACGATGCGATAAACGAAGCAACAATTGATATGCGTAGTAACAAAGAAGAAGTAAAAAGTTAAGAAGGGAAGAGTAAATATGATCAAATCATATCTAAAACGAATTTTAAACTTAATAACTAGACCGGAAATGAAAATATTACCTGGTCAACTGGCTTTTTTCCTCGTTTTAGCAATTTTCCCTCTTTTAACTTTATTTGGCTATATTGGTTCACAGATGATTAGTATTGTTGAACCAGTTATAAACTCTATAAGCCAGCTTATTCCTGAAAATGTTCTTCAAATTGTTTTGCCGTTTATTGAAAATAGTCATATTTCAGGTAATGTTATGTTTTTTATGATTGTTGGTTTTATCTTAGTTTCTAATGGAACCTATTCTATCATTATTACCTCAAATGAACTTTATAATATAAAAAATGAAGATTATATTAAAGATCGAGTTAAAGCCTTTTTTATGATAATTCTTCTAATGTTTTTGTTCATATTTATATTTGTTGTCTTAGCTTATGGTAACTTAATTTTAGACACAGTAATGGAATTTGATATATTTAAATCAATTAGTAATCATATATACTTCGTTTTTGTATTATTAAAATGGCCAGTAGCTTTTGTATTAATTTTTTGGATTTTAAAAATCATCTATACCATTTCACCAGATGAAAAAATATCGAGTAAATTCATGAATAAAGGAGCTTTATTTACAACTGTTGGCTGGATTATAACTACATCAGTATATTCGTATTATGTTTCTAATATTGCTAACTATAGTTTGTTTTATGGCAGTATTTCCGGCATAATTGTCATGATGATTTGGATTTACATTTTGACTTATATATTTGTCATGGGTATAGCAATAAATGCTGACGAATATATTGGTTTTAAAAAGAATAAAAATTTAAAAAATGGTAAAAATAATTAATGGGCATATATATTTACCGGTATATGCTTACCTGCAGACTACTAGTACTTAAAAGATTTAAAAATCATAATATAGTATTATAGGTAATAGTCTCCTAGTGGCTTTATAGCCGCTTTTTTGATGTAAAAAAGGAAATTCATTAAAAATATCGTATGTTAATTTATAAAGGGGCTAGAAAGGAGAAAAATGAATATAAAATTAAATGAACAATATTTTGAAAAGTTAGATCAAGAGTTAAACTTAATTCCAATAACATACGATTTTGCATTTAAAAAATTGTTTCGAAGTAATTTAGATATATTAAGAGATTTTTTAAAAGCAGTAATTCCCTTAGATATAACTGAAGACTGTAAAATAAGACTAATGGATGGTGAACTTCCTAAAGAAAATAAAAACGAAAAGCAAAAAGTAATTGATGTATATGTTGTTTTAGATGGGAAAATTTATGTCGATATAGAAATGAATAGAAGTAAATTTGAAAATATTTTAGAAAGAAACATAAAATATAAAGATAAATTATCAAGTATGATACCTGAAGTGGGTGAAGATATAAAAAAATTAAAAGACAAAAAATTATATCAAATTAATTTAAATGCTCATCCAAAAGAAGAAATTATTGATGATATAGTAGTCTTGTATGGATTAAAAAGCAAAAAAATATACTCATCAAATGAATGTATGATTGTCAAAGGACTTGAAAAATACAGAAAATTATATTATAGTGGAATTAAAGAAGAGGATGTAATATGGCTTACAGCATTAACTTCTAAGAGCTTTAGTGAACTATATAAAATAATAAGTCAAATACTTCCAGAAAAAAAGTTAAAAAGGTTTATGGAAGGAGCAATAAACATGAGTAAAGATGAGTTTGTTTTACACGAATGGAATAAAGAATTATTTGATAATTTAGTTAAATATAATGAAATTGAAAATGCGACTAATGAGGGAAAAGCCCTTGGGCTAGCTGAAGGGAAATCTCTTGGCCTTGCAGAAGGGAAATCTCTTGGAATTAAGGAAACTACGATGAAAATAGCTAAAAATATGTTAAAGGAAAATATTGACCTTAAAACAATATCAAAAGTTACAGGTCTAACCGTTGAAAACATTCAAAATATTAAATAAGCTATAACTAAATATCTTGTTATAGCTTATTTAAATCTTTAATATCTACTTTATCAAATAGCTGTTTTATATCAACATTTAATGCGTTTGCTATACGGCCTAAACTATCAAGTCTAGGTCTTTTAATTAATTTTAGACATTCCAAATCACGAATAAATTGATGAGTAAAACCGGATTTATCAGCGAGCTGTTGAGTAGTAATTTTAGCTTTTTTCCTATATTTTTTAATGTTAATTCTAGCTATCATATAGTAATAATCGTTATCATCTGTGTTTAGTTTCATCATATGCACTTCCTTTACTTAATTTTCTCAAAAAAAACCGCAAAAATATGTCTACAAACTAAAGACAAAAGCATTAGAATATGTTATAATTGAATAAACTATATGGTGGTGTATATGCGAAAACGAAAATTCAAGAATCAAAAATATAAGCAAAAGAAAATAATTATAATTGGCAGTTTATCATTGTTATTATTTTTATGTATAGGGTATGCGGCTTTTAATATACAGCTTAGTCTAAGAGCCAAAGGGAATATAAAAATAAGAAGAGATTATTATGTATCTAATAATGGAAATGATAAAAATGGTTACGGAAGTAAAGAAAAACCATATAAAACAATTCAAAAAGCTTATGATGTGGCACCGTCTAATACTCAAGTTACAATTTACGTAATGTCTGATTTAACAATAACAAGTACAATTAACTTTGATAAAGATAAAATCATTAAATTAACAAGTTATAATAATATCAATAATAAAAGCTCATTAATAAGAGATAGTACATTTACTAGTTACATGTTAAATCAAACCAAAGGTGATTTAGCTTTAGAAAACATAATTTTAGATGGCAATAATGTCCCAGCTGAATGGCCTATAGTATTTATTGGAAGTACTGCCAGTGTTGAAAATGGAAGTATTTTCAAAAATGCTAATAATCAAAAAGATTATGGAGGAGCCATATGGGTTAATGGAGGCACATTAACTATAAATGGAGGTGAATTTTCAAATAACAAAACTGTTGCTGGAGGAAGTGCTATTTTTGTTTCTGGTGAAAAGGTAACAGCTGTCGTACATCATTTAGGCACTTTAATAATGAATGATGGATTAATTACAAATAACAAGGCATGGAATGGCGCAATTTATAATGATGGGCACACCACAATTAATGGTGGGATTATATCTAATAATACGGCTGATTTGTGGGGTGGTGGAATTTGGAGTAATGGCACATTAATAATAAACAATGGAACAATTACAGGAAATAAAGTTATTGGTAGTGATCAGGGAAACTATGGAGGAGGTGGAATATTTTACAAAAGAGGTTCTACTTTTAAGCAAATAGGGGGAACTGTTAATAACAACACTCCTAATAATATTGCCACCGATGGTTAAAACAATAAAATGTTGTTTTCAACTATCAAATAATCTGTTTAATAAATAGTAAAAAAGTATAAAAAGTAAAACACAAAAGCCTCACTACTTTTTTTTATTATCAAAACGTGCTATAATGTTAAAAGTAATTGAGGTGGAATATGAAAAAATTTGGCCATAAATTAGTTGGTATTTTAGAAAAATCTAAAGACAACGTAATATATTTCTTTAAAAATAACATTTTATTTACAACATTTATCACAACTTCCTTAATTAATGGTTGTTTGATTCGTTTTTTAACAGTAAAAAATTATACAGCTATTTCGCCAATTTTAGCTGATTTAGCTTTTATCTTATTTGTAGGGGCTTTTGCTTATTTCTTTAAACCTAAAAATAGATTTAAATATTATATAACTTGGTCGTTTATTTTAACTTTAATATGTGTTATTAATTCTGTTTATTATACAAATTATGTATCGTTTACTTCATTTTCACTTTTAGCCACTTCACTTCAATTAGGTGGAGTGACAGGTGCTTTAAAAACCATTATGGAATTAAAAGACTTTGCTTATATATGGGCGCCCTTAACTTTAATATTTGTTCACCGTAAGCTTTTAAAACAGAGTTATTACGTAAAATTAAAAATCAAACAAAAACCAAAAGTTGCTGTTTTAAAAGTATTAGTAGCCGCTGCTATAGTCTTAGGTTTCTTTGTTTCTACTTTAACTGGAACTGATATAAGTAGACTGTATAAACAGTGGAATAGAGAATATGTTGTTATGAAGTTTGGTATATATGTTTACCAAGGAAATGATTTAATCGCAAGTTTAAAACCACAAATAAGTCCGTTATTTGGTTATGACACAGCTGCCAAAGAATTCCGTGATTATTATAAAGAAAACACTAGAGAAGATAGTACTAATGAATACACTGATATCTTTAAAGGGAAAAACGTTATAGTAATACATGCTGAAAGTATTCAAAATTATCTATTACACACTCAAATCAATGGAAAAACAATTGCTCCAAATTTGAAAAAATTAGCTGATGAAGGTATGTATTTTTCTAATTTTTATTCTCAAGAAAGTGTTGGAACAAGTAGTGATACCGAATTTACTTATAGTACATCTTTACTTCCTGCTAGTAGCGGAACTGTTTTTGTCAGTTATTGGGATCGAGATTACCCGTCAATTCAAAAATCTTTAAGAAATGAAGATTATTATGTGTTCAGTATGCATGCTAATAAAGGTAACATGTGGAATAGAGAGGTTATGCATAAACAGTTAGGTTATGAACGTTTCTATTACTATGATAAAGATTATAAAATAGATGAAACTATTGGCCTTGGTTTATCAGACAAATCATTTTTTAGGCAATCAGTTCAAAAAATCAAAAACATCTCTAAAAAACATGATAAATATTATGGACTTCTTATCATGCTAACGAATCATACACCATTTGAAGGATTAGAAGATACAACAGACTTAGATTTAACATATCATTATACTAAAACAGACGAAACAACATCTCAAAAAATTGAAGTTGAAAACGAATATTTAACCAATACCACTTTAGGTAAATATTTTATCACCGCTCATTATGCTGATGAAGCGATTGGTGAGTTTGTAAATGAACTAGATAAAGAAGGTTTACTAGAAGATACTGTTTTAGTAATATATGGCGATCACGATGCTAAAATCAAAAGAAGCGAATATGATTATTATTATAATTATAATCCTGAAACAGATTCAAAATATTCTGCCAGTGATCCTGAATATGATGAGTTTACAAAATATGATTATGAACTTAATCGTAAAGTACCATTTATTATTTGGACTAAAGATGAAAAATTAAGAAAAAAAATAAATAAAGAAATCAAAACAGTAACTGGTATGTATGATGTCCTTCCAACATTAGGTAATATGTTAGGTATTTATGATAAATATGCTTTAGGACACGATGTATTTAGTACTGATGAAAATTACGTCGTCTTTCCAAATGGCAATTGGATCACCGATAAAATGTACTATGATAGTCAAAATGGACAGGCCATTATTTTCGATGAAAAATCAGTAATCGATAAAGATTATATTTCTAAATATACAACTCTTGCCGAAACAGAAATTGCTGTTTCAAATGATATTATTGTTCATGATTTGATCAAAAAGACAAAAGAAACCGATGAAGTAATAAAAGGAGGGCAAAAATGACTAAAATAACTAAGAAAAAGCGTAAATTAAATGTTAAAAGGATAGCAATTTTAATAATTTTATTAATAATAATTATTGCTGGTATTGTTTTGGCTGTAAACAAAGCAACCTCTTCTAAAAAAGAAGAAGCTCCAGTTAAAGAAGTTGCTTCAATTGAAGCCTACGGTTATACATTAAGAGAGGATGCTACAAAATATTATAAAAGCTTATTCAAAGATCTAGAAAAAGTTTTAAATGCTGATGAAGTAGATGAAGATAAGTATTCCGAGTTAGTTGCAAAAATGTTTATTGCAGATTTCTTTAACTTAGATAATAAAATAAGTAAAAACGATGTAGGAGGCAAACAATTTATTTATCCTGAGTATCAGAGCGATTTCGAAAAAAAAGCTATGGATTCAGTTTATAAATCAGTTGAAAGTGACGTTTATGGTAGCAGAAATCAAACTCTTCCTATAGTCACTGATGTTGAAGTTACTAAATTAGACAATAAACCATTTACTTATAAAGAGCAAACTGATGATAATGCTTATGTTTATAATTTTAACATAACATATAAAGAAAACTTAAAATATCAAACTGAAGGAAGTTTAACTTTAATTCATAATGGAAATAAAATAGAAGTAGTAGAAATGACTAAAGAGCTTGCTGAATAAATTTTGAAAATCATGTTTCGTGTGCTATAATCATAATAGGTGAGTAAGATGAAAAAAAATAAAGTATTATATTTTTTGATAGGAATTTTCTGTATTATGGCCATAGGCTATGCCGCTTTTTCCACTACCTTGAATATAAATGGTAGTGCATCAATTGATAGTAATTGGAATGTCAAAATAACTAAAGTGACTACTAAAAACATAATTGGAGATGCTACCAAAGCTTTTGAACCGGTTGTCGCTGACACCGCTGTAACATTTAAAACTAATTTAGTAAGTCCATCAGACAGTATGACATATGAAGTCACCATCTCTAATGAAGGAACTATCGATGCCAAAGTTGATAGTATTGAAATGACAGATTCTAAAAATCCGGCAATTGTTTTCTCAGTTTCAGGTATTAATGAAAATGACTTACTTGAAGCTGGTCAAACTCAAACTTATGATGTAACTGTCACTTATGATCCAAATATTACTACTCAGCCAGCTAATACTTCTGCCACTATAACAGTAAAACTCAATTATGTTCAAAATGCGTAATTGTGTTTTTTTGTGCTTTTTTCCTATATAATGAATATATTAATATAGGTGATGCAAATGGAGACAAAGGAAAAATTTAAAGATTTTGTAAGAAATAATCCAATATTGCTAAAATATGTTAAAGATGGAAAAATGACTTGGCAAAATTTTTACGAAATATATGATCTTTATGGAGATGATAAAGAAGCTTGGAAAGACTATTTAATTAAAGAAGAACCAAAACCAAAAACTAATTTTGATTTACAAAATTTTTTAAAAACTTTGGATTTAGATGGTATTCAAAATGGAGTCAGTAGCTTACAACGTGTTTTAAGTTTATTAGAAGATATGACTACCAAACAAGATGTTCAAAAAGATTATAAACCAAGACCAATATATAAACACTTTGATGACTAATGAGTTTAGATGTTCAGTTTAAGATAAAAGAAAATGAAAGCTATCTAAATTATCTCAGAAGTCATTCACATTGGTATAAAATTTTAAATAGAAATCCAAATGAATTTAAAAACTTTGAAAAAGAAGTTAAATCTGCTCAAAGACTTTATCGTGTCAGCAAAATCGAAAACACCTTAGAAACTTTTGAAATGTTAGAAAAACTATTGGTTGGTTTAAAATAATGTGCTAAAATGTAATTGGTGATTAAGTGTGCGAATTATAAGTGGTAAATATAAAGGAAAAAAATTAAAAGGTTTTACTATTGACGGTACAAGACCCACAATGGATCGGGTTAAAGAATCTCTTTTCGGAATGATCCAAAATTATATAAAAGATGCCACCGTTTTAGATCTCTTTTCAGGAAGTGGTGCTTTAGGTTTAGAAGCTATTAGTAATGGAGCAAAAATCTGTTATTTAATTGATAATAATCCTGAAGCAATAAAAATAATCAAAGACAACAGCACAAACTTTGAAGAAAAATTACATATTATTAGTACCGATTACAAAAAGTTTTTAAAAACAATTGAAAAAAAATTTGACATTATTTTCCTTGATCCACCATACCAATCTAACCAACTAAATACAGCTTTAAAAATCATTGAAAAAAGGGATTTGTTAAATAAAGGGGGAATTGTCATATGCGAATATGAACAAGCTGCCCCAGAAACCAATTTGAAACTAATCAAAGAGAAAAGTTATGGAGCGAAAAAAATAAAAATTTTCGAAAAATAACTTTTTTTCGTTTTTAAAAAGGAAAGCTTCACCTTTTCGTCGTATATAAATATATAAGGGAGGTGAAATAATAAAAAAATATCCTTTTGTAAAGCAACACACTATAAAAGATTGTGGTCCCGCCTGTGTCTTAATGATTTTAAAATATTATCATGGTTATGTAAGTCTAGATAAACTTAGTCTTATGATGCATACTAATCAAAGTGGCACAACAGCTTATAATATTAAAGAAACATTAAACAAATTAGGTTTTAAAAGTTATGGAATTAAATCGAAAGACATATTATCATTAAACCTTCCTTGTATAGCCCATGTAAATATTAAACGCTCCTACAAACATTACATTGTCGTATATAAGGTAAATAAAAAAAGGAAAAAATTATTAATAGCTGATCCAGCTATAGGCATTAAAAAAATCTCATTTGAAGATTTTCAAAAGATATGGACTAACATAACGGTACAGATGAAACCTAGTGGACCAGTGGTATCTGAAGGCGAACCTAAAATATGGACTTTTCTAAAGCCTTACATAAAACGTAATATAAAACTAATAATATTTTCTTATTTAAGTTCTATCACAGTAGGGGTATTATCATTGCTTACAGCACTATATCTTCCTATTTTAATTAAACAGCCAGATGAAATAACTTTTATTATTTGCGCTTTTATGGGAATGCTTATTTTAAAAAATATATTTATATTTATTAAAAACAAAATAACTATAAATTTAAATATTGCCTTAGATAAAGAACTTTCAATGGATGTTTTTAAAAAAATTTTAAACCTTCCTTATCGTTATTACAAAAGAAAAACAACCGGTGAAATAACAAGTTATTTTAATGACCTATATATCATCAGAAATTTCATAACTCAGTTTCTACAAATATTTTTGATCAATATTCCTATAATAATATTTTTACTTTTCTATTTAATTTGTATTAATGCATTTTTAAAAACTTTATTATTTAGTCTTTTTTTACTCGCCCTTGTCTATTTTGCTATAAGAAAAAGACAAATAATTTTTATCTCTGAAGCTATGAGAAATAAAATAGCTGTAAATTCTTATTTAAATGAAAGTGTTATGGGATTTGAAACTATCAAAAATTTAAATATAACTCCAAAAATTTACCAAAATTTTAAAGGTAAATATCAAAACTATATCACTAGTTTTAAAAAATTATCATATAAAGAGGAAAATATTAGCTTAATCGAAGAAAGTATTATTTTAGTAAGTGTTTTCTTTATCTCTCTTTCGCTTATTAAAAATTTAAACGTAAGTTCCTTTGTTAGTATATATATTTTAATGACTTTATTAATGGACGTATTTAAAAACACGTTAAATAGTCGTTATCAAATCGACGAAGTTACCTCAGCATTAAGCAATATAATTGAATTAATAAATTTTAAAATTGAAAACAGGCCAAGTATAAAAGCAACTGGTGATATAATAATTCATCACTTGAATTACTCATTTGATGAAAACCATGTTTTAAAAAACATCAATTTAAAAATAGAAAAATCTAGTAAAGTTCTAGTAACTGGTGATAGTGGCAGCGGCAAATCTACTTTATTTAAAATTGTAAAAGGTTATTATAATAATTATTCTGGTAGTGTCAAAATAGCCAGTTATGAAGTAAACAAATATAATATAACAAGTGTACTATATGTTTCACAAAAAGAAATACTTTTTACCGGTACTTTACAAGATAATTTGTCTTTAAAAAAATTAAATTATCGAAATATGAAATTATGTGAAGTTGATCAATTTATAAAACACAATTATTTTTTAATTGAAGAAGATGGATTTAACCTCTCAAGTGGACAACGTCAACGTATTGTTTTAGCTAGAGCTTTAAATCAGTTTCAAATATTAATTATTGACGAAGGATTAAATCAAGTAAGCATTGATATGGAAAGGAGAATATTAAAAAAACTGCTTAAAAGATATTCCTTTAAAACAATAATTTATATTTCACATAGACTAGATAATTTAGATCTATTTGACAGGTACATTAAAATTCAAAAAGGACAAGTTATCTTAGATGAAAAACGTAATAACTAGAAAGGGGAATTAATGAATTTAAGTAGTAACGAATTAAAACAAATAACAGGTGGAGGATATGGCATATGGGCTATTTTAGGTGGCCTAATAACATTTCTCATAAGTGCAGTTGAAGGTTTCATTAATCCTATAGCTTGTGGCAAATGATAATTAAAGATCAGGATTTAAAATGTATTAATGGTGGATCCATCACTGCCACATTTATCAATGCCATAGTCAAAGGCTTAAGTTTACTAATTGAGCTAGGTAAAAGCCTAGGGTCGTCAATTAGAAGAATTAGTTCTGGTAACACCTGTAGTCCAAAGTAAGCTCATGCTTACTTTTTCTGTAAAAACAGTTATTATTCATATCCTAAATTTAACAAATTTTGAAATTTCACTTATTAATAAGAAGAAATAAGTGCTAGAACCACAGTTAAAAACAAGTAAAATTATGTTTTTCCCTTGAAAATCAATAATTACCGTGTTATAATATCTTTAGCCAAGAAGGGAGGGATTTTTATGACAAAAGTAGTTGTGAGAAACGGTAATGTTGATGGCGCACTTAGAAACCTAAAAGCTGCCAATAGTAAAGATGGCTCCCTAGCGCAATTAAGAGAAAAACAAGACGGTTATTTAAAACCGGGAGTTAGAAGAAGAAATGCTAAAAAAGAAGGCATAAAAAATGCAAGACGTCGTTATCGCCGTGAAAATCGCGGGTATTAAAGCCATTTAATGGCTTTTTTCTAAAGGAGGAAAAAACATGCGCAATCAAATATTAGAAGATTTAAAATTAGCCATGAAAAATCAAGATAAAGAAAGATTGTCTGTAATTAGAATGGTTAAAGGATCAATTCAAATGAGTGAATTAAACAAAAAGCATGAATTATCTGATGAAGAAGTTATAGATGTTATTTCTAAAGAAATAAAATCTAGAAAAGATTCTATTAACGAATTTAAAAAAGGAAGCAGAGAAGACTTAGTTCAAAAAACTCAAAGTGAAATTGACATTTTATCAGAGTATTTGCCTAAACAACTAACTGAAGAAGAATTAAATGAAATTATCAATAAAGTGTTTGATGAAGTAAAGCCTGAATCTTCAAAAGATATGGGCAAAATCATGAAAACATTAAAGCCTAAAGTTAATGGTAAAACTGATATGGGTTTAGTTAGTAAAATTGTTAAAGAAAAAATAGAAAAGAAGTAGACTGAAAAGCCCACTTCTTTTAATATTATGGTCCAGTAGGTCCAGTAGGTCCAGTAGGTCCGGTAGGTCCAGTCGGTCCAGTAGCTCCAGCAGTTCCAGCCGGTCCAGTCGGTCCAGTAGCTCCAGCGGTTCCAGCCGGTCCAGTCGGTCCAGTCGCACCAGCGGGTCCAGCCGGTCCAGTCGGTCCGGTAGCTCCAGCCGGTCCAGTCGGTCCAGTAGCTCCAGCGGTTCCAGCCGGTCCAGTTGGTCCAGTAGCTCCAGCAGTTCCAGCAGGTCCAGTCGGTCCGGTAGCTCCAGTAGCTCCAGCGGTTCCAGCCGGTCCAGTTGGTCCAGTAGGTCCAGCCACTGTACTAGCTGTACCAGTAGGTCCAGTCGCCCCAACTGGAATAGTTAAATTTAAAAATAAATTTGGTGCTGTTCCAGTGATGCTCGCACTGGCTTGACTTCCGGGAGCTCCAGTTGTTACAGTTCCAATTGTAATTGTTGGAGTAGCTCCAGTAGCTCCAGTAGCTCCGGTTGCCCCAGTTGGTCCAGCCGGTCCAGTCGGTCCAGTAGCTCCAGCCGGTCCAGTCGGTCCAGTCGCACCAGCGGGGATACTAAATGTTAATATTGCATTTTGATTAGTCCCCGTATTAGATACGGTTGCTGGAGTTCCAGGAGCTCCAGTAGTTGTCGTACCAACAACTACGGTAGCCGGTCCAGTAGGTCCAGTAGGTCCTATATTCCCAAACTTGGCCTGACATCGTCTACCTTCTTCAAGTATTTGCTCTATTTTATTATTACAGTTTTTACCCATATTCGCTCTCCTTTCCTTACTATTTTATGTTTTTAAACAAATAATGATTAATTATTTTGTAAAAAAAATATTAATTACCTTATAAATTTATGCCGTAAGATATTTTTAGCTAAAAAACATAAAATAATACTAAAAATTATTGTAAAATCATAAAGTTATGTTATAATATTATTGGCTTTTTTAAAACACATGAATATGGATTGGTGTGCCTAGTGCCTTTTATGGTGGTGCACTTGTTAAAATATTCAGAGGAAATAACAAAAGGAGGAATGAAGTATGGCCGTTGTGTCAATGAGTTATTTATTAGAAGCTGGTGTCCACTTTGGACATCAAACAAAAAGATGGAACCCTAAAATGAAAGAGTACATCTTTACAGCTAGAGATGATATTTACATTATCGATTTACAAAAAACAGCAAAAAAAATCGAAGAAGCATATGCTGCTTTAAAAGAAATTGCTGCAAATGGAGGTAAAGTTTTATTTGTTGGAACTAGAAAGCAAGCCTCTGAAGCAGTAAAAGAAGAAGCTTTAAGATCAGATTCATTTTACGTTAACGAAAGATGGTTAGGTGGAACATTAACTAACTTTAAAACAATTAGAAGAAGAGTTAAGAGATTAGAACAAATCGAAAAAATGGAAAAAGACGGAACATTTGAACTTTTACCAAAAAAAGAAGTTGTTCACATCAAAAAAGAATACAACAAATTAAATAAATTATTATGTGGTATTAGAGATATGTATAAATTACCACAAGCTATGTTCATCGTTGACCCATCTAAAGAAGAAATCGCTATCAGAGAAGCTAGAAAATTAAATATTCCAGTATTTGGTATTGTTGATACTAACTGTGATCCTGATATGGTTGATTATGTAATTCCAGGTAATGACGATGCCATCAGAGCCGTTAAATTAATCGTTAGTGTTATGAATAATGCTATTGTTGAAGCCAATGGTGGTAAAATAGTTGAATACACAAGTGACAACCGTAAAGAAGAAAAAGGCGAAGATATAATGAAAAAAGCCTTAGAAACAGTTAAACGTAAAGAAGATAGAAAACCAAGATTTGATCGTAAATCTGATAAAAAAAATTTTAAGTCATCTGAAAAAGTAGAAAAAAATCCTAAAGAAACAAAAGAAGTGAAAAAAGAAGTTAAAGTAAAAGAAACAGTTAAATCTGAACCTAAAAAAGCCGAAAAAGAAGATTTAACAGCAAAAACTGTAGCTGAACTTCGTGAATTAGCTAAAGCTAAAGAAGTCAAAGGATATTCTACAATGAAAAAAGCTGAATTAATCGAAGCTTTAAAATAGTAAATAAGGTGACGTCAAGTCATCTTTTTAAATAAAAAGGAGGAAATGTATGATTAGTGCAAGTTTAGTAAAAGAACTAAGAGAGAAAACTGGAGCTGGAATGCTTGACTGTAAAAAAGCTCTAGAAGCTACAGCTGGTAATATTGATGAAGCTGTTGATTGGTTAAGAGAAAAGGGAATTTCTAAAGCAGCTAAAAAAGCTGATAGAATCGCTGCAGAAGGTGTTGCTGCCATTTTAACCGAAGGTAATGATGCTGTAATTTTAGAGATGAATTCTGAAACAGATTTCGTTGCTAAAAATGCTGAATTTGGAGAATTAGTAAATGAAACTTTAAAAGCAATTTTAAAAAGCGATGTTAAAACATTAGAAGATGTTTTAAATCTACCTTATGAAAATGGAACTATTAATGATTTTATCGTTGCTAAAACAGCTAAAATTGGTGAAAAATTATCATTAAGAAGATTCGCAAAAGTAACTAAAAAAGATAACGAAAGCTTTGGACAGTACATCCATATGGGTGGTAAGATTGCTGTTTTAATAGTTACTGAAGGAACTGATAGTACTGTTGCTAAAGACATTGCTATGCATGCAGCTGCTATGCGTCCAAGTTACGTAAGTGAAAAAGATGTTCCAGGAGATGTCTTAGAAAGAGAAAAAACTGTTTTAAAAGAGCAAGCTATGAATGAAGGCAAACCAGCTGAAATCGCTGAAAAAATGGTTCAAGGTAGACTTAATAAATTCTATAAAGAAATATGCCTAGAAGAGCAACCATTTGTCAAAGACAGTGATATTAATGTCAAAACATATGCTAAAAATAATGGTGGACAAATTGTTGCCATGTATAGATATGAAGTAGGCGAGGGAATGGAAAAAAGAGAAGAAAACTTTGCCGAAGAAGTAGCTAAACAAATGAAATAAGTATCGATAAGATACTTTTTTTACGAGAAAGGGAAAATATGAATAATCAGTTAATCGAAGTGGAAATCGGAACTAAAAATGTCATGAAAATATATGAAAATGATAAACTAATCAAAACTATAGCTCATGTAGAAATTGGTAAAAATGGAGCCAGCAAGCACGTATATGAAGGTTCTATAAAAACACCATTAGGAAAATTTAACCTTGGAATTGCTTTTGGCACTCATGATTTAAATATTGATTTTCCATATATTAAAATAAATGATAATCTTTATTGGGTAGATGATGAAAACTCAAAATACTATAATAAATTAATTTCTTTAAATAAAAAAACAAACACATATAATTTTCCATATATTATAAATACAAGTAAAAAGGAGTTTTCATCGGCCGAGCACTTAATAGATTACCCAAAGCAATATGAATATGCTGTCTATATCGAATATAATGTAGATGGCGAAAAGTATGAAAATGGTAAAGGTAAAGGTTCAGCTATTTTCTTACACTGTCTAGGAGATAAAGGTTATACTAGCGGTTGTATAGCTATAAGCAAAGAAGATATGCTCTTCATATTAAAATTTTTAGATAAAAATAAAAACCCAAAAATAATAATCAAAAAAGTATAATTTTCACACCCCACCACCCCAGCTGTGGGGTATTTTTTATTGTAAGAAAACCCTTTAAATTCAAATGATAACAAGCCCTCTTGATTTTTAGGGGGGTGATAAAATATAATTGGTGAATAATATGCATAGAAGTAAAAAGAAAAGAAATATCATAATCTTTAGTTTGATAGGTATATTAATGTGTATGACTATAGTATATGCCGCCTTTCAGACAAAACTAGAAGTAAAAGGAACCTCTAAAGTAACCTCAAACTGGGATATCGAAATAACCAATGTCACAAATGGTACTCCAGTAGGTAGTGGGGAAAATGCGGTGGCTCCAACTTGGACAATGACTACCGCCTCTATGGAAGCTAATTTGTATAATAAAGGTGATGCCATGGAATATGATGTCACTATCGAAAATAAAGGAAGTATCGATGCGAAACTAAATGATATCTTAACAAATG
>CALVWP010000037.1 GCA_944367495.1 uncultured Bacilli bacterium
GAAATAATTTATATGTCTCATCAAATGGCAGTGATACATTAGGTTATGGAACCAAAGCCAAACCATATCAAACAATCGAAAAAGCTTATACCAAAGCCACTACTGTTAAAGAATCAACCATATACCTAATGAACAATATTACCCAAAATCAAACAGCCAATTTCAATGAAAACAAAGACATTACACTAACTAGTTATAGTGAAACAGATAACACTAATTCCATCATCAAAAGTACAGCTTTAGAAGATTATCTATTAACTGCCTCTACTGGCAATATCACTTTAAAAAATATTATTATAGATGGTAGTAATATTTCTGACACTAAAGGTGGCATTATAGTTCATAATGCTAATTTAAATATTAATGATAAAGCGATTATTAAAAATTTTAATGTTAATACAAATACTGGGTATTTAAATGGTGGGGGAGTTCGCTTAGAAGGAAGTACTAGTTCCAGTGTCATATTAGATGGGGGAACTATCACTAATAACTCTAGTCCTTCCTCCGGTGCTGTCCATTTAGGAGCTGGAGCCACATTTGTTATGAAATCAGGTAATATTACTAATAATCAAGCTTCCAGTGAAAGTGGCGCTATTAGTAATAATGGACATTTGACTATTAGTGGTGGAACTATTGAAAACAATAAAGCGGTCAAATATGGTGCTGCTATAACAAGCAGTGATTATTATTATTCAAATACAACTTTAGAAATAAATGGTGGAACTTTTAAAAACAATAGTACTGAAAATACTGGTGGAGCCATATATATAGATGGTGGTGAAACGACAATTACAGCTGGCGACATAGATTTAAATAATGCTAAAATATCAGGTGGTGCACTTTATATCAATGATGGTAAAGTAAATGTCAAAGGCGGCAGCATTTCTAATAACGAAGCTACAGAAAGTGCAGGTGCAATTTATATTGGAAATACAGGCACTTTAAATTTACTTGGTGGTTCTATTTCAAATAACGAAACTCAAACATTCTCAGGTGGAGCCATATATAATTATGGAACAATTACTATGGAAGATAAAGCTACAATTAGTGGTAACAAAACAAATCATTATGGTGGGGCTGCAATCACTAACCGCGGAGTATTTACGATGAATGGCGGAACCATTAGCTCTAATAGTGCAACTTATGGTGGTGGTATATTTGGAGATAAAGACACAATAATTAACATATCAGGAGGAACTATTGAAAACAACAAAACCACCGTAGGAAGTGGTGGTGGCATATATGCTTATTCAAAACTTACTATGAGTAACGGTACTTTATCAAATAATACTGCATATACTTATGGCGGTGGAATAATATGTAAAACAGAATGTACGATGAGTGGTGGAACTATCAAAAACAACAAAGCTACTAATAATTCTGGTGGCGGTATACGAATTGATGGGAAATTTACTTTAAATGGTGGAAATATTAAAAATAATACGGCTAAAACCGATGGCGGTGTTAGTAAAGGAGCTGGAACATATACCTATAAATCAGGAATTGTTTGTGGTAATAGACCTACTAACTCTTATGAAACCGCATCTACATGTCCAAATTAATTGTAAAATAAGAATGTTATTAAATATGTAACATTCTTATTTTTTCCCAAAAGCAGCAATAATAACATTGTTTTAAAATTAAAAATATATTATAATTATTATTAGATAGTGAGGTAGTAAAATGGATTATTCAAAGTTAAAAGTACCAAACCATGTAGCCATAATAGTTGATGGTAATGGTAGATGGGCTACAGAAAAAGGTATGTCTAGAAGTGAAGGACATCAACAAGGTTTTTTAAATTTAAAAAAATTGCTTGCTTATATGTTTTCTAAAAACATAAAATATATAAGTGCTTATTTATTTTCCACTGAGAACTTCAAAAGAAGTAAAGTAGAAGTGAATTTTTTGATGAATCTATTAACTGGTCAATTAACAGAAATATTAGAGTTTTGTCATCAAGAAAAAATTAAAGCCGTATTTTCCGGCAGAAAAGAAAATTTATCAAAAAAAGTCGTAGAAGCCATGGAAAAAATAGAACAAGACACCAGTAAGTATCAAGAAAAAATTTTCAACATCTGTTTTAATTATGGCGGTCACGCAGAAATAATAGATGCGACTAAAAAAATAGTTAAAGATGTTCAAGCAGGCAAACTAGATATGAATAAATTAGATGAAGAGACATTTAATCATTATTTATACCAAGATTTACCACCAGTTGATCTAATGATTAGAACTTCTGGTGAACAAAGATTAAGCAATTTTATGCTTTGGCAAAACTCATATGCTGAATTTTATTTTCCAAAAACTTATTTTCCAGATTTTGATGAAAATGAATTTGATCAAGCCATTTTAGAATATACTAAACGAGATCGTAGATTTGGAGGTATAGATTATGCAAAAAAGAATCATTAGTGCCATTATCGCTCTTGCGATAATAGTTCCATTAATTTATATGGGTGGCATAGCTTTTAATATTGGCGTTTATGTTATTTCCATAATTGCTTTAAAAGAATTCTTAGATACCAAAAGCACAAAAAAACAATTACCAATTTTTATTCAGCTAATCGCATATATTTTTATAACGATAATCCTAATAGCTAATTCTAAAGACATCTCAAACGTTTTTAATTTAGACTATAGAATATTGTCAGCTTTATTTATGGCCTTTTTGATTCCAACTGTTTTTTACCATGAAAGAAGTAAATATAGTATTAACGATGCCTTTTTCCTAATAGGTGGTATATTATTTTTGGGAATTTCTATGTCTTTATTAATACTAGTTCGTTCAATTAGTTTAAATCTTTTAATTTTCTTATTATTAATACCGATGACTACCGATATATTTGCCTATATAACAGGATTATTAATAGGCAAGCATAAACTGTTAGAAGAAATTTCACCAAAGAAAACAGTCGAAGGTATGATCGGTGGAACACTCATGGGTGTTTTCGTTGGAGCTATGTTTCATCACACAGTAATAGATCCAATGTTTTCCAAAATTGAAATTTTAATCATTTGTACTTTCTTATCATTATTAGGTCAATATGGTGATTTGGTTTTCTCAGCCATTAAAAGATACTTTGGTAAAAAAGATTTTTCTAACTTAATCCCGGGTCATGGTGGAATTTTAGATAGATTAGATAGTATTATCTTTGTATTATTAGGATTTATGTTTTTCATAACAATCATATAAAGAGGTGATTTAATGACATTATTATATTTCATTTTAATTTTAGGAGTAATTATTTTAATCCATGAATTTGGCCATTTTATATTTGCTAAAAAAGCCGGCATTTACGTCTATGAATTTTCTATTGGTATGGGTCCAAGAATCTTTAAATGGAAAAGAAAAAATGATGAAACAGAATATTCTATAAGACTTATTCCAATAGGCGGTTTTGTTCAAATGGCTGGTGAAGAAATTGAAGATGATACTTCAGTTCCTAAAGAAAAAAAATTCAGTGTCAAAACATTTGGTCAAAAATTCATGACAGTTATAGCTGGTATCATGAATAACTTTTTGCTTGCTATTTTTCTCTTCTTTATTTTCGCTTTGTTTAATGGAGCTCCACAAAATAAAGCTATTGTCGGCGAAATTAGTAAAGATTACCCAGCTTATACCTCAGGTCTTCAAACCGGTGATAGAATTTTAAAAGTAAACGGTAAAAATGCCAAAACATACGACATTTTAGCCCTAGAATTGCAAGTAAATAACGGTGAAGAAATTGAAGTAGAAGTTGAACGTAACGGCAAAACAGAAACTATTGAGTTAGAACCTAAAAAAGTTGAAGAAAATGGCACAGAAATTTATAGATATGGTTTTACCATCAATGATGAAATAGAAAAGGGATTTTTTGCATCGTTAAAATATGCTTTTACTAAAACATTTAGTTTACTACATCAAATGATTTTAATTATTTTCTATTTAGTAACTGGCAGCTTAAATTTAAATGCCTTATCTGGACCAGTAGGTATTTTCGGTATCGTTGGAACTGCTGCAGATAGTGGTTTATGGTCAATTGTCAGTTTAACCGCCTTATTAAGTGTTAATGTTGGGTTTATTAATTTATTACCGCTTCCAGCTTTTGATGGCGGTAGACTATTATTTATCATTATCGAAAAAATTAAAGGAAAACCAGTGGATCCAAGATTGGAAAACACTATTCACTCAATTGGCTTCTTCCTTTTAATGGCTTTAATGTTATTAATTACATATAATGATATTATTAGATTAATAAAATAAAGGTTGAAAGGAAATTATTATGGAAAATGTAGTTAAAAACAATGGTTTTAAAATATTAGTATTTATATTAATTATTTTAATTTTAATTGTAATAAATCTTAGTAGTTCTCAAAATAAAGTTACTACCATTCAAAATAGTGATGAGTTTTCAGAAGTATTAAAACAAGATGAACTGGTTATTATTGATGTTCGTTCAAAAGATGAATATAATGAATCACATATTCCAAAAGCTATCAATATTCCTTATAATAAATTAGAAGACGAAATAAAATATGACAAAAAAATAAACATTGTAGTTTATTCGGGTGATGATTCTAGAAATCATTTAGCTTCAGTCGTTTTAAAAGACATGGGGTATAAAAACATATATGAGGGAAGTATCAGTGACTATAAAGGAAAACTTGTCACTGAATAACCCCTTGACGCGCATGGGTGGCGGAATCGGTAGACGCGCTACTTTGAGGGGGTAGTGAGAATAATCTCGTGTGGGTTCAAGTCCCATTCCATGCACCATTTGGTATTTAAGCTTAGTTATGCTTTTTAATAAAAATACTATACATTATTTAACACACCTTCCATAATTTTTTATTTAATATATTGACAGAAAGTAATAAAACATGCTATCATGAAATTACTTAATAGGATGATGCACAACATTTAATTATTTGCAGTATCATTTATCATATTTGGCTTTGTTTAAATATTTAGCTAAATAATAATGAAAAATAATTAAATCTTCTTTGCTTACCTTATATGTGGAAGATTAGTATAGGGGAAGAAAGATGCATATTATCAGTCAAGCTATTAAGTAATATGTACATACATGGGATCTTGACACAAAATTATAAGTTATAACTGTCAATATAATTTATAATTTACCTATTAACCCATCCAAAGGCATGCTTTATGACAGAAAGCATGTTTTTTGGTATGTAATAACTTTAACAGCTTGACTAAATATATGTAAAAATATAAAATATAACCAAGAAGTGTATCTTCTTAAGAAATGGAGCTGATTAAATGAGTAAATTTTATTTATGTCAAAAATGTGGAAATGTGATCACCACACTTGTAAATAGTGGTATATCTGTAATATGCTGCGGTGAGATGATGGAAGAGTTGAAACCAAATACCACTTCCGCTGCCACTGAAAAACATATTCCAACTTGTGAAGTTAGAGATAATCAAATAGTTGTAAAAGTAGGGGAAACATTACATCCAATGGATGAAGAACATTACATTAATTTTGTTGCTTTAGAATATGATAACACTATTGAAATACATAATTTTAAACCAGGAGATAGTCCAATTTGTTTTTTTGGTTACCACGAAAATGCTAAAGTCTATGCATATTGTAATAAACACGGTCTATGGATCTCCGAGGTCAATTAATGGAAACTGTAGTTGTTAGATTAAAACAAACATATAATCCTCAGAAAATAGCTGAATGTTTAGAAAACGCTGACGTTAAGCATTATGAAATTAAGCAAAATAATATTATTGTTCATACTCATTTATATAATATACAAACTTTATGCCGTAATTTAATTAGAAATGGATATGAAGTAACTGAAGCTGTCTGGCAAAAGAATTCTCGATTTATTCATTTAATTGAGGCATACTTTGATAAAAAACAAATAGAAGAGGAAATAATTCGTGAAAATAATGAGTTTGATCTAGAAGATTTTTATGTCAACGAATTAGAAGGCGCCATTTGTGTAATTACTAAAGATAAAACTATTTTTGCTAATGCAGTAGCTAGTCATTATAATGCTTTAAATGCCATTTATAATCTCTTATACAATGACTCAAATCAAATGGATTATTATTGCCTTTCTGATGAAGATGATACCTTCTGGCAAAACGAAGCTGTTCAATATGGAAATGTCATTATTCAATTATGCTCAAATGTATCAAGTACTGTTTGGCTTCCTGCTGAATTAAATAATTACCAAAAACAAGAATTACATTTAATTCTTGAGCAAATAAACGATATTAGTCAACAATACGACATTCCTATACCAATTGACACAGAAACGCCACAATCTTTAAAAGACGATTCAGTATTAGACTGTGAAATAATTCAAAAAAATTTTAAATAAAAATACAAGATAAATAACAATCAATAATATAAAAACCCTTGAAAAATCAAGGGTAATTTTTATTATGGTGCTGGAAACAGGACTTGAACCTGCGACCTGCTGATTACGAGACAGCTGCTCTACCAACTGAGCTATTCCAGCGCGTTCAACATTTATATTATATAATATTTTTACACTTTTGCCTAGATGAAAATTCATCTAATTTTCCAGAATAAATTCCTTTTCTAAGCAAATAATGGTATAATTTTAAAGGAAGGTTAACCAAAAAAGGTGATAGTATGGCTGTAATAAAAATAATGGACGAACTGCTTGCGAACAAAATAGCTGCTGGTGAAGTTGTTGAAAGGTGTGCTTCAGTTGTCAAAGAGTTAGTAGAAAATAGTATTGATGCGGGAAGTAGCGAAATTAAAGTAGAACTAGAAGATGCTGGAACTAGACAAATAAAAGTCATTGATAATGGCAAAGGTATGGACAAAGATGATGCTATTTTAGCTTTTTCTAGGCATGCAACCAGTAAAATTAAAAATGAAGATGATTTATATAGATTAACCACTTTAGGTTTTAGGGGTGAGGCTTTAGCTTCCATTGCGGCTGTAAGTAAAGTTGATTTAAAAACTTGCTCTAAAGATATTGGTACACATGTAGTCATAAATGGTGGTAAAATATTAGATATTGGTTTAGGTGACGCCAGAAAAGGAACAACTATTACCGTTAGCGAACTTTTCTATAATACCCCGGCCAGATTAAAACATATGAAAAGTTTATATACAGAACTTGCCAGTATCACCGATTATATAAACAAATTAGCCCTTTCTAAACCAAATATTCGTTTTACTTTAAAAAATAACGATAATATTATATTAAAAACAGATGGTTCTGATAATTTATTAAAAGTTATTCAAAGTATATACGGAACCGATGTTGCTAGAAAAATGGTTAAAATAAAAGGTGAAAATCCCGATTATGAAATATCAGGCTACGTATCTTTACCTGAAGTTCATAGATCTAGTCGTAATAATATGGTTACCATTGTTAATGGTAGAGTAGTTAGAAATATGGACATCAATAGAACCATCAATGATGCTTACCATTCATATAAACCAGATAATAGATATCCCATTACAGTTATTAATATTGAAGTAGATCCAAGCATTATCGATGTTAATATTCATCCGACCAAAATGGACATTAAATTTAGCAAAATGGACACTTTACTAGATTTAATTAAAACAACCGTTTATGCCGCTATTATTGACCGTAATTTAATTCCCGAAGTTTCAGTTAGAAAAGAAAAACCCAAAAGGGAAGAGCTTCGCTTTGATTTAGAAAGGCGTTCGGACTATACTCCAAAAATCGAAGAAGTTAAAGAAGAACCAGAAATACCTGTAAATGATAGCATTTATGAAGATGAGACAAGTGGTGATATTGTCCATGAAGTTGTGATGGACCAAGATTCTTATCAAATAAATATTAAAGAAGAAGAAAAAGAATTCATGCCAGAAATGTACCCCGTTGGCTTAGTTCATGGCACCTATATTATCGCTCAAAACGAAAAGGGGATGTATATCATTGATCAGCACGCTGCCAAAGAAAGATGTAACTACGAAAAATTTAAAGAAGCTATGGGTAAACCTAATATAGAAAGCACAGCTTTACTTTTTCCAATCACTATTGAACTATCAAACGATGAGTTTATTATTTTAAAAGAAAATATGCATATCTTAGAAAATTTTAAATTCAAAATTGAAGAATTTGGCCTTAATTCTGTTATAGTTAAGCAGCACCCAACTTGGATTCCGAAAGGTTATGAAGAAGAGTCTATTAGAAAAATAATTGAAATTGTTATAAGAACTCGCAAAGATTTTGACATTGAAAAGTTCAACGAAAAAGTAGCTACTATGATGAGCTGTAAAAAAGCTATTAAAGCTAATACCAATATTACTATAGAAGATATGGAAGCTTTAATAAGTGATTTAAGGAAATGTAAAAATCCTTTTAACTGCCCTCATGGTAGACCGACAATTATCTTTTATTCCACTTATGATTTAGAAAAATTATTTAAACGTAGTGGTTTTAGTAACATAAAATAGAAAGGAGATTTTATGACATATTTAGATTATAGTGCGACTACCCCTGTAGATGATGCCGTCCTAGATACCTTTATAAAAGCTACTAAATATATAGGCAATCCTAATTCATTACATAAATTAGGGGTTAGAGCTAAACATTTAATTGATGCTTCGACAGAGCAAATTTCTAAAATATTAAAAGTAAAACCATCAGAAATAATATATACATCAGGTGCTTCAGAAAGCAATAACACAATTATCAAAGCCATGGAAAAATTTCAAAATAGGGGAAAGCACATCATCACCACCAAATTAGAACATTCATCTATATATGCACCTTTAAAACAGTTGGAAACCAAAGGCTTTAAAGTCGATTATGTTCCATTAGAAAATGGTATAGTTAAAATAGATGAATTAAAAAAATTACTAACAGACGATACCGTATTAGTTACTATTGGTATGGTAAATAGTGAAACTGGTATTCGCCAGCCCATTGAAGAAATTGGAAAACTTTTAAAAGACTACCCTAAAGTAATTTTTCACACCGATATAACTCAAGCTGTTGGTAAAATTCACTTTGATTTAACAAATGTTGATGCCGCTAGCTTATCGGCTCATAAATTCTTTTGCTTTAAAGGAATTGGCATTTTATATAAAAAAGAAAATCTTATCATTGAACCATTAATAGCTGGTGGTAAAAGTACAACGTCTTTTAGGAGTGGCACTCCACCAGTAGAGCTTATTGCTAGTATGGCCAAAGCTTTAAGACTTATCTATCAAAACCTAGATGAAGATTACACTAAAGTTTTAGACTATAATAAAATATTAAAAGAAAAATTAGCTTTATATCAAAATGTTTCCATTAATAGTTCTGAAAAGGCTATACCTCATATTTTAAATATAAGTGTTAAAGGAATTAAACCAGAAACATTACTGCATAGCTTAGAAAGCCGAGAAATTTATATTTCTACTCAAAGTGCCTGCGCCACCAATGACATTTCAAATGCCGTTTTAGCGTTAACTGATGATGAAGACAAAGCCCGCACTAGTATTCGCATCAGCTTATCTAAAAAAACGACGCAAAGCGATATTGATAACTTTTTAAAAGCCTTTGCTGAAATATGTCAAAAATTAATGTAAGGAGATTGTAAATATGAAAAAATTATTGTTAATATTAACGTTATTATTGATCTTACCATTTTCTAAAGTAACAGCCAAAGAAGTAACAGCCACTTTATTTTATGGTGAGGGATGCCCACACTGCGCTGAAGAAGAAAAATATTTAACCACCCTAAAATACCAATTGGGTGAAAATTTAAACATTGAAAAATACGAAGTTTGGAATAATCAAGAAAATAATGAACTATTTTCTAAAGTAAGAAATGCTTTAAATGAAAATCACGATGGTGTCCCATTTTTAATCATTGGTAATAAATCCTTTATGGGATTTAATGATGATACAGCTAAAGATATAAAGAAAACTGTCTTTGAAAATTTAAAACAAAACAATTTAAATATTGTAAATCTTATAAAAAATGGTAATAATACTTCAAATAATACATCCGTTCAACCAAACACTAGTATTCATCTTTCGCTATTAGATGAAGTTAATCCTCAAAAAACAAATATAACTCTTACCGCGTTAACTGAAGGTATGAGTGATGCCATAAATTTAGGCTCACTTTGGATTATACTATTTTTAGCTGGTATTCTACTTTCGGTTTATAATAATAAAAAAAGATTGATACTAGGTAGCATATTCGTTCTAACAAGTACAGTTACTTATGCCATCATTGCCTTAACCGGTATTAACTTTACCATAGATCAAACCGCTTTCATTAGAAGTTTTATCAGTATTCTTGCTATTATTATTGCAGCTATAAGTATTGATGCTCATATGAAAATAAACATTCCGAAAAAAAGCCTATTGCAAAAACTTCAAGAATTATTTGGTAAAAAACAAATGCTTATATATATTGTAAGTATAATCATAACAAGTGTTATAACAACCTTTACTTTAGTAAATCAAGCAAGTTCATCACCAGACTTATTTAAATTAGTGTTAGATATTCAAAATATTACTGAAGTAAGCTATGTTTTAAATATAATTTTATACTTCTTAAGTTACCTAATAACTAGTCTCATTTTATTTATTATTTTAAATATCATCATTAAAGAAATCTTTGTTGAAAACACCATAGGAACATACAATAGATTAATTGCTGGTATTGTCATGCTGGTTGCTGCCATAATATTGTTATTTGTTCCAAGTGCATTTATGATGGTAATGCCTTAAAAAACTCCCAATTGGGAGCTTTTTCTTATTTTTTCTCTTTAATGATAACCTCAAAATTATATTTATTACATATTTTCATTAAAGTTTTAAAAGTATATGGTCTAGAATTAACTAGACTTTTTGTGTTTTTATATTTTTCAATAGTAGATTTTGCTTTTCTAACTAACTCGCCAATTTCTTCTACTGATGAGTTTAGTTATATTGTTTTTTCATTAACAGGACATAATAGCGATAAATCAGGTTATATAAGTAATTATGGTGCATACCGTAGTTTTACTGTCGCTCCAGTTCTTTATCTTTCAACTGATACAGTTTTAACTGGAAATGGCAGTATAGAAAATATGTACCAAATTATAAATTAATGAACCCCACCACCCCAACTGTGGGGTCTTTTTTATTGTAAGAAAACCCTTTAAATTCAAATGATAACAAGCCCTCTTGATTTTTAGGGGGGGGGGGTGATAAAATATAATTGGTGAATAATATGCATAGGAGTAAAAAGAAAAGAAATATCATAATCTTTAGTTTGATAGGTATATTAATGTGTATGACTATAGTATATGCCGCCTTTCAGACCAAATTAGAAATAAAAGGAACTTCTAAAGTAACCTCAAACTGGGATATCGAAATAACCAATGTTACAAACGGAACTCCAGTAGGTAGTGGTGAAAATGCTCAAACGCCTACTTGGACAATGACTACAGCTTCCATGGAAGCTAATTTGTATAATAAAGGCGATGCCATGGAATATGATGTCACTATCGAAAATAAAGGAAATATCGATGCGAAACTAAATGATATCTTAACAAATGTAGAAAAAGAAAATAATGAAGCAGTCTTAATAACTTTTTCAGGTTATACTAAAGGCGAAATATTAAAAGCCGGAACTACTAAATTAATCCATGTTAAAATAGAATATAATCCAAACTATGAAGGTGAAGAAACATCAAGTGAAGTTGAAATAAACTTTGATTATGTTCAAAACAATAATGAAATAAATAATCCCGATAATCAGTATTTAATAACCTATGATTATGCATCTAATGGGGGAAGTAGTGTAAATATCAAAGAAGAATATTATAGTGCGGGAAGTAATGTCAATTTAAATAATATAGCTTATAAAGAAGGTTATACTTTTGTTGGCTGGAATACTGATAAGAATGCCAAAGTAGGCTTAACTAGTTATCAAATAAATGAAAATACAACCTTATATGCCATATATTCTAAAACTTTAAATGTTACTTATCAAAAGGGCGAAAACATTCAAAGCATAAGTAAAACAAGTGATACATGCACTATATACAATAACGAAACCTCATGTGAGATAACCTTACCAAGTATCACATCAAATACCGGTTATAATCCAGATGGCTGGTATAATGGCGAAAATAAAGTAGGTAATTCAAATGAGAAATATAATATCAAAGAAGATACAACTTTAATAAGTAAAGCTACCGAAGATAAAATAGAACTTACTATTTCTACTAGTTCTACCACAAATAGCATTACTGTAATAACAAATGCTACCGCTTCTTCTGATATAGCTAAATATGAATATAAAATAAATGATGAAGAGTGGTTAGAATCTAAAGAAAACATTCATACCTTTGAAAATCTTGAAAGTGGAAAAGAATATAATATAACAGTAAAAG
>CALVWP010000038.1 GCA_944367495.1 uncultured Bacilli bacterium
TATTCAATTACTCTAGTTATATTGAAAAAACTGAAATTAGTATGAAAAACGGAAATAACCTCCGTAATTTTGTCATGCAATAATTTAAATAATATTAGCTAATATTAAACAAAATTAAAAGACTTATTTCCGTTTTCTTATTCTAAACCAGTAATAAGTCTTGTAAATTAAGTTTTATTTTTTAAAACTGCATTTAGTTTAAAAATTCACGGTTTTAAAGATTAATTTATAAACGTAAAAAATGCTTCGTGTAAAGTAAATTAGTGTAAACAAAAGCATTTTAATATATTAAAAAAAAGCGAAAAATATAAAATATGATATTATATTAATAAGGAGGGAAATAAAATGAGTGTAATTGATGTTACAAGTGAAATAAAACCACTAAAAGAAGTATTGCTTCATAGACCAGGTAAAGAACTTTTAAATTTGACACCAGACACATTAGAAAGATTACTTTTTGATGATATTCCATATCTTGAAGTAGCTCAAAAAGAACATGATGAATTTGCCAGTATACTAAAAAATAATGGAGTAAATGTGTTTTATCTCGAAGATTTAATGGCCGAAGTTTTAAATCAAAAACCAGATGTCAAAAACCAATTTATCAACCAATTTATAACTGAAGCCGGGGTTGATACACCTAAATATAAGTATTTAGTACTAGAATATTTAAATAGTATCGAAAATAATAAAGACTTAGTCTTAAAAACTATGGAAGGAATAAGGATCAGTGAATTAGATTATGAAAAAAGAAAACTAGATAAATCATTAGTAGATTTAGTAAGTGAAGATTCAGATTTCATCACCGATCCTATGCCAAATCTATACTTTACAAGAGATAATTTTGCTAGTATAGGTGAAGGTATAAGCTTAAATAAAATGTATTCTGTAACTAGAAATAGAGAAACAATTTATGCTGAATATATTTTTAAATACCATCCAAAATTTGCTGGGCAAGTACCTAAATATTATGACCGCTATGAAGAATGCCATATTGAAGGTGGCGACATTTTAAATCTAAATGATCACGTTCTTGCTGTTGGTATTTCTCAAAGAACTGAAGCTGGAGCTATTGATCAGTTGGCTAAAAATATTTTTAAAGATAAAGAAAGTAAAATAGACACAATATTAGCCTTTGATATTCCAGTTTCAAGAGCTTTCATGCACCTAGATACTGTCTTTACTCAAGTCGATTATGATAAATTTACCTATCACCCAGGAATCATGGAAACATTAAAGGTATACGAAATAAAAGAAGGAAATGATCCAGATAGTGATGAAGACTTAAATGTCAAAGAAATGACCGGATCATTAGAAGAAATTTTAGAACAATATCTAGGATTAGACATCACTTTAATTCCATGTGCAGGAGGCGATAAAGTAGCTTCTCAAAGAGAGCAGTGGAATGATGGAAGTAATACTCTAGCCATAGCTCCAGGAGTAGTAGTTGTCTATAATCGAAACACAGAAACAAATAAAGTGTTAAGACAGTATGGCCTTAGAGTAATCGAAATGAGTAGTGCTGAACTTTCAAGAGGTAGAGGCGGTCCAAGATGTATGAGTATGCCGTTAGTTAGAGAAAAATAAGAAAGGAACATAACATGAATTTACAAGGAAGAAACTTTTTAAAATTATTAGATTATACAAAAGAAGAAATTAGATATTTGTTAGATTTGTCTAAGGATTTAAAGGCAAAAAAGAAACAAGGTATTCCACACCTTTATTTAAAAGGTAAAAACATTGTTTTGCTATTTGAAAAAACTTCCACTAGAACTAGATGTGCTTTTGAAGTTGCAGGACATGATTTAGGTATGGGTGTAACTTACCTAGAACCAGGTAGTTCACAAATGGGTAAAAAAGAAAGTATCGAAGATACAGCAAGAGTTTTAGGTAGAATGTATGATGGTATTGAGTATCGCGGGTTTGAACAATCATTAGTGGAAACACTAGGAACTTATGCGAAGGTTCCTGTTTGGAATGGATTAACCAACGAATTTCATCCAACACAAATGCTTGCTGATATGCTGACAATTGAAGAAAATTTTGGGCATTTAGAAAAAATCAATCTAGTATTCATGGGTGATGCTAGAAATAATGTGGCAAATTCACTAATGGTTGCCTCAGTTAAAATGGGTATGAACTTTACATGCTGTGCTCCAAAAGAACTTTGGCCAAATAGGGAATTAGTAGACACATGTCAAAAAATAGCTCAAACAAGTGGTAGTAATTTGACCTTTACGGAAAATGTTAAAGAAGGAACCCAAAATGCCGACGTTATTTATACTGATGTTTGGGTATCCATGGGTGAACCAGATGAAGTATGGAGTGAAAGAATAAAACTTTTAAAACCATATCAAGTTACTAAAGAAGTTTTAAAAAATGCTAGTCCTAACGCAATATTTCTCCACTGCCTTCCATCATTTCATGATTTAAAAACAACCATAGGTAAAGAAATTAACCAAAAATTTGGTTTATCAGAAATGGAAGTCACTAATGAAGTATTTGAATCAAATCATTCTAAAGTTTTTGATCAAGCTGAAAATCGTATGCATACAATTAAAGCCGTAATGTATGCTACAATGAAAGATCAAAATGAGTAAAATTGTTATTGCCTTAGGAGGAAATGCTTTAGGAGATAATCCTAAAACTCAGCAAGAAAAAATAGAATTAATTGTTCCAATACTAGCTGAACTAATAAAAAATAATAATATTATCTTAACCCATGGCAATGGTCCCCAAGTGGGAGAAATATTTAACCACATGGACATGCCATTTCCAGAATGTGGCAGCATGAGCCAAGGCTATATTGGTTATCAGCTCCAGCAATCACTGCAAGATGAATTAAATAAAAAACATATCCAAAAAACATGCCTCACAGTTATTACGCAAACCCTTGTAGATAAGAATGATGAAGCCTTTAAACACCCTTCAAAACCCATCGGCAAATTTTATACTCAAAAAGAAGCTAAACAAATTGCCAAAGAAACAGGGTATACTTTTATCGAAGATGCTGGTCGAGGATACCGTAGAGTTGTTCCATCTCCTAAACCTGTAAAAATAATCGAAGAAGAAGTTATAAAAAAATTAAACAGTGATGGCTATATAGTCATTGCTTCAGGTGGTGGTGGCATTCCCGTTATTCAAGATAAAGAAAAAGGCTTAGAAGGAATTGATGCCGTTATTGATAAAGATAAATCAGCCGCTTTATTAGCGGAAAATATCAAAGCAGACATTCTATTAATCTTAACATCTGTCGATAAAGTCTATTTAAACTATGGTAAAGAAAATGAAATAGCCCTAGATAAACTAACAACCGCTGAAGCCCACAAATATATAAAAGAAGGACATTTTGCGAAGGGAAGTATGCTTCCCAAAATTGAAGCTTGCCTAGACTTTGCCGAAAAGCACCATGGCACAGCGATTATTGCATCATTAGAAAATGCTAATGCTGCTTTAAACGGAAAAGCTGGGACTGTTATTAAGGAGGGATGATAATGACAGAAACCAAAAAGAAAAACAAAGTAATGTTATCAGCTTTTTCAATAATTTTAATTTTAATATTTGCTCTAGGAGTTCTTTCATATATTTTACCAATAGCTCAGTTTAATGGGGATGCTATTATTAATGGTAGTGGTGTCGTTAGAGCTAAGATATCAGATATTTTAATGTCACCAATTCTTGGCTTTGAAAACGCGATAGACGTTTGTATATTTGTAATTATTTTAGGAGGTTTCCTAGCTATTGTTACCAAAACAGGCGCTTTAGAAACCGGTATAAAAGTTTTAGTTCAAAAATTAAAAGGTCGAGAAACCATTCTCATTCCAATATTAATGTTTATCTTTTCATTAGGTGGAACAACCTATGGCATGCTTGAAGAAACAGTCGGATTTTATGCATTATTGGCAGCTACAATGGTGGCAGCTAGAATGGACACTTTAGTAGGAGCTTCAATTGTATTACTTGGTGCAGGATCTGGAGTACTAGGATCAACCATTAATCCTTTTGCAGTTGGAGCTGCCGTTAGTGCGCTTCCAGATGGCATAGAAATCAATCAAGGAATTATTATTGGCTTAGGTGTCTTGCTTTGGTTAACAACTTTAGGAATATCTATATTCTTTGTAATGAGATATGCTAAAAAAGTTCAAAAAGATAAAGGATCAACATTCTTATCACTTCAAGAGCAAAAAGCTATGGAAGAAACATACGGTAAAGAGCAAAATGAAGAAAAAGCCCAATTAACAACTAAACAAAAATTAACTCTTATCATATTTGCTTTAACATTTTTAGTTATGATCGTTGGTTTCATTCCTTGGGGAGAATTTGGCATAACTATATTTGATAAATTTACTGGTTGGCTAACAGGAACCCCATTAGGTAGCTGGTACTTTTATGAAGCTGCTCTATGGTTCTTATTAGTATCTATTGTAATTGCTTTAATTAATGGTTATAAAGAGCATGAATTTGTCGAAACATTCGTAAATGGTACTAAAGATATGATGAGTGTAGTACTAGTAATCGCAATTGCTAGAGGAGCCAGTGTATTAATGCAAACAACCTATTTAGATAATTATATTGTTTATAATGCTTCAGAAGCTTTGAAAAACATGCCAGCCGTAATATTTGCACCAACCAATTATATACTTCATATTATTTTATCTGTTCTAGTTCCATCAAGTTCTGGACTAGCAACACTATCAACACCAATAATTGGATCACTTGCTGCTAATTTAGATTATAGTGTAGAAACGACAATCATGACCTTAGTGGCCGCCAATGGACTTGTAAATTTAATTACACCAACTTGCGGAGCTATAATGGGTGGACTAGCACTAGCTAAAGTAGAATATGGAACATGGTTTAAATGGGCTATCAAAGTAGTTGCTACCATTGCCATTGTAAACATATTAATACTAACATTTGCTATGGTTATACTATAAACTGCTTAAAAAAATAAGCAGTTTTTAAATAGAAAAATTTAGAAAAACAGATAAAATATGATACAATTTAATAGACAGGTTTTAATTCTTGTTAGAGTCATTGAAGAAAGAGTGATATTATGTTGTTAAAACCAAATATATATAAAAAAATTTATAAAAAAATCAAAAAAGCTGAAACCATTATTATTGCTAGACACGTGGGAGCTGATCCTGATGCCTTAGGAAGCTCACTAGGACTTAAACAAATTATTATCGATAATTTTCCTTGGAAAAAAGTTTATGTTATTGGCTCTCCAGCTGCTAAATTTAGATATATTGGTGAATTAGATAAATTACCTGAAAACTTAGATAATGTATTATTAATTGTCACTGATACTCCAGATCATAGAAGAGTTGATGGTATCGATCCAAGAAAAATAAAAAATTCAATTAAAATAGATCATCATCCATATGTTGAAACCATGTGTGAACTCGAATGGATTGATGATAAGTCCTCTAGTGCTTCACAAATGGTTTTAGAATTAGCCCTAAAGACAAATTTAAAGATAACTAAAGAAGCCGGTGAAAAACTTTATATCGGTCTAATTGCTGATACCAATAGATTTATGTTTTCTTATACGAATGCTAAAACGTTTGCTTTAGTCAGTAAATTATTAGAAGAAACAAATATTGATATTACCAAAATTTATAATGAACTTTATTTAAGACCTTATAAAGAGATTAAATTCCAAGGTTATATGTCTCAAAATTATCAAATTACAGATAACAAAGTAGGTTACTTAATTATTCATGATGATACTTTAAAAGAATTTAATGTCGATGCTGCCACTCCGGGTAATATGATTAATAGTTTCAATCATATAAACGAAATGCTAGTATGGGTAACAGCTACTGAGGACAAAGAACTTGGAACTTTTAGAATTTCTATTAGATCAAGAGGACCTATTATTAATGAGGTTGCCGCCAAACATGGTGGCGGCGGCCATATATATGCCAGCGGTACTAGATTAAAAACTGAAGAAGAAATACTTTCATTAATCAAAGATTTAGATGAAGTTTCTAAAGAATATACCGAAAAAAGTCTCAGCTAGAGACTTTTTTAACGGTAAAATGGAAAAGGCCCATAAGGCGGATAATAAGGATAATATATAGGACGATTATTACCCCAAAATAAAGGAGAAATAAGTCCGCCAGTAATACCGCCTAAAATAAATGGTCCTAAAAATCCTCCTTGATTAGGACCAGGTGGTCTGCCAGGTGGTCTCCCAGGACGTGGACCATTAAAGTTCATCGGCTGCCTATTCATATAATATTGTCCATTCATTTAGATTACCCCCTTCATAGTATCATATGAAAAATTAGGTCAAATTGTGAAAAAACAAAATCATATAGCCTAGTTAAAATCATATACTTTTTTAGGTGATTAACATGAAAAGATTTTTTGAAATCATCGGCATTTTAACGCTCATGGTAGGTAGTTTTATTTATACTGAAAAAGTAGGCACAACAGCTAAAATGAGTGATGAATTACTTATAGAAATAAAAAGCAAAAAAGATGGCTATAAAGAAAATGCCATCGAACCTATTATCAAAGAAAACACAATCATACCGGGTATTAACGGAAAAGAAGTAGACGTTGATCAAAGTTATCAAGCTATGAGTAAAATCGGTTATTTCGATGATAAATTGCTCGTTTATAAACCGTTAACTGTTGAAAATTCTTTAGACAAGAATAAAGACAAATATGTAATTAGTGGAAATAACACTAAAATGTCTGTGGCTTTAGTTTTTAAAACAGAAAACAATGATGACATCACTAAAATAGTAAACCTTTTAAATCAAAAAAAAGCTAAAGCATCATTTTTCATCGACAGTAAATATTTAGAAAAACATCACAATCAAATTATTAAATTAATTCAAAATGGTCATACTATTGGTAATTTAAGTAATAATGAAAATTATGAAGATAGTGATTTTGTTTGGATGAAGACAATAATAACCAATATTGGTCCTCAAATTTATAATTATTGTTATACCGAAAAACCAAATAAAAAAATATTAAAAATCTGTCAAATACAAGACTCTATCACCATAATGCCTAAAATAATTGTTAAAAATAATCCTTATTTAACCATCAAAAAGAAGTTACTCCCGGGTTCTATTATACTAATAGAAGTCAATAATAAATTAAATAATGAAATAGAACTTATATTAAATTATATTGCCGCCAAAGGTTACACCATGGAATCTTTAGAAAGTTTATTGAAAGAATAAAATTTTACCCCACCACCCCAGTTGTGGGGTCTTTTTTATTGTAAGAAAACCCTTTAAATTCAAATGATAACAAGCCCTCTTGATTTTTAGGGGGGGGGGGGTGATAAAATATAATTGGTGAATAATATGCATAGAAGTAAAAAGAAAAGAAATATTATAATCTTTAGTTTGATAGGTATATTACTATGTATGACTATAGTATATGCTGCCTTTCAAACTAAATTAGAAGTAAAAGGAACCTCTAAAGTAACCTCAAACTGGGATATCGAAATAACTAATGTTACAAACGGAACTCCAGTAGGTAGTGGTGAAAATGCTCAAACGCCTACTTGGACAATGACTACCGCCTCTATGGAAGCTAATTTGTATAATAAAGGTGATGCCATGGAATATGATGTCACTATCGAAAATAAAGGAAGTATCGATGCGAAACTAAATGATATCTTAACAAATG
>CALVWP010000039.1 GCA_944367495.1 uncultured Bacilli bacterium
TAGCTAAGAAAGAAGAAGATATAAAGAAATATCAAAAGGCTTTTGTTTCGCGTTTGATTTCTGCTTTGATTGTATTTTTGATTATATTCATTGTTCAATTAGCTGTTAATTTAGTATCTGGAGTGGAAGATAGTGCTAATCCAGATGGGACAACTGTTAGTGATATTTGGAGTTGTAGCAAAAAATTTATTAACGGTGTTGATACTGAAGATAGTTCAGGTGAATAAGATAAAGGATGGTGAAAATCATTCTTTTTTGATGTTAAGTTTGTGATAGTTTAACTTAATAAAACAATAATGTTTACTTTTTACTTTAAAAGCCAATATTATTGTTTATTTTTGCTTTTTTTTTTGTTATAATTAATGTAGTATAAAGATATGAGAATGTTACAATATTACAAAGTAGGGATGGTATATGAAAAAGAAATTGTTAATTATATTGGTTATTATGTTTGCTGTTTTAATTAAAATAGATAATGTTAGTGCAGCCGAGAATTGTAATTGTTATTATACTGGTTATTTACATACAGAAGATAATGGTAGTGATTATCAAACAAATTACTTGGTAAATATAAGATTTAATAAGAGTGATTTTGATGAAGTTGAAAACAAAGAAGAATATGAACCTAAAATTGCTTTTTTTGGTGAAAAGGGTTTTAATACGGTTACTGGAGAAAGTGGAAGGATAAGTGATAAAACTTCTGAGGCTAAATGGTTTTCTCGTTGGTTTCAAAAAGGTGCGGGGTTAGATGGAAATTCTGTGAAAAACCTTTTTGATAATAATTGTTCATGTGGGTCTTTGGGAGAACTTACGTTTTTATCTCAAAACCATTCTAAGGAATTACTTTATAATGTGGATGATCATTATCATATTTTTGGAAAAGATTTGCCCATATTAGATTATGAGCGCTCTGATTTAACTTTGATAACAAAGGAAGAGTTTGATGAACAACGTAATTCAGAAAATGTGGCAGAAACTGCTGAAGATCAGGGTTACTCTGCTACTGTAGATGTACAGACTATAGTTAACTGGGCAAATGAGCATGGTTATGGTGATGAAATTAATGCCATCGGTGATCCGTGTTATGTTATAGATGGAGAATTAGAGAAACTTTTATCAATTGCTTTTTGGTTAATTAGTATAGTGGGAATAGTTTTACTTGTAGTTATGACGTCAATAAGCTTTATAAAAGCAATTGTAGGATCAGATGAAGAAAAATTAAAAGATGCTTTTAGTCATTTAGTTACAAGAATAATTGTTCTTATTATATTGTTGTTGTTACCAATGATTTTGACTTTTATAATCAATATTATTAATAGTAATTTAGAAGGAGAAGTTAGCATTGGAGAAGATGGCAATGTATTTTGTGATGTAACAAATAATTCTAATTAAATAAACTTTTGCTAGCACGTTTAAATAAAAGGAGGATATTATGGATATTATACAAAATCTTTTTAGAACCTTAATATTTATTTTAGATAATGTTGTATATGGTTTGATTCCAACAATTTATAAGTTATTTATATATTTATCTGAATTAAATTTGTTTAGTGGAGATTCTAATCCACTTAACAGTTTAATAAGTCATGTATATGTTTTGTTAGGAATTTTTATGTTATTTAAAGTAAGTTTTTCGCTTTTACAATATTTAGTTGATCCTAATGCATTTCGTGATAGTTCTAAAGGAATGGGAAAGCTAATTACTAATGTATTGGTGGTTTTGGTGTTACTGGTTAGTGTTCCTGAAATATTTAATGCTGCAATGGTAGTACAAAAAACCATTGTTCATAGTAATGCCATTGGACAGCTTATTTTAGGTGCTAATGCAACTGATTATTCAGGAACTGTATCTTCTGATGGGAAAATAGATGCAGAAGGCGTAGAAGTAATGGCTAAGGATTTAGAATTTATGTTATTCGGAGCTTTTTATAGTTTAAATACCAATTTACCTGATTTTACTTCTTGTAGTGGGACTAGTGGTATTTTTGGTTCGGTTGATATGGCTCAAGCTAATAATGGAGCTTGTTTAAATGCAATACAAGATAATTTTCCTGAGGATGCTACTTCTGCTGGTGTTACTTTATATGACTTTTTTAAGTACACTGGGTCAGGTGAAGAATGTAATGCAGAAGGTGTGTGTGATAAGCGTAATTTCCAACATTTTGATAAATTATTATGGTGGAAAATAGATGGGGAATATGTTATTAATTATTTGCCTATTATATCTACTATAGCTGGTGTTTATGTTGTATTTTTATTAGTTTCGTTTTCTATAGATATAGCTATTCGTGCTATTAAATTATGCTTTTTACAGATGATTGCACCTATTGCTATAGTTTCATATGTGGATCCTAAAGAATCTATTAGTAATAGTAAACTTTATAATTGGATTAAAGAATGTGCATCTACTTATTTTTCATTATTCTTAAGACTCGCAACTATATTTTTAATTATGTTATTAGTTTCTAAGATTACTTCAACGGTGTTAGCCGGTGGTGAAGATAGTATTCAGGCACAGATAAGTGATACAGGTTATAATATATGGATATATATGTTTTTAGTTATTGGAGCATTTATGTTTGCTAAACAATTACCAAACATAATTGAAAATATATTTGGCATAAAAGGCACTGGTGAGATGAGTTTGAATCCATTTAAGACATTTGCAACAGCTAGAGATAGTGGTTTTGGATCTATGGCTGGTTTAGCGGTTGGAACTGGTTTGGGAGCAGTAACTTCTGGTATTGCAGCAGGAAAAACTAGTTTAGATGCAGGAGAAAGTAAAGGAAAAGCTTTAAGAAGAGCTTTAGGTGGTGCTGTTAGCGGAGCTGCTAGAGGTGGAGCTAAAGGATTTTCTTCTGGAGGTAAAAATGTTGTATCTAATTCGTTGAATGTAGCTGGTGATGTTTCACGGAATGCGGCAATGAAAACTAATACAAAATTTGGATATAGAGTTGGTTCTTATGTTAGAAACGCAATGGGAGCTCAATCATTAAAAGAAGTAATGGATCAAGAAGCAGCGATTTACGAGGGAATTGAAAATTCAGTTTCTGCAGTGAAAGATAGAGCTACTAGTGAGCTTGCTAAAAAACATGATGGTTGGAAAGTAATTCAAGCTAATAGAGCAAAGAATGAATCTGATTATCAAAAGGGTATTATAGATGTTGCTACTTATAAAAGAAATTTGCAAGATTATCATAAAGGTGAAGAAAAAATGGTTGCAGATTATATAAATTCTAACGGTAAAATTTTAGGTGATGAAGATTACGAGTTGATAAAGAAACGTGAACAACTAACGAGACAAGTAGCAGAAAGTAAATTGGAAATTGATGTTAAGGATTATGCTTCAATGAAAGATGCGAAAGATGCTGCACATAATAAAGTACTTGATATTAAGTCAAGTGATAAATATGAAGATGCTACTAATGCTGAAAAGGCAACACTTTCAGATTTACACCAAAGTTTTTTAAATAAAAAATAGAAAGGGTGATTAAATGCAATTTTTAATTCCAGCGAATTCAAAAAAATCTATGTTGATTTTTGGGGTGTTTGAAACATTTGATTTGATATTATTTGGTGTTGGTGTTGGAGCAACTATATTATTACTGTTAATAATTGCTCCTAACTCTTTGTTTACTGCTATAGTTGATTTATTACCAGCTGTGATTTGTGGTTTTTTGGTATTGCCTGTACCAAATTATCATAATATTAGAGTTGTTATTCAGGAGGTTTATCGATTTTATACAACTAGACAAAAGTTTATATGGAAAGGTTGGTGTGTAAAAGATGAGTACAACGAATCGAAGTAAATATACAAATGATTTTGTACCTATTAGATCAATTACAAATGGG
>CALVWP010000040.1 GCA_944367495.1 uncultured Bacilli bacterium
GAAATAATTTATATGTCTCATCAAATGGCAGTGATACATTAGGTTATGGAACCAAAGCCAAACCATATCAAACAATCGAAAAAGCTTATACCAAAGCCACTACTGTTAAAGAATCAACCATATACCTGATGAACAATATTACCCAAAATCGAACAGCCAATTTCAATGAAAACAAAGACATTACACTAACTAGTTATAGTGAAACAAATAATACTAATTCATTAATTAGAGCAGATTCCTTAACGAGTCATATGATCAACAATTTGGCAGGAAGTTTAACTTTAGAAAACATAATAGTTGATGGCAATAATATTGAAGCTCAAAGATCGGCAATAATGATAAATAATGGTACTAAATTAAATATAAACCAAAATACAACCATCAAAAATTGTCATAATATTTCGACCAACAATCTACCAGAAACTCACGGCGGTGCCATAAACGTTTTAAATCTCTCAACAGTTGTAGTATCATCTGGGACTTTCTCGAATAATGTTTCATCAGATGGTGGTGGTGGGGGAGTCTTCTATGCTTCAGAAGCTTATTTACAAATTAAAGATGGTACTTTTACTCAAAACAAGGCACCACGTGGCGGAGCTGTACGGTTTGAGGGCGGTCAATTAACTGTTGATAACGGCACATTTTCAAATAACGAAGCTACTAATAATGGTGGCGCACTATATGTAGGATCTGTCAGTAATGGAGGCACCATTACAGTTAATGGTGGAACTTTTAAAAACAATAAAGCGGGGCTTACTGCAGGAGGAATTTATGTAAACAATCAAACCGATAAATTTATTTTAAATGGCGGAGAAATAACAAATAATGAAGCTAATTATGGATCGGGTCTTTATGTTAATGTAGCAGAAAGCGGAGAACCAACCATAATTGTAAATGGTGGTACAATAGATAATAATGTCGCTAGAGATACAGAAATTAATACTAATATATATGCTGGTAATTCAGAAACCAATTATTCTACTTTTATTCAATCAGATATTAATACTAGTATTAAAGGTAGAGGAACATATTTTCTTACTAATCCAAATAGTAATAAAGTATTAGATGTTAAAGGCGGAGCAGCAGCAAACAATACTATAGTTCAAATATATACTAAAAATAATAGTGCTGCCGCCCAGCAATGGAAAATAAGACCAGCCAAAATAATAGACGGTGTTATATATTATAATTTTGAAAGTAGTGTTGCTAATCAAAAATATTTTTTAAATGTTGAAAGTACACCAGAAAACATATCATCTGGTGCTCAAACTGAAATATATGAATTTAGAGTTCAAGATGACTTTTATTGGTATTTAGAAGCTGCTGGAGATAATACTTTTTATATAAAAACTAAATGTAAAAATTTATGTTTAGATGTTAAAAGTGCTGGTACGGCAAATGGGACACCAGTTTTAGCTTATAATTGTAATCAATCAAATGCTCAAAAATGGCAATTTACTACTTCTTAAATTTAAGTAGTATATTTCTAAAATTAATGTCAGAAAAAAATCTGACATTTTTTGGAAATTATCATAAAACCAATTGACAAATATTTCAAGCTGAATATAATAACAGACAAGAAAGCGGAGGGATTTTTATGACAGCAAAATCACAATATGCCACAATACCAATTGAATCATTAGAAATTAAATCAAAAAAGTTAAAATCTAATTCCTCCTATCAATTATCACTATTTAAAGTAACTCCATACAAATCTATACATTTAAATAATATAGTTATTAAAATAGGTGATGAAAACACTCCATATGTCGAAGAGTTGATCACCCAAAATAAAATAGGTTTAAGCAAAGATGGTGGATACCAAGTATACATACCCGGTGATATTATCTATACATTATGTTCTAAAGAGCAAGCCTATTTAACAGCTGCTGAACAATTAAATTATCATAAAAAAATAAATAAAATTTTTACTCAAAGTTCATAAATATTAATACCATATTTATGCTCAGTATTATCAAAAAAAATATAATTAAAAGGTGGATTATATGTTAAAATACCTATTATAACGTAAAATAGTATTATACCTATAATGCTTAAAACTTCTTTATGTAGTGGCCTTAAAGTTAAAATATAAAAGCCGATAACATTTACAAAATACAAAGTTATAAAAAGAACAATTAAATTTAAAATAAAAATAGAACCAGTAAAATGATATATTGGTAAATATATAAGCAAAAATATTACTACCGATAAAATCATTTCTAAAAAAACACTTAAAACAAAATTATTGTGATTGCACCTACATCTTTTAAATCCAAAGTATTCTAAAGCACTCCAAATTAAAATACTACTAGTCATCATCTTCATGTGTTCCCAAATACTTTCGTTCACTGGAAAGAAAATGCTGAATAAAGGATTAGGAAACCAGTTATATAAAAAATGTGTTAAAAAACATAAAAAGAACATTCCAAAGATACTAATGGTTTTAAATCGTTTTAGAGTCAAAATACCACCTCATTTTAGAAATATTGTATGTAAATTCTTAAAAATTATACTTTTTTTATGAAAAAAAAAGGAAATTAGCAAAAAAAATCGTATATTAATATATAGGGGGAGATTTTCATGAATACACTTAGTCAAGAAAAAATTAACGAAATCAGAAATGGTGTGAACATTGTCGATGTAATTTCCTCTTATATACCTCTTACCCCTAAAGGTAAAAATTATTTTGGTGTTTGTCCTTTCCACGATGATACAAATCCATCTTTAAGTGTTAGCGCTTCAAAGCAAATTTACAAATGTTTCTCATGTGGTGCCACGGGAACTGTTTTTAAATTTATTATGGATTATGAAAATATTTCTTTTAAAGAAGCGGTAAAAAAAGTTGCCGATTTAGGCGGTGTACAAGTAAATATTGGTAAAATAGAAAAAAAACAAACTCATCAAGAATTACATCAAATATATGATTTAGCTTTAAAATTTTATATTAATAATTTAAACACGGCTGCCGGCAAAGAAGCTAGAGAGTATTTACATAAAAGAAATATAAATGAGCAAACTATTAAAGAATTTCAAATTGGACTGTCTTTAAAACACGATACTTTATCAAAAATAATGACCCAAAAATTCAAACGTGAAGATGTTTTGAAAAGTGGTTTAGTCGGTTTAAACGATAACGGCTATTATGATTTGTTTTATGAAAGAATCATGTTTCCTTTATATGATTTAGATGGTAGTCCAGTCGCTTTTAGTGGGCGTATTTATAATAAAGAAGATAATGCCAAATATTTTAATACTAGAGAAACCGAAATATTTAAAAAAGGCGAGCTTATCTATAATTATCACCGAGCGCGTGATATTGCACGCCGAAAAAACCAAGTTATCGTGATGGAAGGCTTTATGGATGTCATTCGAGCATATACCGTAGGTATTGAAAATGTTATTGCCATGATGGGCACTGCTGTTACTGATGTCCAAGCCTCATTAATCAAAAGAATGGCTAAAGAAATAATTTTATGCTTCGATGGTGACGAAGCTGGTGCGAAAGCAACGATGGCTTGTTCAAACGAACTTTTAAAAATTGGCGTAACCCCAAAAGTCATCAGATTAGAAGATAATTTAGACCCCGATGAATATATTCAAAAATATGGTAAAGAAGCATTTCAAAGAAAGATTGACAATCCAATAAGCTTAATGGACTTTAAAATAACTTATTTAAAATCTGGAAAAGATCTGACTACTAGTACCGATCAAGCCAAATATATAAGTGAAATAATTAGTGAATTAAATAAAATTGACGATGATATTTTAAAAGAGCTTACTATTAAAAAAATTGCGACAGAATTAAATATCGATGAATCTTTGATAAAAAAACACCTTGTTCAAAATCCTAAACCAATAATGCCAATTAAGAAAGCCAAAAAATCACCTGTAATGGACAAATATGAAAAAGCGGAAAGTGCTTTAGTCTATTATATGCTTAAAAGCCCAGAAGTAATTACTATGTATAATAATAGGGTAACTTATATACCAGAAAAAGAATATAGATCTTTAGCCAGAGAAATAAGTGCCTTTTATAAAAACTTCGGTTTTATAGATGAAGCTGATTTTATTGATTATGTAGAATGTGATCCAGATCTCATGGCTACAATCAGTAAAATAAATAAAACCAACACCAAAGATACTTATACTTTAGAGGAAATTGAGGATTATATAAATGTCATAAAAGCGTATAATGTACAAGAAGAAATAAAAAGACTGACTGATAAAATGAAAAACTTGACAGATCCGTTAGATAAAGCTAAAATAGCTGAGGAAATTGTGGGATTAAAAAAGGGAGTGTAATAATGTTTGAAGAAATAAAAACTTTTGAAGAAAGAAAAAAAGAACTAATTGCTTTAGGTAAGAAAAAGGGAAGTATTACCTATGAAGAAATGGCTGAAAAACTAAAAAACTTAGAATTAGATGCCGATTCATTAGATGAATTATATAATGCTTTAAGTGAAAATAATATCAGTGTTGTCTCTGAAAATGAAGAAGAAGATGACGAATCAAACGGACAAAGCAATGAATTATTAACTAAAGATTTGACAATTAACGATCCCGTTAGAATGTATTTAAAAGAAATTGGACAAATAAAATTATTAACCACCGAAGAAGAATTAAAGCTAGCTGATAGAATTGCCGAAGGCGATGAAATGGCTAAAGCAACACTAGCCGAAGCCAACTTGCGTCTTGTTGTTAGTATTGCTAAAAGATATGTTGGAAGAGGAATGCTATTTTTAGATTTAATTCAAGAAGGTAATATTGGTTTAATGAAAGCGGTTGAAAAATTTGACGTTACTAAAGGTTATAAATTTTCTACATATGCGACATGGTGGATTAGACAAGCCATTACTAGAGCTATCGCTGACCAAGCTAGAACTATTAGAGTACCTGTTCATATGGTAGAAACAATCAATAAATTAGCTAGGGTAGAAAGACAACTAACTTTAGAATTAAATAGAGAACCAACTGAAGAAGAATTAGCTAAAAAAATGGGCACCAGTGTTGATAAAATAAGAGATATTTATAAAATATCACAAGAACCAGTTAGTTTGGAAATTCCAATAGGAGAAGAAGACGATTCTCATTTAGGTGATTTCATTCCCGATGAAACAAACATGAGTCCTGAAGATTTCGCCGTTAACGAACTTTTAAAAGATGAAATATCAGAAGTTTTACTTACTTTAACTGAAAGAGAAGAAAAAGTTATTAGACTAAGATTTGGTCTTGAAGATGGTAGACCAAGAACCCTTGAAGAAGTAGGTCAGTTATTTGGCGTAACTAGAGAACGTATCAGACAAATCGAAGCTAAAGCTTTACGTAAATTACGTCACCCATCTAGAAGTAGAAAGTTAAAAGATTATTTGGGTGATTAAATGAAACTTTCTAAAAGATTAATGGCTATTTGTGATTTGATCAAACCGAATAGTAAAATTATAGACGTTGGCTCAGACCACGCCTTTTTAGACATTTATTTAAACAAATACAAAAATTGTCAATGTCTTGCCATCGATAAGTCTAAACACTGTACCAAAACGGCCATAAATAATGCTATAAAATATCAAGCTGATATTAAAGCCATTACTAATGATGGCCTAAAAAATATAAATTTAAAAGATGAAATAATTGTCATAAGTGGTATGGGGACAAGAAATATTATTAAAATATTAAACTTTGATATAAAAAATGATTTGATTTTATCAAGTCATACCAACATTGATGATTTAAAAACATTCTTAAAAGATAAAAATTATAGTATTTATAAAGAAGTCATAATTGAAGATGGCAAGACATATGACATTATATATGCCAAACAAAAAGGAGGTGCAAAATGAATAAACAAACATTAACTGAACTTGAGTTTTTAAATGAAAGAGTAAAATATGAAAAAAGGCAATTTTATAGTAAAGGACTTCGTTTATTACCTGGTATTGCTACTTTAACCACTTGTTCTTTAGCTAATAATCATTTTGGTATAGCTATTGGTATGGCAACCACCTTAGGTGGTTTAGCCCTAACTGAAAATAATATATATAAAGCTAAAAAGTATATTAAAAAACATGTAAAATAATCAAATAATAGATTAAACATTGATAAAGGACAATTACTTGAAAATATAGTTTATTTTATATAAAACATTTAATATTAAAAGGAGATTAGTTATTAACTTTTCTCCTTTTGTGTATGCTTTTTCGCCCTCCGTTGTCTACTTTAAGTATACCACTACACACTAAAATACTTTCTGGTGATGGAACTGTTAATAATTCATATATCATAAGTCATTACTAACATATAAACTTTTAAAAATATTCATAAAAAATACTCATTTATCAAAATTTGTAATATAATGGTAATAGAGTAGTAAGGAAGTATAGTATGACAGAAGTAAATAACATAAAATTTGATTTAAAGCCCATGCAATTTTCAGATGATGGAAACAAATATAAAATAATAGTACAAATTCCTATGGAATTAGGCTGGATAGATGATGTCCAGTTTGTACTTGATGGTTCCAATATATCTATGAATTACCTAAAATCTGAAAATAATATGGCTTTTTTTAAAACAGAAATTTATCTACCTACTAAAGCTATTTATCATTATTATTTTACTTTTAAAGCTAATGGAAATTTATTTACTATAAAAAATAATAGTAATGATTTTAAATTGTCAGTAAATTTTGATGTTCCAAATTGGGCTAAAGGGAAGATGATGTATCATATATTTGTCGATAGATTCAAAAGGGGAAGCAATGAACCAATGGAAGAAATGCCAAGAAGGCATATTCATAAATCGTGGGACGAGGAGATGATAATTGGTCCAGATGAAAATGACATTTGGAATAATGATTTTTACGGCGGCGATTTACAAGGTATCACAAGTTCATTAGAATATTTAAAATCATTAGGTATTGATATTATTTATTTAAGTCCTATAGTTCAAAGTCAGTCTAATCATCGATACGACACCGCTGATTATGAAAAAGTAGATCCTTATGCGGGAACTAATGATGATTTAAAAAAATTGTGTGATAAAGCACACAAACTAAATATGAAAGTGGTTCTTGATGCTGTTTTCAATCATACGGGTAACGATAGTAAATATTTTAATGAATACGGAACATATGACGAATTAGGCGCTTATCAATCATTAGATTCTAAATATAGTCCATTTTACCAAAAACATGAAGAAAATGGTCAAACTAAATATAACTATTGGTGGGGAATGAAAAACTTACCAGAATGTGATGGTAATTCACCCGCATGGCTCAATTATATAACTGGTGAAAATGGTATTATCGATATGTGGTTTGAACTAGGTATAGATGGTTTAAGATTAGATGTTGCCGATGAACTTACAGATAATTTTATATTTAATATTCGAAAAGCTGTAAAAAGAAACAAACCAGATGGATTTATATTAGGTGAAGTTTGGAAAAATCCTATGCGGATGAATAGGGAATATATCTCATCAGGTAAAGAGATGGACAGTGTGATGAATTATACTTTCATTGATGCTTTAATTAGATATTTTAAATATGCTGACGTAAACAAACTAAAATATATCATTGATGATATCTTAAGAGAATACCCAGACGATACGATAAAAACATTAATGAACTTTACCTCAACTCATGATATTACTAGAGCTATTAATCTTTTTGCTACTGATGAATTTGATCCATATAGTGAATGGGGTTGGAATTTAAAAAACGATAACATCTATTGGTGTAAAGATTACATATTATCGCAAGAGCAGTATCAATACGGTAAAAAAATATACGAAGCTTATATTTATACTTTAACTTTTTTACCAGGCATATTATCTATCTTTTATGGTGATGAATTAGGATTAGAAGGCATGGGTAACCTTGCTAATAGAAAGCCATTTCCAAAAGAAAACTATGATACTGATTTATTAAATTTCTTTAAAGAAATCGGTAAAATTAGAAAACAAGAGACATTTTTAACTGATGCCGAATTAAAAATTAAAGATATAAACGATAAATATTTTATGTATGAAAGATCTGATGATGAAAATAAAATACTAGTGACTGTAAATAGAACAGACGAAGATATTTCGTTTTCATACCCTGAAGAATACACATCACCAGTCAAAGTGTATACTTTAAAAAATTCATCACCCGGCCATCTTACTTCATATGGAGCTGTAGCTATAAAAAAATAGCTTCTTTTTTCTATTTATATCATGTATAATTAAATTGGTGAGAATATGAAAAAGCTTTCATGGATTATTTTATTATTTTTAATTTTAATGCCAAGAACCTTAGCTTTAAACTTAAATATCAGTTCACAAAGTGCCATTTTATATAATTTAGATAGTGGTGAGGTTTTATATGAAAAAAACGCTGATGAAATAAGACCTATTGCCAGTTTAACTAAAATTATGACAGCGCTTGTTGTTTTAGATAACATTAAAGATTTAGATCAGCAAGTAGTTTTAATAAGCGATGATTTTAAAGGATTAGCTAAGGCAAATGCTGTCACCGCTGGATTTACTAAAGGTGAGATTGTCACTTATAGAGATTTATTGTATGGTCTACTATTACCATCAGGCGCTGATGCAGCTAAAGCTTTAGCTAGAACTGTCGCCGGAGGTGAAACTGAATTTATCAAAAAAATGAATGATAAAGTAAAAACCTTAAATTTAAAACATACTCACTTTAGTACTGTTATCGGTTTAGATGATAAAGATAACTATTCGACAGCTAAAGAAGTTTCTCTTTTATTTAAAGAAGCTTTAAAAGATAATAATTTTAAAAAAATCATTACTACAGATACCTATAAAACGACAGATGGAAAATTAACCTTTCATAGTACCATTCAAAGTAATGCAAAAAAATTTGAACTAGATATTCCGTATATATTGGGTGGCAAAACTGGCACCACAACAGACGCTGGACTATGTTTAGCCACTATCGCTAAAGCAAATGACGTAAATTATTTATTGATAACCCTAGGAGCCACTTATGATAAAAAAGCTCCTCATCATATTGAAGATGCTAAAACGATATACGATTATTTTATAAATAACTATCAAAATAAGTTAGTTGTTAGTAAAAATGAATCCTTTAAACAAATAAAAGCCAAATATTCATCTCAAAAATTTATAAAATTATACCCTGAAAATAATATCACTTTATATTTGCCAAAAGATTATAATAAAAAGGAAATTAAATTAGTCTATAACGGTCAAGATGAAGTCACGGTCTTTGACAAAAAAGGTGATCACCTTGGCACCCTTAAAATATATTATCAAGATAAATTACTCGATACTCAAAAAATTACCTTAAAAGAAAATTTAAACTTTAGTGCTACCGAATTTATCAAAGAAAACATTTTTATTGTAATAATACCTTTATTAATGATTTTTATTATAATTATGAAAAAAAAGGTTATTAACCCTTTATTTATATAATTCATTTTTAAGTAATTCTAAATTTTTGTTCATCAAAGTAAAATAATCTTCATTCTCTGTTCTTTCAGCTTCTGTTAAATTAGAAAGTGTATGCCATGACTGCTGACTTATATTTGTATTATTAATTAATTTTTGAACTGTTGAATTGTTTTCACTACTTGCCGTTGTAAAAATATATTTAATTGATCCATCATTTACTAAATTCAAAACCTGTCTATATACCGCATTTACATCAGTATTACTTTCATCTAAAGAATATACCGTTAAACCATATTTTTCTAAGTATTTAAATAAATTACTGGATACGACAATCGCTTTACTATTACCATTTGAAACAACTTCTTTAATTTTCGCATCTAAATTAGATGCCTCAATTTTTAACTCTTCATATTTTTCTTCTATTTGATTATTTAAATAATAACTATCTATATATTCGCCAAAACCAGTTTTAATGTTTTGCGCCATCATTAAAAAGTTAGATGGATCCAGCCATAACTCTTCAATTCCATTAGTATATTCCATTGAAAGAGTAGTATCGATAATTTTTAAATCTTTATTGTTTTCTCTCATTTTTTCAACATAGTTTTTTTCACTACTAAGGCCATTAAATATAAAAAGTTGCGCCTTACTATAATCTTTAATTTGCTTATTAGTTAACTTATAATCTTTAATATTAACCCCATCTGGGTATATACTTTTAACTTCACTATACTCCCCATATAGCCTTTGAGTAATATATTCAGTAGGGTAATTTGTCGTATAAATAGTAATGTCTTCCATACTATCTCTCTTTAAACAGCCAGTTAAACTAAACATTAAAGTAAATATAGTAACTATTTTAATTATTTTTTTCATTTTCTTGCCTCCTAATTACCGGATCATAACCACTTGTTCCCAAAGGATTACATCTTAAAATTCTTTTAAAAGCCATAAATGAACCTTTCAGACTACCATAAGTTTCAATAGCCTCTATCGCATAATTAGAGCACGTTGGAATATGTCTACATGCGCCATGCCAAGGTCCGGGTATTTTTTGATAAATTGTAATTAGCTTAATCAAAATTCTTTTCATACATATTTATTATACTAAAAATCTAAACAATTGTAAAAGGTGAATTTTCTATAAATGTCCAATTCACACAAATTGTATTTACATAAAAAAACACATTTGATTTACAAGGACTTTAAAAGAAAAACAATAAGTGATATAATAAACGAGGTGATTTAAGTGGAACTATTAAAAAAATTTGGTATAAAACCAAATAACCCAAATTTATATGAAACTGCCTTTTCTCATACCTCTTATTCAAATGAGAATGGTGTTAAAAGCTATGAAAGATTAGAGTTTTTAGGTGATGCTGTTTTAGAATTGTTAATGAGTGATTATTTATATAAAATAAATAAATATAACGAAGGTGAAATGACTAAGATAAGAGCTCATTACGTATGTGAAACTGCTAACTATGAATACTCCGTTAAATTAGGTTTAAACAAATATTTAAAACTTGGCAAAGGGGAAGAAGAAAATGGTGGTAGATATCGTAAAGCCATCGTCTCTGATATTTTCGAATCTTTTTTAGGAGCTTTATATTTAGATCAAGGCTTTGCCAAAGTAAAAGAATTTTTTGAAAACAATATAGTTCCAATCATTGAAAATCATGAAGTGGATTTCTTTGACGATTATAAATCGGCATTACAGGAATTTGTCCAAACAGGTAAAAAAAGTTTGGAATACAAATTAGTAAAAGAAACTGGCCCATCACATAATAAAAATTTCACTGTCGAAGTTATAATTGATGGTATTGTTTATGGAATGGGTAAGTCACACAGCAAAAAATCAGCTGAACAAGAAGCGGCTAAAGACGCGTTAAAAAAAGCACAGAAAGGAAGTTTATTATGGGAAGAGCATATGAAGTAAGAAAAGCTAGTATTCAAAAAACGGGAGCTGCCAAAGCTAAATTATATTCGATGTATGCAAGAGAAATATATCAAGCAGCCAAAAACGGGGGAACTGAATTAGAAGGTAACCCATCATTAAAAAGATTAGTCGAAAAAGCCAAAAAAGATCAAGTACCAAATGATATCGTTAATAGAGCCATTGACAAAGTAAATAGTGGAGTAGACGAAAACTATAGTGAAGCTAATTATGAAATTTTTGGCCCAGCTGGCTCTACAGCAATTATCTCTTGCTTAACAGACAACGTTAACCGCTCTGTCAGTAGTGTTAGAGCCGTTATCAATAAATGTCATGTTAAAATGGGGGCTCAAGGTAGCGTTAGTTATATGTATGATCATCTATGTATTGTAAGTTTCAAAGGTATGAGTGAAGAAGAAGCTTTAGATGCTATAGTAGAAGCTGGTTTAGATGTAAACGACATCGAAACTGAAAATGGTGAAGTAATTGTCTATGGCGCGCCAAATGATTTAAATAAAATCAAAGAAGCCATCTTAGCTAAAGCTCCAAATACTGAATTTGATTTAGATGAAATAACAATGCTTCCAAAAGAAAAAGTAACTTTAGAAGGTGAAGATAAGGAAACCTTTGAAAGGATGCTTAACTTATTAGATGAAGTTGAAGACGTTCAGCACGTCTATCATAATGTAGAATTATAAAAGTGATAATCCGAAAAAAGATTATCACTTTTTAAACATTCCAGTAATTCCAAAAGAATTTTTATAAACAAAGTAAAGTGGCGAATTAGTAATTAATTCAAAATCACCCGCATATTCAATAACATTCGCATGAAAATTAAGTTTAAATTCATTTAATCCTTTATACTTATTATTAGGTTTATTAATATTAGCTACTCCGCCTAGATAAAATTTTTTATAACCTAATTTAGCATATCTGCCCATTAGCTTCCATATCATCAATTGTTTAGCCCCAAACTTTTTATAAGCCTCATCATAACCATCGATGGCCAAATATACTGAATCTTGCCATTTTATAACTAAAGCAGTTGAAGTAATAATTCCATCAGGGAAATTTTTTAAATACTCAGTAGCTTCAGCTAGTTGATTACGGTATTTAGTAACAAACTTGTCGATATTAAGCTTGTCATTAATTATCTTATCAGTATTTCCTTTTTGTTCCATTAACTTTTGATTTAAATTATAACTTTTTTGAAAAAATTCATTATATTTTTTTTGTGTATATTTAAGATAATCAGTAGTATCTAATTTACTATAATAAAAATCGGTTAAATTATCTTTATCAAAGAAATTATATAAATTTTTAAAATAATCTAATCCTCTTGGATATTTATCTTTAGTCTGATCGTATAAATACCTTAAATCATCAATAGTACCGTGGTAAACTTTTATACCATCACGTACCGCTTTTCTTATTTTATTACGGCAGCTTCTATCTATATTTCCAAAAAGATTAATATAATTATCTTCTAAATTAATATAAGCTTCAAATCGTGGCTTTAAAGCTTCAAAATAATTATTATAACCTAAATGAAAGTAACCGAGTTTTTTGAGCCTTTCAAAAGTTGCATCGTATAACTTATTATTCATGATTTTATGACCTAAACTATTGTAAACACCTTTTACTATCATAGGATTTATTTTAATAGCTACAATATCTTTTTTACTTAAAAATTTTTTAATCAATTTAGTAAAAGTTGTCACCAGCATCTCATCATTATAATCGATTAAAAAACCTCTTGGTGCAGTAGCATATTTAAATCCGTTAACTTTATAAACTAAAATTAAACTAGCAGCTTTTAAAACATTTCCATCCATAAGTCCCACAAACATTGAACTATATCCTTCCTCATGCATTGTAAATGCATAATAAGGA
>CALVWP010000041.1 GCA_944367495.1 uncultured Bacilli bacterium
CTAAATCTGGATGATTAATTTTATAATTATTCCAACTAGATGGTTCAGAATATTTTTTGTTTCTATCTATTTCTCTTAAAATAGTAGAATGATTTCTGTTAATTTCTTTAGAAATTTGATTAATGGACTTATTTTCATTTAATCCATCTTCTATATTTTTTCTATCTTCATAAGATAGATGACAATAGTTTGTCATGTTCAATACCTCCTTTAATGACAAACAAATTGCTTAAGAAGATATTATATATATTTTTAAAACTAACTGCACATTAATTGTGCACTTTCAAAAAAAATCAACCCTTATTTTATTTTAATGAATTTAATCCATATAATTATATACAAATATTAAAACATTATGATATAATGAGTTTGAGAGGAGTGTGTTTTATGGATAAACAAAAGATTGATTTATATTTAACGACAAATGCAAAGTATTTTGAACCTTCCGCAATTCCAATTATTAGACAAAAGTTAGAGAGTGCTGATGAAACTACTTTTTTAAGTGTTCAATCATGTGATTTAAAAGATCCTACAGTATTACTAATTATTTCTGTTTTATTAGGCAGTTTGGGAGTAGACAGATTTATGCTTGGAGATATTGGAATGGGAATTTTAAAATTATTAACTTTAGGATGTTGCGGAATTTTAACAATTATTGATTGGTTTACAATAAGCAAGAAAACAAAACAAAATAACTTTGCTACTATTTCAATGATTCTTTAGTTTATGAATAAAAAGATTTTTATTATATTATTAGGACTTTCTTTACTACTTTTTATGTTAGATATAAGAATATGTCCTTTTTTTAATTTGTTACACATTCCATGTCCGGCTTGTGGTTTAACTAGAGCTTTTGTTTTGTTTATGCAAGGTAGATTTATAGAAAGTATTCAATATAATATTTTGATTATTCCTATAATTTTGGGTTCTATAATTTATGGAATTATATTATTGATTAATAAGAAGAAAGTGTTTGATGATTTTTTGTTAAAACATCAAAGATTATTTATTTGTTTGGCTTTAATTATGATGATTATTACTGAATTCATTAATATTAATAATGATTTATTATATTAAAAAGGCGAGTATAACCTCGTCTTATATGTTATGAGCATTATTATATAATTTTCTTATGTCTTTTGGCATTTCTTCTAAGGTGATGTTTTTGATATTTTTTTCGGTTCCATCTTTTACTGCTTTTTCATAATACCAACATTTATATTTGACCATGTCTAAAATTTTTTGTAAATCTTTAATTTGATTTTCAATACTTATTTTTTGATTTTCAAACATTTCTTTTCGTTTGATTAGGGTTTTATCACCTATGGCGCACCAATGCATAAACTGTTTAATATCTTTTATTTGCATGCCTGATTTTTTTAGACATTCTATTACTCTTAAGGCTTCTAGTGTTTTTTCGTTAAATTTTCTAATTCTGGATTTATCTCTTTTTAAATCATTTAATAGCCCTTCTTTATCATAATATCTTAAGGTTGGAATAGGTAAGTTAAACATTTCTGATACTTCACCAATTGTATACATAAAACTACCTCCTAAAAATTATAAATTAACGCTTGACCTAAAGTTAGGTTTAGATATTACACTTATATTAACACATGAATAAAAATCATGTCAAGGAGGTATTATAATGAATGAAAAATTAGTTTTAACAGAAAAGTGGGATAAGACTTTTCCTAAAAGTGATAAGGTAAACCATAGAAAAGTTACATTTCACAATAGGTATGGTATTACACTAGCGGCTGATTTATATGAGCCTAAGGAATATTCTGGAAAGCTTCCGGCAATTGCGGTTTGTGGTCCGTTTGGAGCTGTTAAAGAACAAGCTTCAGGTTTATATGCAGAGAAGTTGGCTGAAAAAGGTTATTTAACAATGGCTTTTGATCCATCATTTACTGGTGAGTCGGGTGGTAATGTCCGTTATGTAGCTTCACCTGATATTAATACAGAAGATTTTAGTGCGGCTGTGGATTTTTTATCAGTTCAGGTAAACGCTGATTCAGAGAAAATTGGAATTATTGGAATCTGTGGATGGGGCGGAATGGCTTTAAATGTAGCAGCTATGGATACACGTATTAAAGCAACCGTGACATCAACGATGTATGATATGAGTAGAGTTAATGCGAATGGTTATTTTGATGAAGGTGATAGTGAAGAAGCAAGATATGAAATGAAAAAGATTTTAAATAATCAAAGAACATTAGATTATAAGAATGGTGAATATAAATTAGCTGGTGGAGTAGTAGATCCACTTCCTGATAATGCGCCATTTTATGTGAAAGATTATCATGATTATTATAAGACTAAAAGAGGTTATCATGAAAGATCACTTAATTCAAATGGTGGATGGAATATGACTTCATCACTTTCGTTTATAAATATGCCAATACTTGCTTATAGTAATGAGATTAGGAGTGCAGTTTTAATGATTCATGGAGAAAAAGCTCATTCTAGATATTTTAGTGAAGATGCTTTTAAAAAATTAAAAGGTGATAACAAAGAGCTTATGATTATTCCTGGTGCTGTGCATACTGATTTATATGATAATTTGGATGTTATTACATTTGATAAGATTGATAGTTTCTTTAAGGAATATTTGAAATAGGAGATGCCATGAAGAAAAAAATTTTGATTATTTTATTTTTAGTTTTTTGTGTTATAGGTGTATTATATTGGGATTTTAATGTGAAGGTTTCTGAAGATGATAAGGAGGTAAAAAATATTAAAGAAAGTATGGGTAAAGCTGAATTTAATTTTGATACAAAAACAGTTACTTTAAATAGCGGTTATGAGATGCCAATAATAGGTTTAGGAACATGGACTCAAAATGATGAAGAAACCGCTAATTCTGTTTATTATGCTTTAGAATATGGTTATAGATTAATTGATACTGCTCAATATTATGGTAATGAAAGAGGTGTTGGAGA
>CALVWP010000042.1 GCA_944367495.1 uncultured Bacilli bacterium
TTACTTCTTTAGATATACTAGTTGGATCAAACCCTAATGCTTCTGCAATTTCTTTAAGTTTATATTTATGAGATATGCCGTTGGTGATAACTTTTCTTTGTTCAAATGTTAAGTGTTTCCATGATTTAATTTTTATCTCTCCCATCTCTTTGGCAAAGAAACACATATATTATACTACTATCAGACTTATTTCAGTTTTTTATCATAAAACGGAATTCCAAATAAAAATTTACGTTAATATTTATTTTGAATTTTGTTCATTGAAATGATATAAAAAGCATGTTATAATTGATGAGGTGATTTTTTTTGAACATTAATTTAAAACAAGTTTTATTATTTATTTTAGGAGTATTTATTTTGCTGTTTTTAGCTAATATTTTCATTTATATAATTATTTTTGCCTTAATTTGCTGGTTTATTTATACAATATATAAATTCTTAAAACCTCATATTAAAACATCATTAAAAAAATCTAAAACTAAAAATGGTAAAATTATTCTAGAAGCTAAATATAAAGAGAAGTAGGTGGTATGCCATGCCTGAATTACCAGAAGTAGAAACAGTAAGGAAAACATTACTAAAAGAAGTAAAAAATAAACAAATATTATCTGCATCTATATATTGGAACAATATAATTGCCTTTCCAAAAGTAGAAGAATTTCAAAAACAAATTCAAAAACAAACAATAAATAATGTTCAAAGAAGAGGAAAATGGCTCATCTTTGAATTAGATGATTATTATTTATTAAGTCACCTTAGAATGGAAGGCAAATATTTCATCAGAAAAAAAGACGATCCTATAGAAAAGCACCAGCACGTCATTTTTCATTTTTCTGATGGAACAGACTTGAGATACCATGATACTAGAAAGTTTGGCAAAATGTATCTTTTAAAAAAAGAGACCGCTTTTAGTGAAAAACCTCTTTGTAATCTTGGTTTAGAACCGTGGGATAAAAATTTAACCCCAGAATATTTAAAAAATAAATTCCACAAAAAACCAATTAAAACAGAACTTTTAGATCAATCTATAATAACCGGCATTGGTAATATATATGCTGATGAAATATTATTCTTAACTAAAATAAATCCTAAAACTTTAGCTACAAACTTAAGCACCAAAGATTGTCAAAATATCATTAAGTTTACTAAACAAGTTCTAGAAAAAGCCATTGAATATGGTGGAACAACCGTAAAAAGTTATGAATCAAGCGAAGGAGTTCATGGAAGATTTCAAACTCATTTACTTGTTCACACCAAAAAGGAGTGTCCTATTTGCCACAGCAAAACAATAAAAATAACAGTTGGTGGACGCGGAACTTATTATTGTAAAAATTGTCAAAAGGAGAGATAGTCATGAAAAAAACAAAAATAATTTGTTCAATTGGTCCAAGTAGTGCCAAATACGAAGTTTTTAAACAAATGGTTTTAAATGGTATGAATGTAGCCCGTATTAACTTCTCACATGCCACTGAAGAAGAAAAAAGTAATGTTTTAAGCTTAGTAAAAAAAGCTAACGAAGAACTAGGGTCTTATGTTGCTGTTTTATTTGATACCAAAGGCCCGGATTTTCGTACTGGAAATATGACAAACGATAAAATCAACCTAGTAGAAGGCAAGACCATCAAAATAGTTAAAGATGATATTTTAGGAACAGAAAATGCCATTACCGTAAATTATAAAGAAGCCTTAGATGATATTCAAGAGGGAAGTACAATTTTACTTGAAGACGGTTTGATGAAATTAGAAGTTATCGAAAAATTAGCTAACGGTATTAACTGTAAAATAATAGATGGCGGTGTTCTTGGAAGCCGTAAAAGTATTAATGTTCCGGGCACCCATTTAAACATGCCATTTATTAGTGACCAAGATCGTGAAGATATCATTTATGCTTGTCAAAACGATGGTGATTTTTTAGCTTTATCATTTGTCAGTTCAAAAGACGACGTTTTAGCAGCTAGAGCTATTTTAAAAGAGCAAAATAGGGAAGATATGCAGATAATTTCTAAAATTGAAAGCCATACAGCTATAAAAAATTTAGACGAAATTATTGAATCAAGTGATGGCATTATGGTAGCGCGTGGTGATTTAGGCGTTGAAATGCCAATGAACCAATTGCCAATCTTACAAAAAGAAATTATTGACAAATGCCGTAAAAAAGGACGTAGTGTTATTGTAGCCACTGAAATGTTAGCTTCTATGTATACTAGTAGTCGTCCAACTAGAGCTGAAATATCTGATGTAGCTAATGCTGTATTAGATGGTACTGATGCCGTTATGCTATCAGGAGAAACAACAATAGGTAAACATCCAGCTGATGCCGTTAAATATATGGCTGAAACCTGTGAGGAAGCTGAAAGTTATTACGATTATGCTAACCAAAAATCATATGCCAAAGAAAATAACATTCCATCAGCTATTGCTCATAATGTTGTTGAAAGTGCTAATTTATTAGATGTCAAAGCTATAATTGCTGCCACTACAAGTGGTTATAGTGCTAAACTAATTGGAACTTTAAAACCAAAATCACAAATAGTTGCCGCTTGTCCAAACGATAAAGTAGCCAAATCCCTTGCCCTTAACTATGGTGTATCTCCAGTAATTGTTAAAGAGTATAACACCTTAGAAGAACTTATAGATAACTGTAAAAATAAAGCCACTACTTTTATGAATTTACAAAAAGGAGATATTGTTATTGTAACTGGTGGATTCCCAAGAATGCATCAAGTTAAAACAACAAACTTCTTAAAAATTGATACAATATAAAAAGATGACTAATGAATTATAGGCTTATGCTTATATTCTTCCAAATAGTCATCCTTTTTAATATTATAAATATTGCTAACTCTGTTTTCTATTCTCATCATCTCAAAATTATTATCATATTTTGTAATAATAGGTATATTGCATTCTTTTTTAATGCTTTTTAAATACCTTCTACCTTTATCATTAAATCCTAATACCCGAATATATTGTATTTCCCTGCACCTTTTAGCTTCTTCTTTGGTAAAACCACATAAAATGTGTAAAAGCATTCTTTTTATTTTGTTGTATGTATATCTTTTGGATTTAACACACTTAATCAATTCATCAGTATTGTGAGCTTTAAAAATGTTTTTTTTAATTTTATTTTCAATTCCTTCATCAACCGTTTGATATTTGCTCAAATCATCAGTAATAATTTTATATTTCAGTAAATCAAAGTAATCATCTAAAAAGTGTAGATCACTTAAACTGTTATAACTTTCTTTAGGCACAAAATCTTTAACATCAATACCTTTTTTTAAAGCCTCTCTAATACTAGTCGCACTAGCTATTTTATCTAAATTTAAGCTGTGGTAATCATTAGTACGCTTAATTGCCTTAATTTCTACACCATCCAAATTTCTAATATAGCCAATTGCCAGTAAATCATTTGGACATTTTTCTAAAATAAACCCTAAATCTTTTAAAGCTTTAGCTAAACTAGTAGGGTAACTTAATCCTTCGTCTAAATATTGTTTAATTTTATCATTATATTGAGAACATTCTTGAATTTTTACAATTTCTCTTAATTTATCTATATTTGCACTTTCACTTCCAAAAACAAAAGCATCTACTTTTAAAGCTTTTAAAATATCAGTTCCACCTTTAGTAAAAATATCAGCCGCTTGCGTACCAAAAACAAATGGAAGTTCAATAACTAAATCGACATAATTTAAAGCCACTTCTGTTTTTTTCCATTTATCTATCAAACTGACATCGCCTCTTTGGGTAAAATTTCCATTAATCACAGCAATAATCACATAATTAGGAAATAACTCTTTAACTTTTTTTATATGATATAAATGACCGTTGTGAAATGGATTATATTCACATATTATTCCCACACTTTTCATATACTACCTCCATTTTAAATAACAAACGCGCCTAACTCATAATTTGTGAATTAGGCGTCCAACTCATTTGTCTACATAATAGCATATTTTTAATATAAAAACAAATCTCATTGACAGCAAAACTTAAAAAACGTATAATTTAAAATAGATGATAGCTTAAAAATAGTTCAAGGTTTTCACTATCATATGTACCTTGGGCACCGTGAAAGGAATGATAGTTAATATGAAAAAAAATGGATTTACTCTGATAGAATTATTAGCCGTTATTGTTATATTAGGAATACTTGCAACCATTGCTGTACCGACAATTATAGACCTTATAAATAATTCTAAAACAAGTACCTTAGAAGAACAGAAAAATACTATAGTTCAAGCCGCTAAAAACTGGGGAACTGGAAATGCCAAAAAACTGCCAGATGGAGTTTGTGATTTGAGTATTGATTTTTTAAAAAGCGAAGGTTACTTAAATAAAAATAAAGAAGTCATCGATCCAACAACTGATAAAGTAATGACAGGATGTGTTAGAATAACTTTTGATAGTTCATCTAATCAATACAAATATAATTATGTTGATGAATGTGGTACACTTTGTAATTAAAAAGAAAAATTTTTTTCTTTTTTTTTGACAAAAACTTTCAAAATAAACACCATTCGACAAACTTCGACATTGCATTTTTTGTAAAATGGTGTCGGTGATAAATATGAGAGCAATAGATATAATAATTTTAGATGCCGTTTTAATATTCTTACCTTTAACTTCATATCTTTTGTATTTAGCGTTTACAAAAACATTCAATAAAAAAGAAAATAATTTACTAATCATAGTTGCCATCTTTTCCATATTTTATTTAATCTTCAAATACTCATTTCCCGCTTTTCCGGGTTTGCCATTTATAATTATTAATATTCCTTTATTAATCTCCTATATAAAAAAAGACGAACTTGCTATTATAGCATCTTCTATTCTTTTAATTTTCTATTACTATAGCTTTTATGATAACTTTCTAATCTTAATAGTTTTAGAATACTTGCTTTATTATCTGTTATATTTAAAAAAGTTAAAAAATTCAAACATGTATACTTTTATCTTTACATTTTCTCTAATCAAAACTATTATTACCGCCATTTTACTCATATATACCTATCATCAATTTGAAACATATATTATAAATACTATTATCAGCTGCACGTTTTTATGTATTTTTGCCATAATTATTTTATATTTTATAACCAAAGCCGAAAGTCTATTAAAACTGCACATGAATATAAAAGAAATCAAACATAATGAACAAATCCATACATCGTTATTTCAAATAACTCACGAAATTAAAAATCCAATTGCTGTTTGTAAAGGCTATTTAGATATGTTCGATAAAGAAAATCCCGAACATTTTAAAAAATATCTCCCAATATTAAAAGAAGAAATTAATAGAACTTTACTTTTATTAGAAGACTTCTTAGCTATGAATAAAGCCAAAATAAATAAAGATATAATTGATATAAATCTATTAATTGAAGAGGTTAGTGAAAATATTGAAATGTTATGTCAAAAAAACAATATAACCTTAACTGTTAATACTATTGATGATGATATTTATCTTAAAGCCGATTATAATAGACTAACTCAAGTATTTATCAATTTATTAAAAAACAGCATTGAGGCTATTCCGAAAGAAAAACAAGGTAAAATAAAAATAGAAGAAAAATTAGACAAAGATAACATAATTATTACAATAATAGATAATGGTAAAGGAATGAATGAAGTATTATTAAATAAAATCAAAGAACCTTTTTACACCACCAAACAAAAAGGAACAGGACTAGGCGTACCATTATCTAATGAAATAATTAAAGCCCATAGTGGAACACTAACCTATGAATCAAAAGAAGGAAAGTATACCAAAGTAAAAATAATATTACCAAAAGAAATATAAAAACAGTTAAGAAAACCTTAACTGTTTACTGCTTCTGGGTAATATTCTTCATTAAATTTATGTCCATTTGGATCTAATTTGTAAAGCTCATTTGTTGAAATAAGAAAGAACCTATCAAGTAAAATGTTAGAACCATCAGTTGTCACAGGATCATCCCAAGTTAAATCTAAATGTAACCATTTGCCATCTAAATAAACTAAATTCCAAATATGATTAGAATTAGATATTTTATAATTAGGTACACCAAGTTTATCTAGATATATTTTCATCGCATCACTATAACCACTACACAAAGCGAGTCCATCAATTAAAGGTCCATTTGCCTTATGTGAATTATTAGAAATATTATCGTTTCCCGTTTCAATTTCCTTAGCTCTCGCTTTGTCATAAACACTATTATTAATTAAATAATCGTGAAAAGCTTTAATTTTATCACGCATGCTCATATTATCTTTTATGCTTTTGCTTTCAAATAGAGAAATTTCATTTTGAATAGCTTTTATTTCCTCATCAGAATATAATCTATCAATCGAAATATTTACCTCACCATAAGATGTAATTTTAAAATATATTTTTTCATAACTGTTATATGGTGATACGAAATTATTTATCGTCGATAGTAAAACTTGATCATTAGAAATATTGCTTAACTCATTTGAACATTCTGTATAATCTTTATCACAATAAAAAGTAAAATCAGTAATGCCGTGATTTAAAATAGTATATATTACATTTAAAATATCTTGTCTGCTTTTAACATGAAAAGATTCTGTTTCTCTAACAAAAGAAAAATTATAACTATTATAATTACTATTTTCATTTGGTAAAGTCACTTCTTTATTTTGTACAGCATTGCTCATCACAAAATTGACTATATTTTCACGGTAAGTAAAAGCAACAATAAACATCGCACAAAATATTAAAGTTGATAAGAATGCTTTAAACTTTTTCATCTGATCACTCCTATAATAAAAAAGTAAATTACTCCATCGCATTTACTTTCTTAGTTAATCTTGATTTTTTTCTAGCACTAGTATTTTTAGCAATTACCCCAGCACCAGCTGCCTTGTCGATTCTTTTAATGGCGACTTTTAAATTAGCTTCAGCTTGTGTTTTATCTTTTTTAGCAATTGCTCTTAAAGTATTTTTAACAGCTGTTTTCGCGCTAGCAGAATATTCATTATTTCTAGCTTCTTTTTTAATATTTACAGAAACTCTTTTTTTTGCATTTTTTAAGTTGGCCATAATTTCACCTCCAAGCCACATGTACAACCATTTTAGCAAATTTGCCAATAAAAATCAACACTTTTTGACCCTCTTTCAATTTTTTCTGTTCCTTGAGTAGAAAACCATTATTTTTCGTATGATTTTTTCACATCGGTTTAAAATAAAAATGAGGTGATACTATGAGTCATGAAGTTGATTTAAAAAACAGTATTTTAAGAACCGATTTAACTGTCGAATTAATAAAAACCACCCCAACTAAACAAATAGAAGATATTAAAATAACCAATATTCAGTTAAATGAAAAAGAAGCTAAAAAAATAAACAAAAAACCCGGAAACTATACAACCATCGAATTTGAAGACATAACTGATCACAATAATCAAATAAAATTAACAAAAATATTTTCAGGAGAATTAAAAGAAATGTTAAAACTTCAAAATATTAAAGAAGATGATCTTGGTTTAATTATTGGCCTAGGCAATGATAAATCTACCCCAGACTCCTTAGGACCTTTAACCATTTCTAAAACTTTAGTAACCAATTATATATACTTATATGGAACACTCGAAACAGGATTTAGACGTGTATGTGCCCTTGCCCCCGGAGTCATGGGCCAAACAGGTATCGAAACTAGTGATTTATTAAAAAGTGTAGTGAATGAAATTAAACCTGATTTTGTAATTACTATCGATGCTCTCGCTTCATCTTCAGTTGAAAGAGTAAACAAAACCATTCAAATGACTGATTCTGGCATAAATCCGGGTAGTGGTGTGGGTAATCAAAGAAAAGAAATATCTAAAGAAATACTAGGTATTCCCACCATAGCTATCGGTGTTCCAACGGTTGTCGATGCTGCTTCAATTGTCAGTGATACTATAAATTACTTATATGATCACTTTGCTTATCAAACAGCCATGATAAATAATCCGGCCTCTAAATTAACAGCTAACGTCAATTACTTAAAATTGAGTAAAAAATTTCAAATAAATAAAAGTGAAAAACAAAAAATCTTAGGTATGGTTGGAACTTTATCGGCCCAAGAAACTAAAGAATTAATTTACGAAATATTAAATCCAATTGGCTATAACTTGATGGTTACTCCAAAAGAAGAAGACTATATCATAGAAAAATTAGCCGATGTTATAGCTGATGGCATAAATGAAGCCTTACATAAACAAGTGCATAAAACTTAAGCCTTGTTTTTTTCTACATTTTATTTAAATCCTCTTTCATATAATTATATAGAAATGGGGAGAATTCTATGAAAAAAATAAAATTAAAAAAAAGAAAATTTAAATTTAGATTAATTCTTTATGCTTTTATTATGTTTTTAGGTTATGAGTTGTCTTTTAATCTAATTATGAATTTAAAATTAGTAAACTCAAATGAAGATTTCATCAAAGCTTTAATTATCGATTCTAATTATCATCTTTTGTATGAAAAGAAAGCCGATGATATTTTTTCTAAAATATTTTCTAAAATTATTGATGTTAATAAACCTGTATCAATTTTAGAAAACACCTTTCACTTTAAACCTAATGAAGCACCAATGGCTTACGTTAAAAACCCTAAACTAGAAAAAGTTCAAAGTTTAAACGTAAATCCAAGTGTATATATTTATAATACTCATCAAAGTGAAGCTTATGCTGGAGAAGCGTTAGAAGGCTATAACATTAAACCGGGAGTTATGATGGCCTCATACCTTCTCCAAGAAAAACTGGCTGATCAAAACATCAAAGCTGATATCATGGAAGATAATATCACCGACTATTTAAATTTAAATAATATGAAATATAGTAAAAGTTATTCAGCTAGCCGCCAATTTCTTCAAGATGCTTTAAATAAATATTCAGATTATAAATTAATTATCGACCTGCACCGTGATTCAATTTCTAAAGAGAAGTCAACCACCATCATCAATAATAAATCATGCGTAAAAATATCGTTTGTCGTTGGTAAAGATCATACGGGGTATGAAGCTAACCTAAATAAAGTAACACAGTTAAATAATAAAATAAAAGATAAACACCCTGAATTAACCAGAGGTATTATTACGAAAGGTGGAGCTGGATCAAATGGTATATATAACCAAGACTTAAGCCCTAACATCATTTTAATAGAAATGGGCGGGCCCGAAAACACCATTGATGAAGTATTAAACACTATAGACTTACTAGCCCCCATTATAGGAGAATATATAAATGAAACATAAAAAATTAAACAAAATCTTTAGATATTCTATATTAGTTAGCTTTGTTACATTTTTTGCTTTGTACCTTTCGCAAAGTACCGGTTATTTTGAATACCGTAATAGTAAAAAAGTAGCCTTAACCAATGAACAAATTCAAAAATTTGAACGTGATGTCAAAGAAGGAAAAAATATTGATATCGAAAAATATCTGAACACCAATAATAAAAATTATCAAAACACCATTTCTAAAGCCGGACTTTCCTTATCGAATGTTACTGAAAAAATCATTCAAAAAATAATTAATGGAAGTTTTAAAATTTTAGGCGATTTTATGAGCGAGTAACCTAGAAATATGGTATTATATTTCTAGGTGATTTTTATGGTTAAATTAATTATTGGCAGTCACGTTTCTTACACGCAAAATATGGGGTTATTAGGTTGCGTGAAAGAAGCTTTAAACTACGGCGCAAATACATTTATGTTTTATACTGGTGCCCCGCAAAATACTATTCGTGGAAAAATTGATGAAGAATTAACTAAAAAAGCTCATGAATTAATGAAAACAAACGGTATTGATATTAAAAATGTCGTTATTCATGCTCCATACATCATCAATCTAGCTAATAATAAAGATGAAGATAAAATGAATTTTTCCATTAATTTTTTAAAGCAAGAATTAAAAAGAGCAGAAACCTTAGGCATAAATAAAGTTATACTGCACCCTGGTAGTCACGTAGGGTTAGGTGTAAATCAAGGAATAACCAACATTATAAATGGTTTAAACCAAGTTTTAGATGTTCCAAATGGTCCTATCATATGCTTAGAAACTATGGCTGGTAAAGGAACAGAAATCGGCCAAACATTCAAGCAGTTAAAGGCTATTATCGATGGCGTAAAAAACAATCATCGTCTTTTAGTTTGCCTTGATACTTGTCATTTAAATGATGCCGGATATGATTTAACCGACTTTGATAAATTATTATCAGAATTTGATCATATAATTGGTCTTGATAAAATTGGATGTATTCATATTAACGATAGTAAAAACCCTGTTTCTTCACATAAAGATCGTCATGAAAACATTGGCTTTGGTACATTAGGTTTTGAAAACATTATTAAAATAATATATCAAGATAAATTAAAAGAAGTCCCTAAAATTTTAGAAACCCCGTATGTGAGTATAAATGGTGGCAAAGATCGCACATATGCTCCTTATAAACATGAAATAACCATGATTAAACAAAAAAAGTTTAATCCAAATCTTTTAAATGACATTAGAGATGATTACAATAAATTATGATATTTATCATAATAAAAATCATATAATTTCTTAATTATTTGAACTTTCTCACTACCTAATTCATATTCGAGCTTTGTAAATACCTTTAAAGCATCTCCGTAAAGTAATTCTTGCCAATAATTTTTTAAATAGTGATATAATATATCTACATCTTTTTTCAAAAGATTTACATTATTTTTATTCGCAAACATAACTATATCTTGTTTACTAATTTGTTTAATATAGTTTTCGATTAATATTCTATGCATAAATTCCCCCTATAATAAATTATGTTAAATCAAAAGTGAGGTGATAAAAAGTGAAAAATTTTTTTCAAAAACTTAATCCAAATAAAAGAAAAGACTCTTTAAAAATATCTAAATGGCAAAGAAAACAAAGTTATAATTTTACTAATTATAAAGAAAATAAAGATGTTAAAGTTGAAATTGAAAAGCGATATAACATTTTAACCTTTATTATTATTTTAGCTTTGCTTATATTAGTTATTTCACTTTTTGTCGTTCAAGTTGTTGGTAAAGAAAAATATACCTCTGAACTAGAAAATTTAACAAAAACAGTTATTTATGGTGAATCAGCTCCCAGAGGACGGATTTACGACCGTAATGGGAAATTAATTGTCGATAATGTCCCATCTAAAGTAATATATTATAAAAAGCCATCCGGTATTACCACCAAAGAAGAAATTAAAATAGCCTATAAATTAGCTAATTTAATAAATTTAGACACCTTTAGATTGAATGATTATGACTATAAAAATTTTTGGATTAAAAATCATCCTGAAGAAGCCAAAAAACGAATAACCGACGAAGAGTGGCAAAAACTAGAAGAACGTAAGCTTACCGCTGATGATATTCAAAATTTAAAAATAGATAGGGTAACGGAAGAAGATTTAAATATATATACCGATTTAGATAAAAAAGCCGCTTATATTTATACCTTAATGAACACAGGTTATTCATACGATGAAAAAGTTATCAAAGGTGAAGATGTAACCGACGAAGAATATGCTTTAGTATCTGAAAATCTCAGTGAATTAAAAGGAATCAATACTAAATTAGATTGGCAGCGTACTTATCCTTATGGTGATATTTTTAGAAGTATTTTAGGTAACGTCTCTTCAAGTAAAAGCGGCATTCCTGAAGAATATAAAGAATATTATTTAAAAAAAGGTTATAGTTTGGATGATCGGGTAGGCACAAGTAACCTAGAATTTCAATATGAAGATATATTAAAAGGTCAAAAAAATAAATATCAAGTTATGAGTGATGGATCATATAAACTTTTAGAAGAGGGAAAACGTGGCAACGATATTGTATTAACAATCGATATTGAACTTCAAAAAGCCTTAGAAGAAATATTAACCGAAGAAGTTTTGAACGCTAAAAAAGAAGCTAATACCGAATACTATGATGGTTCATTTGTTATTATAAGTAATCCTAAAACCGGTGAAATTTTAGCTATGGCCGGTAAAAAACTAAAACAAAATGAAGATGGAACTTTCAGCGTCATAGATTTTACATCTGGTATAACTCAATCAACAGCTGTTATGGGATCAGTTGTTAAAGGCGCTAGCCATATTGTTGGTTATAATACCGGGGTTTTAAAGATTGGCGAAGTTAGATATGATAATTGTATTAAAATTGCCGCCACTCCCGAAAAATGTTCTTGGAAATATTTAGGTAGATTAAATGATATTACCGCTTTAGCTCAATCTTCTAACACTTATCAGTACTATACAGCTATTAAAGTAGGTAAAGGAAAATATGAATATAATAAACCACTTGTTATCGATAATGCCGCTTTCACTACTTATAGAAATACTTTTGCTGAATTTGGACTTGGAGTTAAAACAGAAATTGATCTGCCAAATGAAATCACTGGATTAAAAGGTAATGATTCGACATCTGGTCTGTTATTAGATTTTTCCATTGGCCAAAATGACACATATACACCAGTTCAACTATCTCAATATATTAATACTATTGCTAATAACGGTACAAGAATGAGACCATATTTATACAAAGGATTATATCAAGATGAAACGTCATATGATCAAAACAAAAAAGAGTTAAACAAAGTAAATACTAAACAAGAATATATGGACCGAGTTCATCAAGGCTTTGAAGCTGTTTTAAAATATGGTACCGGTGCAGGTTATATTAATATGAAATATAAACCAGCTGGTAAAACAGGAACCAGTCAAAGTTTTGTCGATACTGATGGTGATCATAAAATTGATAAAGAAACCATCAGTACAACTTTTGTGGCTTATGCTCCATATGATGACCCTAAAGTTACTTTTGCGATTGTTTCTCCAAATATTTCTAGACCAGATGGTAAAACCAGCCATCAATCTGCAATAAATAAACGTTTAGCTTCAAGACTTTCAGAAAAATACTTTGAAATTTACCCATAATTTGGTATAATGTTATAAGAAATGCGAAAAGGAGGGAGATTTATGGCAAAAAAAGGCGAAGCTAGAGATAATGTTACTTTAGTGTGTTCAATATGTAAAAACGAAAATTATCGTGTAGAAAAAAATAAAAGAAACACACCAGAAAGATTAAAATTAAACAAATATTGCCCTAAATGTAAAAAACATACAGAGCACAATGAGAAAAAATAATCCATGGAGGTAAAGTATGATTAATATTAACGATATTAAAAATGGAATGACTGTTGTTATCGATGGGAATATCTATTTAATTTTAGAATTCTTACACGTTAAGCCAGGAAAAGGTCCAGCCTTTGTCCGCATTAAACTAAAAAATTTGCGAACTGGTTCAACAATAGAGCAAACATTCAATACAAACATTAAATTTGAAAAAGCCATCATTGAAAAAAAACCAATGCAATATTTATACAGTAACGGTGATATGTACAATTTCATGAACATGGAAACTTATGAACAAATAGATTTATCTAAAACCGCTTTAGGTGATAGTTCTAAATTTTTAAAAGAAGGTTTAGAAGTTGAAGTGACTTTCTATAAAGGAGAAGTACTAGGAATTAATCTTCCAGAAAAAATAGAATATGAAGTCATAAGTACTGAACCAGCCGTTAAAGGAAATACCGCAACAAATGCTACTAAAGAAGCAACGTTAGAAAATGGATTAACCGTTAAAGTTCCTTTATTTATAAGTGAGCATGAGCATGTTATTGTTTCAACTAAAGATGGAAAATACGACTCAAGAGCATAAAAGAATTAAAAGAATAAAGAGGTGGAAATATGTTAGAAAAAGAAAGATTTTTAGCCATTAAGAAATTAGCGCAAGATATTAGAGATGATAATCGTAAGATATTTAAATCATTTAAAAAGCTTCCGTTTGATGAAGCTTTGAAAGAAAAAGATGAATTTATTGATTCTGTTATCAAAAACATGGACATAGCTTTTAGCGACGGTGAACAAGGACGCGAAGAAAAACAGATGTTTAGAGCCAATATATTAATTCCTGATGATAAAGAATTTTTTGAAACCTACTCTAAAGATAAAAACATTAGGAATTTGATGAATAAATATGGCGTAGGCATTGAAGATGTCATGAGTAAAATAACCGAATTAAACATTTATGGTAAATACATTGATGAAGTTGAGGAAGAAGATAACGAAGAGACTCCACAATTTGTCGATGAAATAATTAAAATTTCTCCAAAAGATGCCGAAAGCTTATTGGATGAAATTGATAATTTATCATCAGTCATGGAAGATTTAGATTTGCCAGTTGAAGATGAAAAACCAGAATTATTAAAACCAGAAAATCCTAAAATGGAAGAAGATTCGTTCGATGACATTACTAATGCAGTATCTGATTTTGTCGACAAATACGAAACTATGCAAGATGAAATTACTACTAAAGACGAAAAAATCAGACAGTTACAACTTGAAATTGAAAAGTTAGATAAAATTAGTGATGAAAAAGCTAGAGAAAGAGAAGATATTAATCAAGAAATAAAATCTTTGAAAGCATCCAACGATAAATACCGTCAAGATAACGAAAAACTTCAACAAGAAAACGAAAAATTAAAAGCAAAACTTGCCAAAAGTGCTGAAATCTTAAATAAAATCTATCAAAGTGTTTCCAAAAAATAGACCCGAGGTATCTCGAGTCTTTTTACATCATTTGATAATTTGAAGTATTATAATTATTATTAATAGCATTTTCGAGTCTTGAAACTCTTTGCTCTAAATTATTAATTTGACTAGTTATGGTACTTAAATCATTACTATTTATTGTACTTTGAACACTAGTTAAAGGAATATTATTCATACCACCAGGCATTGGAACCATTTGTCCTGGCATCATCATTCCTCCAAAATTAGGAACCATTCCTGGGTAAATAGGGTAAGGCATACCACCACAATCACGATCTTTTTTCACACATATTACTCCTTTCATATACTAATTATATGCTTTTGTTTATTTTTGGTGTATAATGATTATGGTGATAAACATGAGATTAAAAAACATCAAAGGAGCAAAAGAAAAAATAATGCTTTCTCCTTATATTATATCTTCTCCAGAAAAACATAAAGGTAATTTTCAAAAACTTTTTAATAATAATAATCCGATTCATTTGGAAATAGGAATGGGTAAAGGCGACTTTATCATAGCTATGGCTCAAAAGTATCCACATATTAATTTTATTGGTATAGAAAAATTTGATAGTGTTATTTTAAGAGCTACTCAAAAATTAGAAAATATAGATCTACCTAATTTGAAATTAATTCGTTTTGATGCTACGGATATTGAAAATATATTTGAAAACGAAATCGATTTAATCTATTTAAATTTTTCAGATCCATGGCCTAAAAATAGACATGAAGATAGAAGATTAACCAGTAGTAAATTTTTAAACCGTTATGATAAAATATTTAAAGATAAAGCTCATATTATTCAAAAAACTGATAATCGAAAACTATTTGAATATTCTTTAAAGTCATTCACTGATTACGGCTATAAAATTCAAAAAGTATCTTTAAACTTACACGAAGATATTGAGGAAAATACCGAAACAGAATATGAGAAAAAATTTGTTAGCTTAGGCTTTCCTATTTATATGGTCGAAGTCAAAAACTAGACAATATTTTACATGTAAAGCATCCTAATAATTAGGAAAATAAAAAAAATTTTGATATAATTTAAAGTAAGCAGGTGTGTATATGAAGAAACTGATTATTATAATGCTAGCAACCTTAATTTTAACAGGATGTACTGTAGTTAGAATTGACACCACTAGTATTGATAATATTTTAGATGTTATATTATCTAAAGACAATACTTTATATAACCGTGTGGGACGAGGGTATAAGTATTATGTACCAAGAGGAGTTACTTATATTGATAGTAGTGGATCAAATGATAAATTGTATTCCAATGGAATTTATTACTATTTATACTTAGATGAAATTAGCTATTATTATAAAAAAACATTAAAATATAAAGAAGACGATAGTAAATATTATTCTAGAAAAATAAATAACAATGGCAAGTTAGGCTATTTGGAAATTACCCAGAAAGAAAATTTATATTTAATAGAATTTGTTTATAATTATGCTAAAATAGAAGCTTTAGTTCCAAAAGAAAGTATTAATAGTACAGTTTTAAATTGCACGTACATTTTATCGACAATAAAATACAATAGTGATATTATAAAATTATCATTAGAAGATGACTTCCTAAAAAACAAAGAAGAAACTTATAATGAGTTTAGACAAAAACAAAAAGATAACAGTAGTTTCTTAAATTATGAAGAAGAGTAGAGGTGTATTTATATGGGATTAATTGATAAATTTAAAAATTTATTTACTGAAGAAGTTGAAGTAGAAGTTGATGAAAAACCAGTTAAAGAATCAATTCAAAAAGAAGTTATGCAAGTGGAAATTCCTTCTCCAAAACAATCACGTGCACAAATGCATGAGCCGCGTATTAGCGAAGAGTTATCTGAGCCAAAATTAGAAGAAAAAGAAGAACCAAAAAAAAGCGAATATAAATTTCCATTTTTTGATGACAATGATTTTGAATCAATTGATATTAAACCACAATCTAAAGAAGAAAAGAAAAAGAATAACCATCGAAAAGATGCTTATAATCCACCTAAAGAAGAAAAGAGAATCTTTAGACCATCGCCAATTATTTCACCTGTTTATGGAATTTTAGACAAAGGTTATCAAAAAGAAGAATACTCTTCTAAACCAGAGGGTAGATCATCTTACTATAGTGCTAAAGAAGCCAATGTTGATGCCATCCGTAATAAAGCATATGGTGGTCTAGAAGCTGATATTGATACTACATTATTTGGGGGAAATAGAGTTTTATTCGATGATACTATAGATAAAGAAAAAAATTCAAAACCAGAAAAACTAGTTGATTTAAAAGAAGAAGATTTTACTTTTGATTCAAGCATAACCGAAGAAAAACCAAGACATGGATCACTTAAAGAAGAAGAGGTTACAGACATATTAGAAGAAGAAATGGACAAGCTAATAGAAACTCCTAAAAAAGAACCTAGAAAAATAAGTGATAAAGAATTATTTAGTTTAATTGATTCAATGTATGAAAAGGAGAATAAATAATGATTATTGGTTTCACGGATGTATTATCTGTACTATTTTACATATTATTAATTGTATTAGTAATTACTCTTATTATCTTAGTTATCAATGCTATAAAAACATTAGATAAAGTAGATAAACTTGTCGATGATGTTAGTAGTAAATCTCAAAAACTAAATGGTCTATTTTGCATTATTGATAACACCACTGATGCTGTAGTTGGTTTTAGTGATACTATTATTGGATTTTTATCTAATGCTATTGGTAAAATATTTAATAGAAAGAAGGGAACTGAAAATGACGAAGAAAAGTAATGGATTTGCCAAATTTGCTTTAGGAGCTGGTGTAGGTGCTGCTTTAGGTCTTCTATTTGCCCCTAAAAAAGGATCAGAAACAAGAGAAGATTTAAAGAACATGTTTGATGATTTAGTAGCTAAAGTTAAGAACATTGATATGGAAGATGTTCGAGCTACCGTTGAAGAAAAAATTGAAGAATTAAAAATAGGTATAGCTGAATTAGATAAAGAAACCGTTTTATCCGAAGCTAAAAAACAGGCTAAAAAACTTCAAAATGCTGCCGAAGAACTAGTTAATTATACAATTGAAAAAGGCACACCTGTTATTGAAAAATCAGCAAACGCAATAAAAAAGAAAGTAATCGAAGTTTCTAAAAATGTAATCACAAAGTTAGAAAAAGAAAAAAAATAGTCACTTCGGTGATTATTTTTTCAAATTTGCCAGATAATAATGAAAGTAGGAATGTTAAATGGATTTATGGCAATACGAAAATAATCTGCACGCACAAGGAATAAATATCATTGCTGGTACTGATGAAGCCGGTAGAGGACCTTTGTTTGGCCCCGTTGTAGCCGCTTGTGTTTCTCTTCCCGCAAATTTTGAATTACATGGCATTAATGACTCTAAGAAACTTAGTGAAAAAAAAAGAAATGATTTATATAACTATATTATAAATAATGCCATTTATGGAATTGGAATCGTTAGCTCAAAAGAAATCGATGAAATAAACATCTATGAAGCTAGCCGTAAAGCAATGATTATAGCTATTAAAGAGGTTCAAAAACAAATTGCTTTGGAATATGTTCTCTCAGATGCTATGCCTTTAGAAATAGACATTCCTGTTATGCCAATTATTAAAGGAGATGCTAAAAGTGCTTCCATTGCCGCAGCTAGTATTATAGCCAAAGTAACAAGAGATAATATGTTATATGAAATAGATAAATTACATCCTGAATATGGTTTTAAAAATCATAAAGGCTACCCTACAAAAAAGCACTTAGAAGCTATCAATAAATATGGCTTAATAGAGGGTTATAGAAAAACATATGGCCCTATAAAAAAATACTTAAAGCAAGGTCATTGCTAGAAAGGATATTAAAATGATAATCAATGAGAATAATAAAAATATGATTTTAAAAGGTATGGTAAAACGTGGATTTAATCAAGATCCTGCTGAACTTAGAGCCAAATTGCATCCTAATGCTGGTCAAATAAACTTTAACAAACCAAAACCAACCACCTCTGAGTCTCAACCTAACGCTAATAATCTAAGAGAAACTATGAATGCCCTTAAACGTTTAAAATGAAAATTACGACTGTTAAACTAGGCACTTTAAAAGCCAATTGTTATATCTTAGATTATCAAGACAAAGTAATTATAATTGATCCCGGAGATGAATATGAAAAAATTCAAAAATATCTTCGGGGGAAAAAGATCATTAAAATACTAATCACACATCATCATCCTGACCACATTGGAGCTCTTAGTCATTTTGATCAAAACATGATATTAAAAAATGCCCAGGAACAAACCTATTCATTTGGACCTTTTACCTTTGAGGTTATATTTACAAAAGGTCATTCCAAAGATAGCTTAACTTATTATTTTCCTAAAGAAAAATCTATGTTTACTGGTGATTTTCTCTTTAAAGAAACTATTGGTCGTACTGATCTTCCTGGTGGAAACATTAAAGAAATGGAAAATAGTTTATCGCGAATAAAAACATACCCAGATGATATTAAGGTATTTCCAGGCCATGGAGACAAAACCACTTTAATTCACGAAAAAAAATATAACCCTTTTATGAAAGATTAAATTCATGCTATAATAATAAAAAGGAGGCTGTAATAATGTTTGAAGGAACTGGTAAATATTTTTGGATGCTCATTGGTGTATTTTTTATAGTTTACGTTACCGTTAAAATTTGTTTAGGTAAAATTTTTAAAAGTGCGAGAGTTCCTGCTTGGAAAGCTTATATACCTTTTTACAATAGGTTAGTCCTTATCGATTTGTTAGATTTAAAGAAAAGTTTATTTTATAAAACATTAATACCTTTTGGTAATTTATATTATTATAATATTATTATAAAAGAACTGTTAAAAGCTTATAAAATGGATCCTAAAGAATCAATTTGGTTTATTTTAATACCAATGTACAAATTTCCAGAGCTTGTCTTTAAAAAGCCTAAATTTTTACTTCATATGTATGATAATACAGAGCAGTTCATAAATAACCAAAACATTTTATTTGATACAAAGCCTGAAAATCAAAAACCAGAAATGGTGCAGCCAAATGAGGTAAAGTTAGAAAGCTATGATCCAAGCTATAACCAAATCACCGAAGAAATTGATGAACCAAAACTAGAAAATGATAGTGTTTTTTCTAACAATAATTTACAACCCGATGAAAGATTGGAAACAGTTATAGAAGCTAAACAAGAAGAAAAAAAAGAAGAAAAACCTATTATGGAAGATGCTGGCAAACCAAGAGTTTGTCCAAACTGTGGTACTAAATTAGCCCCTACTGCAACAACATGTTTTCTTTGCGGTACAAAAATATTGTAATTTAAATTAAAAAGATGTATAATTAAAACCAAAGCCATGACCAAGAGGAGTAAATATTTTATCTATTTAAAGAAAGTTAGTGGTTGATGGAAACTAACAATAGAAAATATTGAAGGTAGCTTGACCAGCTGATTTCCTGAATTAGTAGGGAAGTACGTCTAAAGTGCGTTAAACTTATCAAGGTAAGCTAAAACTTATAAATTAAGGTGGTACCACGTTCAATACGTCCTTAAATTTATAAGTTTTTTGTTTATAAAACTTAAATTTTAAAAAGAAAGGATGAAAAAAATGCTAGAAAAAAAATATAATCATTTAATCGTCGAAAAAGATAAATATGAAACTTGGAAAAAGAAAGGCTATTTTACTGCCGGTGACATAAGTAAAAAACCATATGCCATTGTAATTCCACCGCCTAATGTAACTGGTAAACTTCATATCGGTCACGCCTGGGATACCAGCTTACAAGATATTTTAATTAGATATAAAAAACTAAAAGGTTTTGACACTTTATGGGTTCCCGGTATGGATCATGCTGGTATCGCTACCCAAGCCAAAGTCGATAAAAGATTAAGAGATGAAGGTATTGACCCAAGAAGCATGGACAGAGAAGAGTGGCTAAAAGTAGCCTGGGACTGGAAAAACGAATATGCTGAAAACATTCATAAACAGTGGGCCAAATTAGGTCTTGCTTTAGATTATACTAAGGAAAGATTCACGCTAGATGAAGGACTATCTAAAGCTGTAAAAAAAATTTTTGTTGATCTATATAATCAAGGCTTAATCTATAGGGGAGAGAGAATTATCAATTGGGATCCTCTACAATTAACAGCTTTATCTAATGAAGAAGTAATTTACAAAGAAGAAGAAGGTACATTTTATCATTTAAAATATTATATTGATAATAAAGAAGAATACCTCGATGTTGCTACTACTAGACCAGAAACTTTATTTGGTGATACCGCAGTTGCGGTCAATCCAAATGATAAAAGGTATAAACATCTAATCGGTCAAAATGTTATCTTACCAATAGTTGATAAAAAAATTCCAATAATAGCTGATAAACATGCCGATATGGAAAAAGGAACTGGCTGTGTTAAAATAACACCAGCTCATGATCCAAATGATTTTGAAGTTGGCCAGCGCCATGGATTAGAAAAAATAATTATTATGAATCCAGATGCTACTATGAATGAAAAAACCGGGAAATATCAAGGTATGAATA
>CALVWP010000043.1 GCA_944367495.1 uncultured Bacilli bacterium
TAAAAAAATGCAATAATATTATGCAAAAATTAATAAAATAAATTCTTGTAAATATAAGCTTTCTCACATATTACTTTCTATAATATTTTAGTTGCTATAACCAATTTTATGTAAAGATTTACATAAAATTGGTAATGAAACTAGTCAAATTTTAGCTATTTATTATTTGAATGGGTTAGATCACTTTATTAAAGAAAAACTTAAAATTAAGTGTTATGTAAGGTATATGGATGATTTTATTTTATTTCATCATGATAAGGAATATTTGAAATATTGTTTGAAAAAAATAGAAGAATATTTAAAAACGTTAAAGTTATCTTTAAATAGTAAAACGCAAATATATGATATAAAAAAAGGTTTTAATTTTTTGGGTTATAAATTTTTCTTGAAAGGTAAAAAATTGATTGTTTTGATTAATAATCAAACTAAAAAAAGAGTTAAAAAGAAACTTAAAAGGTTAAAGAGGAAGGACAAGGAAAAGTATGCTTTGGTTAGGGCTAGTTATAAGGGTTATTTTATGAAAGCTGATACAGGTAATTTTATTTATAAAGCGAGGTTTTAATACCTTGATAAGTATTTCGTTTAACCATTTCTTTATCGATGCTATTTAAGACATCGATTTTTTTAGTGGTCCAAAGTGGAGCAATTAAGTCTTCTTTCATAGGATCGCCAGTTAATCTTTGAATGACTATTTGAGGATTTAGATATTCTAACTGGCTTATGACAATATCGATATATTCATCTTTTGTTAAAACATGAAAAGGTTTTATTTGATAGTATTTTTCTAAAGGAGTATTTTTTAAAATATAAAGCATGTGTATTTTGATTCCATCGATATTTAAATTATTTAAGTATTTGACTGTTTCGATCATCATTTCTTTGGTTTCGCCCGGAAGACCATTTATTATATGAATAACAGTAAAGATATTTTTTTGTTTTAGTTTTTTTAAAGTGGTTTCAAAACAGTTTAAATCATGGCATCTATTAATTATTTTAGAAGTTTTTTCATGGATTGTTTGAAGACCGAGTTCAACTGTTAAAAAAGTTTTTTTATTTAGTTTTTCTAAATAATTTAAACATTCATCGGTTATACAATCAGGTCTTGTAGCAATAGATAGCCCAATAACGTCTTTTTGTTTTAATATTGTTTCATATTTTTCTTTTAAAATGTTTATAGGAGCATAAGTATTACTTCTGGCTTGAAAATAACCGATATATTTCGCATTTGGCCATTTTTTATTCATTAGCTTTTTACCTTTGTTAAATTGTGTTATTAAATCATCTTTTTTATCTCCCGCGTATTCACCACTACCAGTTTTGGAACAGTATATACAGCCATTTTTAGATAAAGTACCATCGATGTTTGGACAGGTAAAACCGGCATTTAAGCTTATTTTACAGACCTTTGTGTGAAATTTATTTTTATAAAAATGGTCTAGAGTATGATACCTTTTATTATTATATGTGTATGGAAAAAAGTTCATAAAATCACCAAAACTATTATATCACAAGGCATTTAAATGTGAAAAAATGATGAAAAATATTTAAAAAAACTTTATATTATAAGGCTTTTTTGATATAATGCTTGTGGGAGGTAGAAAAAAGTGAAAAGTAAATTACTTAAGGTTATTGGAATATTGTTCTTAATTTATGTGGTATTAAGTTGGATTATTCCAGTAGGTATGTATAGTGGTGGTGAAGTTACAACAAATGGAATTGATCCTGTAGGACTTATTGATTTATTTAATACACCGATACAGGCATTTTTAACATTCTTTATATACTGTGTTGTCTTTATAGCTATTGGTGGTCTTTATGGAGTTTTAGATAAAACTGGAGCTTTAGAAAAATTTACCAATAGTATGGAGAAGGTTTTTAAAGGTAAGGAAAAAGTATTTTTAATTATTACAATTGTTTTATTTACAATTCTTTCTTCACTTACAGGTTTGATTTTACCACTATTTATTTTAGTACCTTTATTTGCAGCAGTTTTATTTGCTCTTGGCTATGATAAGTTAACTGTTATGGCATCAACTGTTGGATCTTTACTTGTGGGAACGATCGCGTCAACTTACGGTTTTAATTTTTCAGGTTATGCGAGTTATTTATTAAGTCTTGATGCTTCTAATCAGATTGTTGCTAAATGTATTTTACTAGTTATACTTACGGTTGCACTTATATTTGTGACTTTAATGTCTAGTAAAAAAGCTAAGGAAAAAGAATTAAAAGAGGCTAAAATGAAAAAAGAAGAAGTTAAGAAAGCACCGGTTAAAAAAGAAGTTAAAGCTAGTGCACAAGGAAACTCAAAGAAGACTTCTAAAACTGGAGGTAAAACTACTAGTAAGAAAACTACTAAAAAAACAAGTAGTAAAACTACTACTAAGAAAACTAAAACAAATACTAAAGCATTTGCGGTTTCAAAACCAGTTAAGAAGGTTTCAGAGAAATCTAAAGTTAGCGCATTACCAATGGTTATTATATTTTTATTAATGTTAATAATTTGTTTAGTTGGAATGTATACATGGTCTTATTATGGTATTGAAGTGTTTAACGATATACATGAAGCTATTATGGGTGTTGAAATTAAAGATTTCCCAATTTTTGAACATTTATTGAGTAGTATTTCAGCACTAGGTAGTTGGACTTATACTGAACTTATTGGCAGTTTGATTATTGGTGCTATAGTTATTGGTTGGATTTATAAATTGAGTCTTAACGATATTATTGATAGTTTTGCTTCTGGGGCTAAGAAATGGCTTCCAACAGCAGTTCTTTCAGTTTTAGCATGTACTATCTTTTATTCATTCTATTATGCATTATCATATGGTGGTTCTGGCACACTTTTAGATACGATTGATGGAACAATAATGGGTCTTGCCGATGGATTTAATGTTCTTGTAGTAGGAGCTATAACTTTAATAAGCAGCTTATTCCTTAATGATTTCCCTTATTTAGTAAGCTTTTTACAAAGTTTTATTTCTGGTTTTGATGTAGCGTCTTTACCAGTTGCAGGGCTTTTGATTCAAGGTATTTATGGAATTGCGATGCTTATTTTCCCAACGAGTGTATTCTTGATTGCGGGACTTAGTTTATTTGAAGTATCTTACAAAGAATGGATGAAATATATTTGGAAATTTGCTTTAGTAGCTTTACTTTTAGTATTGCTAGTATGCGGAATTATCACACTTTTATAAAAACTACTTTCGAGTAGTTTTTTGTGTATTGCCTGAAAAGTTTGAGTTTGAAAAAAACTTAATTTTATGTTAAAATGTATATAGATGAGAGAAATCTCATATAATAAAAAAGGAACATTCAATAATGCTATGTTGGATGGTGCCGAAAAATTTTGGTTACCACCTAATCACAGATGTGTTAGGTGGTTTTCTTTTATATTAAAGCTATAAGTAATAACGATAATAGAAAGAAGATAATAATGATTAAGTTTAAGATTAAAAAATCTTTCTTGTTCATTATATCGCCCCCTTTCTTAAAAAAGAAAAGTGGCAACCACCCAAATACCTGAACATTCCTTGAAATAAGTATAACAAGTCATGACACTAATTGCAATAAAATTATATTACTTTTTGTTAAAAAAAGAATTTGCTATAAAATTAAATATATGCTAAAATGTATATAGATGAGAGAAATCTCATATAATAAAAAGGAACATTCAATAATACCATGTTGGATGGTGCCAAAAATTTTTTTGTTCACCACCTAAATCACAGATGTGTTAGGTGGTTTTCTTTTATATTAAAGTTATAAGTAATAACGATAATAGAAAGAAGATAATAATGATTAAGTTTAAGATTAAAAAATCTTTCTTGTTCATTATACCGCCTCCCTTCTAAATAGAAGATTGGCTGCCACCCAACTATTGAATATCCCTGAAATAAGTATAACAAATGATGACACTATTTACAATAAAATTATATTACTTTTTGTTAAAATTTAAATTTGTGTTTAAAGCAATATATAGATTTAATAAATAAACATTAATAATTATTCTATCAAAAGTTTTTAAAATATCATTGATTTTTTCCATTACTTGTTTATATATTTGAGTGCGCCTAAGAACATGTAATGGTTATTATACTGTTTTGGCAAACTTTTTTAAGTGTGGTTTGCTTTTTTTGTTTAAATTGTTGGGTTGCGTATGTAGTTTGCCATATGATATAATATTTAACGAAAGAAGTGGTAGTTTGAAAAAATTTATAGAAGAATTTAAAACGTTTGCTTTAAAAGGAAATATGATCGATATGGCAATCGGTATTGTGATTGGGACGGCCTTTTCAGGAATTGTAACTTCACTTACTGATAATTTAATCAATCCTATTTTAAATGTGGTAACTGGAGGTGCTCATTATAATTGGAATGATATCGCTGGGTTTATTTCGGCTTTTTTGACAGCATTAATTAATTTTTTAATTATGGCGTTTGTACTTTTTTGTATTGTTAAAGCGGTTAATAAACTTAAAAGTTTAGGGCCTAAAAAAGAAGAAAGTGTAATAGTAAAAAAATGTCCTTATTGTCAAAGTGAAATTGATATAAAGGCGGTTAAATGCCCACATTGTACATCTTTATTGGATGGTGATGATAGTGGAGATGACATTTGATTATAAATTAGATGGTCAAATCTATAATGTTTTGGTAGTTAAAAAGAAAAATAAAAATACATATATAAAAATAAAAGATGATATGACGATTTATGTGACGACTAATTATCTGACTAGCAAAAGAGAGGTTAAAGTAATGCTTGATAACGAAACCTCTTTTTTGCGAAAAGCATTGTCAAGAACTAAGAAAAAATTGGAAAAAGAGGGGCATTTTTATTATCTTGGAAAAAAATATGATATAATATTAGTACCATTTGATGATATAGATATTAGTGGTGATAAAATATTTGTTAAAGATGAGACTATGTTAGATAAATGGGTAAAAAAAGAAGCAAGAAGGATTTTTTTAGAAAGACTAAATTATAATTACAATTTATTTGATGAAGATATTCCTTTTCCTAAACTTAAAATTAGAAGTATGAAGACAAGATGGGGTGTTTGTAATAAAAGAGATAATTCGGTTACTTTAAATTCAAAATTAATTAAATATTCATTACACGAAATCGATTATGTTATTATTCACGAGCTTTCACATTTTGTTCATTTTGATCATTCTAAAGAGTTTTGGGAGACGGTTAGAAGACATATGCCTGATTATAAAAAAGCGGTTAATATTTTAAAAGAATGAGGTGGTTTGATATATGAAATTTAAATTGTTTAGTTTTTTGATGGTAGCTTTAATTTTATTCAGTATGGCTTTACCAACTAGTTATGCGGCTAAAGAAAAAACTTTAGGTCAGTTAAGAGCTGAAGCTAAAGCTAATAGAGATGCTTATAATAAAGCTAAAAGTGAAAAAGCGCTTACTGAAGAAGAGAGAAATGAAGCGACTAGCCAAAAAGCGGCAGTAGAAAAGGAAATTTCTGGCATTGAGGGACAACTAGAGACCATTTCTGGACAAATAGAAAGCATTCAAAAAGATATTGATAAAAAAGATGAACAGATGAAAGATATTATGGGTTTTGTTCAAGTTACTAATGGGGAGTCTAATTATTTAGAATATATATTTGGAGCGACTGATTTTACGGATTTTATTTATCGTGTGTCAGTAGCTGAACAACTTGGAAATTATAATGAAGAACTTATTGAAGAGTATAATAAAGATGTGGAAAAATTAGATAAGAAAAAGTCAGAACTTAATGCGAAACAGCAAGAACTTAGTGCGAAACAGCAAGAATTAGCTGTTTTAGAAGCTAAACTTAGTGAGGAAATTGAAACTTTACAGGAAGGAATGCTTAGTAAAGATGAAGAGTATAAAACGACTATTAGTTTGATTAATAACTTAGTAGCTCATGGATGTAGTGAAAATCAAACACTTAGTCAATGTCAAAATGAAAAAGATAAAAATAGACCTGATAATATAGTGGTTACGGGTAGAACTTATATGCCGATTGTTAAAGGAAGAGTTACGAGTGATTATGGACAGCGAAGTAGTGATTTCCATACAGGTGTTGATTTTTCTGACAGTGTTCACGGTGATGCAGTATACCCAGTAGCAGCTGGTGAGGTTATAAATATTACTTATCCCAAATATTCTGGGGCTTGTGGTAATCATATAGTTTATGTTTATCATACAGGCCTTGGTTTTACGACTTCTTACTGGCATATGACAGGCGTTAATGTAAGAGTTGGGCAAGGTGTTAATCCTGATACTAAACTTGGCTCTATGGGCGGTTTAAAAAGTGAAGATAGCTGTTCGGCTGGTACACATGTTCATGTGAATGCGTTTAGAGGCATACATTATAATAATAGTGGAAGAGAGAATCCTCATAAATATATAACTAATATTCCGGGTAAAGGTGTTAGATTTACATCTTATTATGGAAGTAGGTCATAAAGGGGTTTCCTCTTTTTTTGACATTTTAAAAGCTTAAACTTTTGTTATATTATGAATGGTGATATAATATGAAAGTAAAAGTATTTGATGAGGGGCATGAAAAAGATTTGGAAGAGGCTATAAATAAATTTATTATAGAAGAAGAGCCGGAGATAATAGATATTAAGTTTTCTTCGGCGGTTGCGGTATCGGAAGAACAAATATTCTGTTTTTCAGCTTTAATTGTTTATAGGTAGGTGTTGTTATGAAGCGATCTGGCTTTCTTGCAGGAGCGTTTATTTCCGTATTGGGTATTGTTATATGTAAAGTCATTGGACTTGTATACGTGATTCCTTTTTATGCAATTATTGGAACGCAAGGTGGGGCTTTATATAGTTATGCTTATTCAATTTATAATGTGTTTTTGAATTTAGCAACTTCAGGTATTCCGGTAGCTATGAGTAAAGTGGTTAGTGAATATAATGAGATGAAGTTTTATAATACTAAAGAGAGGGTATTTAAAATTGGTTTAAAAGTTATTTCTTTTTTATGTATTATTTCTTTTTTGGTATTATTTATATTTGCTCCTAATTTGGCTGATATGATTATTGGTGGTGTTGAGGGTGGCAATACTACTGAGGATGTTACGATGGTTATTAGGGTTATTTCCACGGCTGTTTTAGTAGTTCCCTTTTTAAGTGTTTCTAAAGGTTATTTGCAAGGTCACAGGATTATGAAAGTATCATCAATTGCCGATATTTTAGAACAACTAGCGCGTGTTATTGTTATTTTAGCTGGTAGTTTTTTAACTTTAAAGGTGTTTAAATTATCTTTGAATACAGCAGTTGGTGTCGCTGTTTTTGGTGCGACGGTTGGAGCCTTAGTTGCATATTTTTATGTATTTTTAAAGATTAAAAAAGCTAAAGATTTAAAAAGAAATGAGAAAGCTATTTTAGCTGAGAAGAAGATAACCAATAAAGCTTTGATTAAAAAAATTGTTTTTTATGCGATGCCGTTTGTAGCTATATCTCTTTTACAATCAGTTTATGTAATGGTAGATGTATTTACGGTTGTTAAAGGACTGGTTGGTATTGGTTATACAACCTCTATTAGTGAAAATGTGGTTAGTGTTATTCAAACATGGGGTTCAAAACTTAATATGATAGTTATGTCTATTTCGACAGGTATTATTACCAGTTTAATTCCAACGATAGCTTCTGCATGGGCAGTTAAAAATATTAAAGAGGTCAATGGTAAGATTACGCAGGCTTTACAGACGTTGTTTTTAGTAACAATTCCACTTTCGGTTGGTATTAGTTTTATGTCACAAGCTGTATGGACAGTATTTTATGGTTATGATGAACTTAATAGTTCAATATTTAAATTGCTGATTTTATCGCAGATTCCTCTTTCTATTTGTTCAGTGATGGTAAATACTAATCAGACAATGAATAATACGAAAGCAACGATAACGGCTTTGGGTGGTTCGTTAATTTTTAAAATTTTATTAAATGTACCTTTTATGCATTTATTTAATTTCATTGGTCTTGAAGCATATTATGCGACAATTAGTTTGAATATATTAATTGATACATCAGCATCTATTTATTTACTTATGAAAGTAAAAAAGGAGACAGGCATTAATTATTTGAAAGCTATTAGAACTTTAATAAAAGTGGTTTTATGTACACTTATTATGGTGTTTGGCCTTTCTATTTTAAATTTATTTATTCCTAGTTATTCGTTATCTAGGATGGGCTCTATTTTGTATATTATTTTATATGGTGTTATTGGCGTTGTTATTTACTTTGTAGTAGCATACAAATCTAATACTCTTTCTGATATATTAGGTCCTGAGTTTGTAAACAAGATAATTTCTAAGCTTAAAGGCTTTAAAAAAATAAAAAAATCAGCATAAATATGATAAAATGTTAAGTAGAGAAGAGGTGGGAGTTTGGAAGAGTTATCACTGTTAGAAAAGTTTAAGGTGCTTTTTGATAATATTTTCGAGCATCCACTTTTTATTGTTTTACTGTTAGTTCCAGCCATTATGTTTTTACTTCAAAAGAAACATGGCCAAAAAGCTTTTGTTTTAGTGTATTTATTAGTTATTATTTTTGTGTTATATATTGGTGGGGAAGTTATATTTGAGCTTTTTGATAATTTGATGAATGGTTTATTTATGACTTTATATTTTCCTAATTTTATTACTTTATTTATAGTAGTGGTACTTTGTTCAATTATTGCTTTAGTTAGTTTTTTCAGTAAAAAAATGTATAGAATAAATAAAATTATTAATATTACAGGATTTGCAATTGTTCAAATGCTATTTGTACTTACACTTACAGTGATTAGATCAAATAATATCGATATATATGCCGATAATGCTCTTTATACTAACAATGATGTTTTGACTCTTATGCAGCTTTTGATTGGAACTTTTGCTTTACAGATGATTGCAATACTTATTATTAATGGTATTAATAAGGTGACTGATATTTTAGATAAGAGAACGACACCTTTGGGTCAAGATATGGAAAAGCAGATCGATAAATTAGAAAAAACTAAAAATAGTTTAATTAATATTAAGAATGTTAAAATAGATAATACAAAAGTTGGTTATATTAATGTGGCTGATAAGAAGAAAACTAGTAAACCGCTTTTGAAACCGTTTAAGTTTGATTTAGATAAGTTAGAATCTATTACAATTAATTTACCTAATACATCACAAGAGATAGTGTTAAAAGAAGAGCCTTTAATAGAAGAAAAACCAAAATTTGATATTAAAGAAAAATTTGATGAATCACTAAAGAAAATTAAAAATAAAAAAGCAAAGCCTAAAAAAAGAAAAAAAGTATTACTGCCAAAAGAGCGAAGTACACCTATTGTCCATGATGTAAAACCTGATTTATTGAAACCGATGGGCACTTCGTTTGTACATACTGATTTAGTAGATAAACGTGCTGATGGTAAATTTATCAGTTCTCAAAAGCCATTAAAAGCAGATTCATTTAAACCAGAAATTCAGGTTGTTGGTGAGGTAGCTAAACCTAAATTAGTGAAAAACGATAAACCTATAGATTTAGTTGATAATTTAAACATATTAGATATACAATCAACTTTAGATACTGTTATTAGATATAAATTGATGAGAGTTAATTTACAAAATGGTGCAAGGCCTGAGGGAACTATTGATAATTTACAAATACCTAATTTTAATTATATGCTTAAAGTATTTAAAAAATATAAATTATACAAGACTACTGGTTAAAGAGCTAGTAGTTTTTATATAGAAAAATCAATAAATTATAATTGTCTACTTTAAGTATACCACTGTAATATGTAAATTATAGGTTTAAAGGCTGGTGAATGTAATTTTGAATAGTGGTGTTTTTATAGAATCATAATTATGTTTTTTTGTGTTTTTTGCCGAATAAAATTTTTCAAAACAAACCATTATGAACATAGAATATATTAGGAGGGAAAAATATGTTTGGCAATTTTGAAGAAGAGGCAAGAAAGGTTTTAGTTAATGCGAAAAAGGAAATGTATGAGTTAAAACATCCTTATGTGTCATCTGAACATTTATTACTGGCTATATTAAAAGGTAACAATGATATTAGCGATAAATTAAAAGCTTATGATTTAGATTATAGTAAGTTTAAAAATGAGGTAATTAAAATAATAGGCAAGGGAACAAAACATAGTGAATGGTTTTTGTATACTCCTTTACTTAAAAGAATATTAGAAAATGCAATGATGGATGCGAAAGAAAATAACAATGGGATTGTGACAATTAATCATTTATTTGCTAGTTTATTAGATGAAGGTGAAGGAGTAGCTATTAGAATATTAATTGGGATGGATGTTGATATTGATGAACTTTATGGAGAATTTACAGATAAGATTATTAATAAAAAAAGTCATAAAAAATTACTGATAGATGAGATAGGGGTAGATTTAAATAGTAAAGCTATGAATGGTAATTTAGATCCAGTAACGGGCAGAGATGAGGAGATTAAAAGAGTTTTAGAGATTCTTTGTAGGAGATGTAAGAATAATCCTTTATTGATTGGCGAGGCTGGGGTTGGTAAAACAGCGATTGTTGAGGAGTTAGCAAGTATGATAGTTAGAGGTGATGTTCCTTTAAGTTTACGTGGTAAGAGGATTATTAGTTTAGATATGGCTTCTTCGGTTGCGGGGACTAAATATCGTGGTGAATTTGAGGAGCGAATGAATAAAATATTAAAAGAAATTGAGGAAAACAACGATATTATTTTATTTATTGATGAGATTCATACTTTAGTTGGAGCTGGAGGAGCGGAAGGAGCAATTGATGCTTCGAATATTTTTAAACCGGCATTAGCTAGAGGAAAGATAAGATGTATTGGGGCAACGACGACTGATGAATATAAGAAATATATTGAAAAAGATAGCGCTTTAGAAAGACGATTTCAGACGGTAATGATTGAAGAACCATCGGCTAAAACGGTTAAAAGTATTTTGATGAATTTAAAGGAAATTTATGAGGGTTATCATAAGGTTATTATCGATGAAGAGATTATTGATTTGATTATAAAACTAGCTGATAGATATATTTATAATCGAAATGAACCTGACCGGTCTATTGATATTTTAGATGAGGTTTCAGCTAAGGTTAGTTTGAAAGAAAGTAAAAATGTAAAAGAATATGGAAGTTATAATAAAAGATTAAAAGAGGTGATTAAAAGTAAAAAACAGGCAATTTTAGATAATGATTTTGATAAGGCTAGTGATTATAAAAATGAAGAGTTTGAACTGATGAATAAAATTAATAATTTAGAATTATTGCTTTATAAAACACATAGTAGAAAAGTGACGAAGTTAGATGTGGCGGAAGTTATAAATATGAAAACAGGCATTCCAATTTATGAAATACTTAACGAAAAGGTTAAACTTATTAAACAGACAGAGAAAATTTTAAAGAAAAGGATTATTGGTCAAGATGAGGCGGTTAAGGAGGTAGCTAAGGTTGCTAAAAAAATAAAACTTGGGTTTAATGATAAATGTTATTCTTTTATGTTTTGTGGTCCATCTGGGGTTGGTAAGACGATGCTGGCAAAAAGTTTGGGTGAGAATTTGGTTGGGGCAAATAATATTATTAGACTTGATATGAGTGAATATAAAGAGGCACATAGTGTTAGTAAATTAATTGGTTCACCTCCGGGTTATGTTGGTTATGAGGATAAGAATATATTTGAGGAGATTAGGAACAAACCTTATTCGGTTTTGATTTTAGATGAAATTGAAAAGGCTCATCAGAATGTAATTAATTTGTTTTTACAAATTCTAGATGAGGGAAAGGTAAAAAATAGTAAAGGTAAGGTAATTAGATTTGATAATGTGGTGATTGTGATGACATCTAATGTTGGTTTTCATGAGATTAGTGTTGGTTTTAATAAAAATAGTAAGATTTCTAAATTAAATGATAATTTTTCGGTACCTTTTATGAATAGAGTTGATAAGGTGATATGTTTTAATTCTTTAAATGAGGAAGATATTTTAAAAATTATTAAAATGCAGTTAAAAGAGTTTAAAGAAAAATATAAAAGTAAGATTAAAATTAAGATTTCTAAGGAAGTAGAAGATGAAGTTTTAAATTTATCGCATTTTGAAGAATATGGGGCTAGAAAGATTAATAAGATTATTAAAGATAAAATAGAAACGATTGTGATTGATAAGATTATTGATGGTAAAGGGGAAATTTATATTAAAGATTTAAAACAAGAGGTATGAAAAACCTGAAGCTTTTAAGCTTCAGGTTTTATTCGACAGTAACTGATTTGGCTAGATTTCTTGGTTTATCAATATCGCAGCCTTTTAAGTTAGCAGTATAATAAGCAATTAACTGATAGGGAATAACAATTAATAAAGGTTTTAAAAACATACTTACTTTTTTTATTTTAATGATGGTAAAGTTTTCATCTTTAATATTTTCATCGGTGATTAAGTAACATTTGGCACCTCTGGCAACAACTTCTTTTAAGTTACTAATGGTTTTGGCGTTTATTTTTTCAATTGTAGCTGATGCGAATACCGGAGTGTTTTCAGTTATTAAAGATATGGTTCCATGTTTTAATTCACCGGCGGCATATGCTTCACTATGAATATATGATATTTCTTTTAATTTTAAAGATCCTTCCATACTAACATAATAATCTAAGCTTCTACCGATATAGAAAATATCGTTTTGTTTATATATTTCTTTTGCAATGTTTTCATAAGTTTGAGCGTTTTCTAATATAGGAATAAGCGTCGATGATATATTTTGAAATTCTTCTAGTATTTTTAGTATTTTTTCTTCTTTGATGGATTTTTTTCTATAGGCTTGGGCTAAAGCGAGGACTGAAAGTAGGGCGACCTGCGCAGTGTATGCTTTAGTTGAAGCAACGGCTATTTCAGTGCCAGCTTCAGTATACAATACTTTATCTAGGGCTCTTGCAATAGAACTTTCTTTAACGTTGACAATACCTAGAGTATCACATTTAGCTTCTTTAACTTTTTTTAAGGCGGCTAGGGTATCAGCTGTTTCGCCAGATTGTGATATGAATATTGATAGAACATTTTTATTTAGAAAATTATTTTGATACCGATATTCACTGGCTAAAAAAACTTCACATTTAGTGTTTGTGCATTCTTCGAATAAATATTTGGCTGTAAGACCAGCATGCATAGCGGTTCCGCAGGCAATAATATCAATTCTTTCATATTTGGTTAGATCAGGTAGTTTTAGCAAATCATCGATATTATTTATATAAGGATCGATAGTTTTTCTGATAGTTATAGATTGCTCGTTAATTTCTTTTAACATATAGTGTTTGTATGTTCCTTTGTCAGAGGTTAAATTACTACCTTGATATGTTTTTAACTCTTTATTTAAAATATTTCCATCTTTGTCATAAATAGTTATATTATCAGATGTTATTTTTCCGTATTCACAGTCTTCTAAAATATAATAATTTTTAGTATATTTTAATATGGCGGGGACGTCACTGGCTATATAGTTTATGTTTTCTCCTTTACCGATGATTAATGGACTGTCTTTTTTTATGACATATATGGTATTTGGATCGTTATTTACTAACATACATATAGCATAACTACCATCTACTTTTTTTATAAATTTTTGAATTGTTTTATCTAAATTTTGATATTTATTATAGTAATAATCTAAAAGACCAGCGGCTATTTCAGTATCTGACTGAGACTTAAAGTGATAACCTTTGTCTTTTAGTTTATGTTTTAATTTATTAAAATTTTCGATTATACCATTATGGACAATGGTGATACTTCCAACATTATGAGGATGAGCATTTATCTCATTTACTTTACCATGAGTAGCCCATCTGGTATGTGCAATACCAATTTTAGCATTTTCATCTTTAGCAAGATGATTTTCTAGGTCTTGAACACGACCTTTTACTTTATTAATAATTAAATTACCGTTTTTTATAAAGCTTAATCCAGCAGAATCATATCCACGATATTCTAAGGTTTTTAAGCCATCTAAAAGAATCGGTATAATGTTTTTTTGGGTGCTTGTGCAACCAACAATACCACACATAAAAATCTCCTTTATATCTATAATATACAATATATGTTTTGGACATAAGACTGATTTTATGCTTTGTCATATATTTAACGATTCTCACCGTGATAGCATCCGCCGAACATTTCGATAACTATCATCCTCGTCGGTCTTTGGACCCGGGCGCTAAGTAAGATAGTTGACCTCCTTTTGTATCTTTCCTTTGTTATCATTTTATGAAAAAAAGAAATAATTGTCAAATCAAGAAAGGAAATTTGTGTTTAAAAATGTATATTAATTTATGTAGGAGTGAAAAGGGGGATGAATGAATAAAGGAAAGATTAAAGATGTATTTTATACAGCCAAGAATGATAATGTCTTTAAATCAATTTTTGTGATGAGAAAAATATATTCTTATTAAAAAGTTTGCTTGAGAGATGTTTAAAAAAGAAAATAGAGATTGTTCGGGTTGATTCACCAGAAATTATCAAGAAAAACATATATGCGAAAGGACAACGATTGGATGTTTTAGTAAAGGCAAAGGAAAAATTAATAAATATAGAAGTTAATTCTGGTTATTATGATGGAATGCATAGAAGAAATTTTGGGTATATAGGTGAGAAATATAGTGAAGAGGTTAAAGTGGGTGAGAATTATTTAGATATGAATGAGGTCATACAGATTAATTTTACATGGGGTTTACCGAAGCGGTATCCGCTTTTAGGAGAGTATTTTCCGGCTGATGTTAATACGGGAATTAGGTTTGTCGATAATTTAAATATTTATGAATACAATATAGATATAATAAAGAAATTGTGGTATAGTGGTGATAAAGAATATGAATTTTTAGCTATCTTAGATTTTAATAAAGAAGAGCTTAGAACGGTGGGAAGTGGTGATAAGTATATGACAGAGTTTAAGAAAAGAATAGAAAGTCTAAATAACAATCTAGAATACAGAGAATTTTTGTCAGCTGAAGAAGATATGAGAAAGACGAATAATACTTTTAAAGAGATTGGTAGAAGGGAAGAGGCTAAAGAAATAGCTCAAAATTTATTAAAAAAGAAAATGAATATTCAAGATATTGCTGAAGTAACAGGTTTACCTTTAAGTGAAATAGAAAAATTAAAACAATAAAAACCGTTAGATGTACTAGCGGTTTTATGCTATAGTTTTATCAAAATCTATGAAAAATTTTTTATACCAGACTAAGAATACATAGACTGTCCAAATTTTACGGCAGTTGTTTTTCTTTCCTTTATAATGATCTTCTAATAGTTTTAGTAATGCTTTTTGATCGAAGAATTCTTTAGTAAAATCTTGGTTAAATATTTCTTTGGCCATATTATAGTATTTTTCTTCTCTAAACCATTTGATGATTGGAACTGGGAAACCTTTTTTTCTTCTTTTGTACCAATCTTCGGGAATTCTTTTGGAAGCGGCTTTTCTTAAGGCATATTTGGTTGTATCGTGGGCTATTTTATATTCACTTGGAATGGTATTAGATAGTTTAAATACTTCTTTGTCTAATATAGGTACTCTAAGTTCCAAGGAGTTAGCCATACTCATTTTGTCAGCTTTTAATAGTATATCGTTTGGCAGCCAAAAATGCATATCTATATATTGCATTTTAGTAACATCATCTAGATTTTTAACTTTATCATAGTATGGTTTTGTAATATCTTGAAATTTTAAATCACTTTTATAATTATCGGTTAAAATTTTATTGGCTTCTTTGTTATTAAAGATAAAAGCATCGCCAATATAGTAATCTTCAAGTTTACTACCACCTTTGGTTAAGAAGTTTTTGCCATGAAAATTTGGCAATGGTGAAACAATTATTTTAATTAATTTTCTTAAGAATAAAGGTAGTTTTTTATATTTGGTTAATATTTTATCTTCTTTATAACTTGGGTAACCACCAAATAACTCGTCAGCACCTTCACCAGATAAGACAACTTTAACGTCTTTGGAAGCTAATTTAGATAAGAAGTATAATGGAACAGCTGAGAGATTGGCGGTTGGTTCGTCTGCATAATATTCAACTTTATCTATGTTTTCGAAAAAATCGTCGGCAGTTATCAATTCATTTTTATTTTGAATGTGTAAAATATCTGATAATGCTTTAGCTAGTGGTACTTCATTAAAATCTTGATAGTCAAAACCAACAGAGAAAGTTTTATCTGGTTTTAAGTAACTTACAACGTATGATGAGTCAATTCCTCCTGATAGGTAAGAACCAACTGGAACATCGCTGATGGTGTGATAATCGATAGATTTAGTGATAGTATTATCTATTTCGTTTACTAAGGTGTCAAGATCTTGTTTTTGTGGGTTGAATGTTATTTCATAGTATTGATTTATTTCCATTTTTTCAGTGTTAAAATCATAGGTAAAATAATGACCCGGTTTTAATTTATAAACGTTTTTAAAAAAAGTTTCATTTAAGACGGATGTTTGAAATGTTAGATATGGTTTTAAAGCATCTTTATTAACTTTTTTTAAGAAATCAGGATGTTTAAGTAAGCTTTTGATCTCAGAAGCATACATAAATGTTCCTTGCATTTGACAGTAGTAAAAAGGTTTTTGTCCAAAATGATCTCTTGCACCAAACAAGGTTTTATTATTTTTATTCCAAATTACAAAGGCAAACATGCCTCTTAATTTATCTAATATGTTTTCTTTATATTCTTCATAGCCGTGTAATATAACTTCGGTATCAGTGTTTGTTTTAAAGATGTGGCCTTTATTTATTAGGTCTTCTTTAATTTCTTTAAAGTTATATATTTCACCATTGAAAGTTATATACATTGTATTATCTTCGTTAGAAATTGGCTGTCTTCCACCTTTTAAGTCGATGATACTTAGTCTTCTAAAACCCATGGCTATTTCATCGTCGGTATAATAAGATTCGTCATCTGGTCCGCGGTGAGCAATCATGTCATTCATTTTTTTAATATGAGTTTTTTCTTTTCTATTTATATACCCGCAAAATCCACACATATTTTTACTTCCTTTCTAGTATTTCCAGTATCCATTTTTGTAATCTTTATAATATCTAAAGTGCTTTCTAATTAAAAAGATAATTCTTTTTAGAGGCAAATCTTTTTTATATATTAAAGGATTTACAACTTTTTTTTGTTTATAAAGTTTTAAAGCTTCTTTTTTAAATTCTTCATTGACAACATATTTTTTGATTATTTTTTTAGGAACATAAGTTAATAATAACTTTTTATCAGCAATTTTGAATTCTTTTTCTTTATTATAAATTAAGTCATCGATAAATAATTTTACAATGTTATAACCGGCGGCAGTAACATAGTAACTGCATCTACCTTGACGAGCATTTATTTCTAATATTTTGTATTTTTTATCACGGTAATCGTATTTAATATCTAATTCGGCGATACCTTTAAAATTTATTTTTTCCATAAAGTCTTTAAATTTTAAAATTATATTTTCATCATATCCGTTGGTGTTAAAATTATTGATTAAGCAAGCGGCATTCCCGACCATGTTGGCGGTGTGTTCTTGAAGACCAATTTGAGCAAAGGCAAAAAGTTCACATTTTCCTTTGGAATTACAATATATAACACCATCAAATAAGCTACTGTCATCACCGGGAATGTATTCTTGGATGATTAATTTTCCTTTATAACTACTATTTTTAAAACATTCGATTGTATGATTTACTTCTTCCATATTATTTAATTTATATATTTTCTTTTTTCCTTCAAAGTTAATATGATTGAAATCAATAACATCATTTGGTTTTATAATAATCGGAAAATCAAAATCTAATTTAAGTTCGTCATTTAAGTTATAAATGATAGTTTTAGGAAGTAATCCAGAGTCCTTATATGTTTCATAAAATTTATCTTTCATCATGAGACTATCTAAGAATTCTAAATCGACATAGTTAAATAAAATTCTTTTGTCTAATTTATCTTTATTGGCAACTAATCCTTTCGCATATGTTTCATTAGAAGAGATGCATATTATTTTATCGGCTTTTATATTTTTGACATATTCATTCATCGCCTCAGCAAATTTATTTATGTCCCATAATCTAGAATCGTAGGTAGCATCAATTATATTAGAGTGATTGACAAAGCTCATCGGTTTATGAGCGATGAGTTTTACTTTTTTATTATATAATTCGTGAACACATCTAGCCATATAATAGGCGTTAGCGTCACTACCAATAATTATTACTTCAAAATTCATAAAATCATTCCTTTAATATTTTATTTCGGTTAACTTACCATTTTCATCATAAACTCTTGGCACTCTAGTGGTGATACTGGTGAATAATTGGTAAGCACTGATACCAAGTTCTTTGGCTTTCTTTTTGGCATCATCAAATATTATAACATGATCTTTAAGTTTTACGCTATCATCAATTTTAACAGCGGTCATGTCCATACCGATTTCGCCAATTAATTTATATTCTTTATTATTTATTTTGACAGTTTGATTTTCGTATTTTTTACTTAATCCATCCGCAAAACCAATTGGAATAATGGCAATTTTCATATCTTCATCAGCAATGTATTTGGCCCCATAACCGACATATTCGCCTTTTTTTACATTTTTGATAGTCATAATTTCAGTATGAAGAGAAAAAGCGGTATTTAAGTTTAAATTATTTTCGTAAGTTATATCATTTATATGATGTTTTTTTAAATACATGTTTCTTTTGATTAATCTTAATCCTTTTGGTTTGTTTAGTTTTTGTGGAAAGCCATACATAATAATGCCCAGTCTAATTCCAGTTACATATTTTGGCATTGGATGAGTTACTAAAGTAAGTGAACGGGAAATGTGGACGATGGGAATGGTATTTAAATCGATTAGACTTGTTATATTTTCAAATGTTTTTAAATCATGATTGTAGTGTTTATCCCATATGCCAGAAGTTCCTAGGTGTGTATATATTCCTTCTAAATTTATATTAGAATGATTTGATAAAATATCATATATTTTTTTAACTTCATTTTTGTCTTTAAAGCCTAACCGGTTCATACCACTATCTATTTTTAAATGTATTTTTAAATTTAAGTTTAAATCTAAACTTTTAAAATAGTCATAATCAGGAATAGTGATGGTAATATTTTCTTTTTCACAAATATTTAAGTATTTGTGATCTATGGGTTCTAGGCATAATATAGGGATGTTTTCATTTCTTTTTCTAATGCTTAGACATTCTTCTAGAGAAGAAGCGGCTAGATAATTAATACCCCCAGCAATTAAGCTATTTATAATATAGTCACCATGACCGTAAGCATTAGCTTTAACAACACCTATATAATATTTGTAATGATAGTTTTCTTTAATATTTTCGATGTTTTTTTGGAGAATATTGCAGTTAATTAAAGCATAAGTTTTTCGATACATTTGATTTCACCTTTTCTTTAAATATAGTTTGGTTGTGGAAAACTTTCCACTTTTCCACATTATATAACAAATTAATCACTTTCGCAATAAATGTATAAAAACTCTTGTAATATAAGGGAATTTTTAAGGCGATAAAATTAAAAGTGTATAATAAATGTCAAAAAAAAGTGGAAAAAATGTATACTTTTGGCAGGCTATGTGATATAATACAAAGCAGGTGATTAAGTTATGCTTGAAGAAGTTAAAGTCATACTAGAAGGTAATGAAAATTTAACTAGTGAGGTTAAAGATAATCTTATGGAGCTTATTACGATTTTTCACGAAATATTTAAAGATGTAGATTTGACGACTTTGAAAGAGAGACTTAAAACTTTAAAGATAAAAAGGGAAAGTATGTATTTAGTGAAGATGCCATGTAAATATATTCCGCATAATAATGAGATTGCTATTAACTACGGTCTTATTAATGAAGCGGATGCGAGACACTGGCTTATGCATAGTTTACTTGGAATTATTACAGCTAAAGACAATTATTATGGTTTTAATGATGATGGTGATTCTTTACTAGCGCTTAATGAGGGCTATACAGAAATTTTGACCAATAATTTAGTAGGGGATGTCGATAATAATTTTTTTACAGATGAAATTATTATGACAAATTTAATTAGTAAGGTTATTGGTGAAGAGGTTTTATACAATGCTTATTTTAATAATGATGCGCATATGGTATTAAAAGCTATGGCAGAAGCGGAGGTAAAATAATGGTATTAGCTGAATTAATTAATGATATGAATAGTAATTATGAAAACAGAAAACATGGCGGTAATTCACATGTGTTTGATATGCAAGAAAAGTTATTTACGTCTTTTCCGCAAGTTGGGGTAGAAAATATTTTTGCTTCTGATATATATTTACCGATTGGTCAGAAAATTGAACCTGGAACACTTGAGAGTTTAAAAAATGTTACAGAAGAATATAAAGCACAACAGGTTATATCAAATTCAGCAAAAACTCTCAATTAAAGGCTCGAGAGTTTTTATATATTAGTTTTGTAAAAAAGTTTATAAAAAGTATTTGAAAAATTAAAATGTGTGTTATAATTGATATTGTAATTTGAAAAGCGAAGATTAAGACGTAGTAATAAAAGTAATTATTTATAGAGAGCTGACGTTTGGTGGAAGTTAGTAATAAACTTTTATGAATTCACCTTATGAGCTATATGTAGAAAACATATCGGTAACGCGTTATAGTTATTGAGGTAAAATTTATTTTACAAATTAAGGTGGTACCACGTTAATCACGTCCTTATATGGAGGTGATTTTTTTTAGGAGGTTTTTAAATGGATTTAGAAAATATTTTAAGTGATTTGAAAAATGATTTAGAAAATGTTAAAACAATGCACGATGTAAGTGAAGTAAAAGCAAAGTATTTAGGTAAAAAAGGCGCGATTACTTCTTTATATTCTAAAATGAAAGATTTAAAGGATGATGAAAAAAAATCTTTTGGAGCTTTGATTAATAATCTTAAAAGCGAAGCTACTAATTTATTAGATGATAAAAAAGAAAATATAGAGAGTCAAATATTAAATGAGAAATTACAAAATGAGAGTATTGATATTAGTTTACCGGCAACAGAGATTAAGATAGGAGCTCCTAGCATTTTAGAAAAAATGATTGAAGATGTTTCAACACTTCTTATGTCGATGGGCTATGATGTTATTGATGGCCCAGAAGTTGAAAAGGATGAATATAATTTTGAAATGCTTAATTTACCTAAAGGGCATCCAGCGAGAGATGCACAAGATACTTTTTATGTTTTGGGTGATGAACTTTTGCTTAGAAGTCAAACTTCACCAGTACAGGTAAGAAGTATGCTGGCGGGAGAAGGGAAAGTGCCTATTAGAATGATTTGTCCTGGTAAGACATACCGAAGAGATGATGATGATGCGACACATTCTCATCAGTTTATGCAGATAGAAGGTTTACTTGTTGATAAAAATATTAGCCTTTCTGATTTAAAAGGAACTTTTGATGTGATTGCGAAGCATTTATTTGGAGAAGAGTGTCAAACAAGATTTAGACCTAGTTATTATCCTTTTACAGAACCATCAGTAGAAATGGACATTAGCTGTCATCACTGCAAGGGAAAAGGATGTGCGATTTGTAAAAATACAGGATGGATTACTGTTTCTGGTGGTGGAATGGTACATCCAAAGGTTTTAGAAAATTGTGGTTATGATCCTAAAAAATGGTCTGGTTTTGCTTTTGGCTTTGGGGCAGAAAGACTTGCTATGATTAAATATGGTATTGACGATTTAAGGGTGTTTTATACGAATGATTTAAGAGAAAGTAGAGTTTTTGAAAGAAAGGAGGTTAACTAATGATAGATTTAGAATGGGTTAAAGATTATATTGATATATCTGATCAAGATTTAAAGGAACTAGCAGTTAAGATAACTAAAGCTGGCATTAATATTGAAAAGGTTATTACTAATCATATAGATAATTTGGTTATTGGTGAAGTTTTAAAATGTGATATGCATCCTGATTCTGATCATCTGCATGTTTGCCTTGTTGATACTGGAGAAAAAGTTTTACAAATTGTTTGTGGCGCACCTAATGTTAAAGAGGGATTAAAGGTTATTGTAGCTTTACCAGGAGCTATTTTACCGGGTAATTTTGAAATCAAAAAAAGTAAAATTAGAGGGGTAGAATCTAATGGAATGCTTTGCGCTTTGTTTGAGCTTGGTTTAGAAGAAAAAAATGACGAGACTTATAATAAAGGAATTTATGAGGTTGATTCGTCAGCTAAAGTTGGAATCGATGCGATGAGGTATCTTGGTTTAGATGATACTTTATACGAGTTAGATGTTCATAAACATCGTAATAATGATTGTTATTATCATATTGGTTTTGCTTATGAAATTGGGGCTATTTTGAACCGAAAAGTTACGTTGCCTTATGATAAGACGAATCCTATTAAAGATGATATTAAAAAGCATTTTAGTTTAAAAGTTGATACTGATAAGTGCCCTTATTATTTGGCTAAAATGGTTACTAATGTTAAAGTTGGGGAAAGCCCTGAATTTATTAAAAGAAGACTTACAGCTTATGGGATGAGATCTATTAATAATGTGGTTGATATTTCAAATTATGTTATGCTTGAGTATGGACAGCCTTTACATTTTTTTGATAAAGATACTTTAGGTGACAATATTTTAGTTAGAAATGCGATTAATGGTGAGGAAATTATCACTTTAGATGGTCAAAAGAGAGTTTTAAATAGTGATGATATTGTTATCACTGATGGAGTAAAACCAGTTTGTATTGCTGGGGTTATGGGTGGCGAGAATACTGAGGTTACAGATAAAACCCAAAATATTTTAATTGAAAGTGCTATTTTTGATGGAGTTAGTATTAGAAATACTTCAAATAGACTTGATTTGAAAAGTGAAGCGTCTATTCGTTATGGTAAAGGTTTAAATTTTGAGTATACTGAAAAAGCAATTGAAAGGGCTTGTCATTTATTGGAAAAATATGCGGGAGCAACAGTTCTTTCTGGCACTTTAAAACATGACAAGATAGATAAAACACCAAAGATTGTTAAATTTAAATCATCAGAGATTAATACATTGCTTGGCATTACTATTTCTGATGATGATGTTAAAGTGGAACTTGATCGTTTGGGTTTTCCATTTGAATATGCTGATGGAGAGTTTAAAGCTACAATTCCTTTTAGAAGACTTGATATTGATCCTTATGTGAATGATATTGCCGAAGAGGTTGGAAGACTTTATGGCTATCACAACTTGGTTTCAACATTACCTAGTGTACCTATTAAAAAAGGTGACTATGCACCTGATGTTAAGTACCGTAAAATTATTTCTAAAAGGTTACGTACGTTAGGTTTAAACGAAGTTAAAACGTATACTTTAGTATCACCTAAAATGGCTTCAAAATTTAAATATGAAGATAAAAAGCAAGTTGTCTTACCAAAGCCTATGAGCATAGATAAATCGGTTATTAGAACTAGTTTAATTTCTTCTCTTTTAAAGGTTTATGAGTATAACCGCGATCATAAAGTTGAGAGCGTAAACATTTATGAAATTGCGAAGACTTACGACGCAAGTTACACGGAAGAAAGCAAAGTTTGTATGCTGATGAGTGGCAATTATTTATCTAATGAGTGGTTAGGGGTTAATGTTAAAGTCGATTTTTATTTGATTAAAGGTATAGTTCAAAATATCTTAGATTATTTAGGATTTAAAAATAGATATAGTTTTGAAAAAGTAGAAGTGGCTGATTTACACCCAGGAATATGTGCGGGTGTGATGCTTGATAAAAAGATGATAGGAGTAATTGGTAAGGTTCATCCTTTAATTACTAAAGATGATGTTTATGTGGCGGAGCTTTCTTTGGAAGCATTGATGAATAAAGTTAAAGCAATTAAATTTAAAGCAGCTTTAAAATTTCCTTTAGTAGTTAAAGATATAGCTTTTGTTATAGATAAAGATGTTACATCTGATAAATTAGTTGATGTGATAAAAAAAGCTGGTGGTAAACTTTTGATGGACGTTAAATTATTTGATGTTTACACTGGCGAGAAAATTTCTAAAGATAAGAAATCTTTAGCTTATTCACTTACTTTTGCTTCTTATGATAGAACGTTAAATGAAGATGAAGTTATGACTGTTTTTAATAAAATTATTAATGAGGTTACACATAAGTTAGGAGCTGAACTTAGAGATAAATAATTTAAAATTTACAAAAAGTGACAAAAAATTACAACCTTTTGTTGACAAGATGATCAAAATATAATACAATTAAAGTGCTGTGCATATGTCATAAATTTACTTTGCCCATTTTGTGATGTGTGCTAATGCATTCAACGAAAACCATTATAAATGGTGTACGGTACTACAATCTGGTTGAATATAATTACTTTTAGTAATTCTCTTACATTCAACGAGGCCGATCTATAGTTAACTATAGATCTTTTTTTTTTATGTTAGGTATCTGCTTTTTAACAAAGTTTGCAAAAAATTATTTACAAACATAACTGTTCGAGATATGTTTATTACACAATAGTAGAAGACGCTTGGAGGAATATAGTAAAAAGTTACGTGTTTAGGCCGCATCCTAATAAAAATTAAGAAGAGCCTTTAGAAAACAGGATGATCAATTCTATATATTAACAGCATAATGCTTTGTTTTTAATTTGTGTGAAATATCTTTGACTTTGCTTTTTTAGTAATATGCTTGATTTCTATTTAAAAATATAGTAATATTGTCATTAATATATTCTTTTGAGGTGGAGTTTATGGGAGAAGTAACTTATGATAGTTTGATGAATAACATAAGAAGTTATATTAAAGATGAGAAATCTTTAGATATTATTTCTAGGGCATTTTGGTGTGCGAATAAAATGCATGAAGGACAAAAGCGTCAGAGTGGTGAAGATTATATTGTGCATCCACTTTCTGTCGCTTTTATATTATCAGAAATGAAAGCAGATACCGATACGATATGTGCTGCTCTTTTACATGATACAATAGAAGATACTGATATGAGTAAAGAAAAAATAGCTAATCAATTTAATACGACAATAGCCACTTTAGTTGATGGAGTTACAAAAATTAGTAAAATGAATTTTTCTTCAGAGTATGAGCAGATGGCTAGTAATACTAGAAAAATTATTACTAGTTTAGAAGAAGATGTTAGAATTGCTATTATTAAATTAGCTGATAGATTACATAACATGCGAACTTTGGAATATAAAAGTGAGTTTAAACAAAAAGAGAATGCTTTAGAGACAATGGAAATTTTTTCGCCTTTAGCCTATTACTTAGGAGCTTATCAAATTAAGTCTGAACTTGAGGATTTATCATTTTATTATTTGAGAAGAGATGTTTATGATAGTATTGTTAAAGAATTAGATGAAATAAAAGATGATTTGAACTGGGTGATTTATGATTGTTTAGAAAAGGTTGGTAATGTACTTACAGATAATAATATACCGTTTGAACATAAAGAGAGAATAAAAAGTATTTATGGGTTATATAAACAGCTTAATAAAGGTAGGAAAATTGTCGATGTACATGATTTAGTAGCTATAAAATTAATGGTAGATGATATAAATGATTGTTTTAGAACACTAGGTTTTGTACACAGTGTTTACCCACCAATTAATGAAAAATTTAAAGATTATATTTTTAATCCTAAAACGAATATGTATCAATCACTTCATACGACGGTATTTGGGCCAAATGATAGGTTAGTACAGATGCAGATCAGAACGCATGATATGGAAAAAATAGATACTTATGGTTTGCCGGCTTATTGGGATTTGCACAGAAATGATGCGGAAGAAAGTATGCAGGATGATTTAAAAAATAAGTTTCAGTTTTTTAAATCTATTACAGAATTAAATTCTTTAGTGTCAGATAATGCGGATTTTGTTAATAGTGTTAAACGAGAACTTTTTAATACGACAATATATGTTTATACACCGAAAGGTGATGTGATAGAATTACCTAAAGATAGTACAGCGATAGATTTTGCTTATAAATTGCATACAGATATTGGCAATAAAATGGTTGGAGCGATTGTTAATGATAGAAATGTAAATGTAGATTATGTTTTAAAGAACAAAGATAGAGTAAAGATTATAACTGATTCATTATCTTTTGGGCCTAAATTAGAATGGCAAGATAAAGTTAAAACGACGAAGGCTAAGAAGAAGATAAAGCAGTTTAGTAAAAGATAAGTACTTTTAAGTGCTTTTTTTAGTAATAACTTTTGTTTTTGCCACATAAAATTAAGCACTTGATTGACAAAGATTAAACATTAGTGTAGAATTATAAATGCGTTGATATTTTACTTAATGGGTCTATAGCCAAGTGGTAAGGCATGGGACTGCAACTCCCTGATCGTTGGTTCAAATCCGACTAGGCCCTCCAGTTTTGTTATAAATCTCTGAACAAGAGATTTTTTCAATATTATTTTGTTTAAAGGTTGTTAAATATCGATTTTTGGGTTATACTTATATAGTACGTGAGGAGGATTTGTATGTCTAAACTATTTAAGCATAAGTTAGCATTTACCCTTAGTTTATTAAGTATTTTGGTTTTATTTGGTGGTGCTGGTTATTTAATTTTGACAATTATGAAATTAAACAATGTAGAAAATTTATTGAGATTTATAGGTTCTACTATACTTATATTTATTTGTTTATTGTTGTTTGTTTTAAATATTAGATTTTTAGCTAAATATAAAAAATTTCGTTTAGCGGTAGTTATTATTTTGATGCTTTTAATTGGCGGCGTTAGTATATTTGCTGGCTATAATATAGATAAAGTTTATAATGCTTTAGCTAAAGTAAGTGATACATCTGGTTATACGACTTATTCAACTAGTTTAATTACTTTAAAAGAAAATGATGCAGAAAGCATTAAAGATGTTGGCGATAGTGAGCTTGGAATTTTGGATGATACGACCAGTTATGAAGGTAATATTATTCCACTTGAAGTTATCAAGGAACAAAAATTAAATAATGAAACTAAAAGTTATACTAGTTATATTTCAATGATTGATGATTTAATGGCTGGAAAAATTGAATATATATTTTTACCAACAAATTATTCAGTGATGTTTGGAAGCATGGAAGGTTATGAAGATATTGCTGATGAAACGAAGGTTTTATTAACACAAACAAAGAAAGTTAAAGATAAGAATACTGAAAGTGATAGTAGTAATGTTAAAGAAATTACAGAACCTTTTACGATTTTATTAATGGGTGTTGATTCTGATGCTGAAGGTATTGCTAGAGGTTCTTTCAACGGAGATTCACTAATGCTTATTACTTTTAATCCTAAAACCCTTAGTACGACTATTTTAAGTATCCCAAGAGATTCGTATGTCCCAATTGCTTGTTTTAGTGGTCAGAGAAAAAATAAAATTACTCATGCGGCTTGGCAAGGCGAAGAGTGTATGATGAAGACTATCGAGAATTTCTTGGATGTTAAAATTGATTATTATGTTAAAATTAATTTTGCTGGAGTAGTTCAACTTGTCGATACTTTAGGTGGTGTTGAAGTAGATGTACCATATAATCTATGTGAACAAAATAGTAAGCGTCAGTGGGGTGCAAATACTATTTACATAGAAAAAGGTCTTCAAACTTTAAATGGTGAACAAGCATTAGCTTTTGCGCGTAATCGTCATCCTAATCCTGGTAAATGTTCTTCTAAATGGACAAATTATACAAGTAATGATTTTATTAGAGGTGAACATCAACAACAAGTGGTTACAGCTTTACTTAATAAATTTAAAGATGTTAATGATTTAGATACAGTTTATAAACTTTTAGATACAATTAGTAATAACATGGTAACTAATATGAGTACTGATCAAATTTTATCTTTGTATAATGTGTTTAAAGATATCGCCTCTAAAAGTACTGGTATGAGTGATATGGCAGATATTTTAGGAATTCAAAGATTAAAACTAAACGGTTATGATGCTAGAATTTATGATTATGGTGGTACTAACTTGTCTCTTTATAATTTCGTTTTATATGATAACAGTGTTAAAGCTGTGTCAAATGCGATGAAAGAAAATTTAGGAATTAAGAAGGCTGAGGTTATTAAGTCATTTAGCTTTAATGTGAATGAACCTTATAAAAAAGAGGTAATTGGAGCGGATGTGACTGGCGGAAAATCTTTGGTACAGTTACCTAGTTTTGTAGGCCAAACAGTAGATTATGTTAGATCGTATTGTTCGAGAAATGGTATTAGTTTAACGGTTAAAGGTGGTAATGGCTATGTTTTAAGTCAAAGTGTGCCATCTGGAGCTAATATTGAGGACGTTAATTCTATTACAGTAACGGCTGGTGGAAGTACAACTTCATCTTCAAGTAGTAGTTCTTCAAGTAATACAACAACTGATAAAGAAGGAGAAAAAGAAGAAGATAAAGGCCCTGATGGTGAAAAAGATGAGGAGATAGATGATCATGTACCAGCCGAGCCTGGCGAACCAGACGAGGAGGATTAAGTTTAGTAATTTGATTGTAATTTAAAGGAAGATGGTTTGATAATCATCTTTTTTTAAAAAAATTTGTCGTTTTTAGCAGATGGTGTAAAAAAAGTACGGGCAAAATAGAATGACTAATACAAGAATTATAATTAAATTAATTTAAAAATAATGAGAATGAATAGTCAATAGACTATTTGTTCTTTTTTATATGTAACGAATTCTATGTCTAGGAGAAAGAAGTTCTTTTATATAATTATTATCTTTATAAGAATCTAGTATAGGTAAAGAAATACCCAAACCGTTATTTTTATTTTCATATTGATTAATGGTAAGTTTAAAGTTTGTTTTAAACTTTTTGATTTTATTATAAATTTCATCATGTTCATTGTCAGAATATTTTAAATATAAATAATCTTCAAAAGTAAGATTGACTTTGTTAGCCCTTAGAACAAGTAATTGTAATTTATTTTCTAATCCTTCAAGTGAAAAGGCATAAGGAGAGGAAGTGATATATCTAGCATATTTATTAGAAACATGGCCTTCCATAGAACAAGGACATTTATATAATTCATGATGTTGATTTTTAATACCATTTAAATTATTTAAAAGTAGTTTTTGTTTATCTAGCATATATTTTTTACTAGATGGGTAAAGATTAATTTGAGCTTTAATAAGTGCTTTAAAATCATTTATGTTGTTATTTCTTAAATAACTATCAGCTATTTCAATTAATTTATTATCATTTTTAAAAATATATTTCAAATACTTTTTATAATGAAATGGATCTAGGACAAATATAGCGTTAGGGAAAACATTAGTATATTGTTTAATACCACTAGCCCCATCACCAGAGACAAAAATTGCATCAAATTTATCTAAGTCATATTTTTTTTCACAATAATCATATATTTCTTCCCAAAGATAATCATAAGAATATTTAGCAGTAGCAAAATTTTTAACGTTTTTAAGTTCTTTTCTTTTTGTAAGTTCATCTTTGTGTCCTTCATGAACAATAGCACAAGGGCAGATACGATTTTTTGGTTTATCATCCTTATTTTTTGATTTATTTTGAAGATTAGCATGGACTTCATCCATTTCAATATAGAGCACTTTAGGTTGATTAGTTGTTTTTGTAATATCTTCGTGAAGAGATCCTTTAAAAGCTTTAATTTTTCTAGAAACAGTCGTTCTAGAAATAATTGTATCTCTTATAGCATGTCTACCAGAAGAAGCCATATTATCTTCCATGGCATATTTAACTAGTTTATATTCAGCAGTATCGGTCATTCTTTGATAAGGTTTAAGCCCCAATACATCTCTAATATAGCAGAATTCTTTTTTTGTTTGTTTATCTTTATAAAAAGTAAATTTAACTTCAATATAGCCAATAGAAGTAAGTAAGATTCTATTTCTAGTTTCTTTTACTGTATATTTTTCTTTTCTTACCTTGGAAAATTTATATTCTAAGTCAATACCTTCTATAAAAGCAATTAATAGTTTTT
>CALVWP010000044.1 GCA_944367495.1 uncultured Bacilli bacterium
TTCTTTTTAGTGTATTATTTTTTGTAGACATATGAATTTTCCTTTCTGTTTGTTGCGAATAGATATTATAGATTATTCATATGTCTTTTTCAATGAGTGTTTGTTGCACTTCAAATTTAAATTAACATGCGTATAATACTTTGACAATTGATATTTTATATGATAAGATTTATTTGTAAATCGATGAAGAAAGAATATTAAGTATTTCCTCATATAAAGCGAGCTTGGTTGGTGGAAGCAAGTTATGATAGTATTTAATTCCTACTTTCTGAGAGAAATGAAAACATTTCCGGGTGAAACCGTTATCTTAAATTAAGTAAAATAAAAGGATGGTACCGTGCTTATGCACTCTTTTGGATCATCCTTTTTTTGTATAAAGGAGGGATTTTTATGAAGTTAAGTAACAGTTTTTTCTATACGATGAGAGATGATATTAAAGATGAAGATAGTAAAAGTGGCAATTTATTAGTACGTAGTGGCATGATAAAAAAAGAAGCTAGTGGTATTTATATGTTTATGCCAATGGGACTTAGAGTTAAAAGGAAAATAGAAAATATTATCAGAGAAGAGATGGACAAGGCAGGAGCAAACGAAGTTTTAATGCCAGCTTTGATTCCTAGTGATATTTTTCATAAATCACATAGATATGATTCTTTTGGTAATGATATGTTTAAATTGCATGATAGAAACGATCGAGAGTTTTGTTTAGGTCCAACGCATGAAGAGTTATTTGTGATGGCGGCTAAGGAAAAAATTAAATCATATAAAGATATGCCATTTAATATTTACCAAATACAAGATAAGTTTAGAGATGAGGTTAGACCTAGGTTTGGTTTGATTAGAACTAGAGAGTTTACAATGAAAGATGCTTATAGTTTTGATACTGATGAGGTTAGTGGTGAAGATAGTTATCAAAAGATGGTTAGAGCTTATAAAAATGCTTTTGATAGAATGGGTATTGATTATAGAGTAGTGCGCGCTGATACTGGAGTTATGGGTGGCGATTTATCGGAAGAATTTCAAGCGGTGAGTGAAATTGGTGAAGATGTTTTAGTCATGTGCGATAGTTGTGATTTTGGCTCTAATATTGAAGTGGCGCCAGTAAAAACTAATTCATCTTCCGAAGAAGAGGTAAGAAAATTCCAGTTAGCCGAGACACCAGAAGTAAAAACGATTGATGAGATTATAAATTTTTTAAATATCGATATTAAAAAAACGGTTAAAACTTTAGTTTATAAAGCTGATGATGAGCTTATATTTGTTTTAATTAGAGGTGATAGGCAATTAAATGAAACAAAGCTTCGCAAATTACTTAAAGTAAGCAATGTAGAGATGGCTAGTGCGGATGAATTAAAAAAAATCACAGAGGCTTCATTTGGATCTTTAGGACCTATAGGAGTAAAGGTGAAAAAGGTTGTCGATAACGAAGTTACTGAGATGACTAATTTTGTGTGCGGCGCCAATAAAGATGGTTATCATTATATCGATGTAAATTTAAGTGATTTTGATGTTTATATGACGGGTGATATTGTCAATATTCAAGAAGGTGATATTTGTCCAAATTGTGGAGGTAAGATTTATTTTAAAAAGGGAATAGAAATTGGTAATACTTTTAAGCTTGGAACAAAGTATTCAGAGGCTTTAGATTTAAATTATTTAGATAAAGAAAATAATTTAAAACCAGTATATATGGGATGTTATGGTATTGGGGTGGCTAGATGCATGGCTGCTATAGCTGAACAAAAAGCTGATGAACATGGTTTAGTTTGGCCGGTTTCTGTCGCACCTTTTACAGTATGTATTACGGTTATTAATGTTAAAGACGAAATTCAAATGAGGGTAGCTAATGATCTTTATGAGAGGTTTAACAAAGAGGGTATAGATGTTTTACTTGACGATAGAGATGAAAGAGCTGGCGTTAAGTTTAAAGATGCGGATTTACTTGGCATTCCTTATCGAATTACGGTTGGTAAAAAGGCTTTCGATAATATTTTAGAGATCAAATCACGTGATGGAAAGATTAATGAAGAGGTTTTGGTTAGTAAGGTAATAGAAATGATTAAAAATTGACATTATATTTATGTCTTTTTTTTTATAATGTTTTTGGTGGTGATATGACGATATATATTGATGGCCTTTTGTTTTTAAATTTTTATTTGGATTTTTTGCTTTTACTGACAGTAGTAATTATTTTAAGGCGAAATGTTAAACTATTTAGGGTTATTTTAGGAGCTTTTATTGGGAGTTTAACAATTTTAATTTTATTTTTTGATGTAGGATCTTTAGAGTTATTTTTTATTAAAGTTTATTTAAGTTTTTTAATGTGTATCTGTTGTTTTGGGTACCGAAATTTAAAATATTTTTTAGTTAATATGGGAACTTTTTATATGGTTAGTATTTTGCTTGGTGGTTTTTTATATTTTTTGAATATTACGTTTTCTTATAAGATTAATGGAGGTTTTTTTATTAATGGTGGTTTAAGTATTAATGGTTTATTTTTGATTTTAATATCGCCAATTATTTTGTATTTTTATATTAAACAGGTAAAAATGTTTAAACAGAAAATAGCTTTTAGTTTTAAAACAAATATTTATATCGGTAGAAAAATATTAAATTTAAACGGGTATTTAGATTCTGGTAATACACTTACTTATAAAAATAAACCAGTTATTTTAACTAACATTGACAACACTTTTCGAAATAAAAAAATATATATTCCATATACTGTTATAGGTGGGAGCGGGCTTTTAGAATGTATAAAGGTTAGAAAGGTTGAGGTTGTGGGACTTGGAGTTTATGAAAATGTTTATTTGGGATTTAGTAAAGATTTTAAGTTAGCGGGAGCAGATGCATTACTAAATGGACTGATGAAAGGAGAGAAGGTATGATTAAAAAAATAATATATTTTATTAAAAAGTTTTTAGAGAAAGATGGAGTATTTTTTATTGGAAGTGCGGATAAACTACCGGCACCACTTTCTAAAGAAGATGAGGTTAAGTATGTACTGATGTCTATGGATGGTGATAAAAAAGCTAGAAGTAAACTTATCGAGCACAATTTACGTTTAGTTGTTTTTTTAGCTAAAAAATATGAAAATACTGGAGTTGATTTGGAAGATTTAGTTAGTATTGGAAGTGTCGGTTTAATTAAAGGAGTAAACACTTATAAACTTAGTAAAAATATTAAACTGGCGACTTATGCTTCTAGGTGCATAGATAATGAAATATTAATGTTTTTAAGGAAAAATAAAAGAAGAAGAGGTGAAATTAGTTTTGAAGATAATTTAAGTTTTGATTCTGAGGGTAACGAATTACATTTGGAAGATGTTTTAGGAACAGATAGTGATATTGTGACCAGAGGTCTTGAAGAAGAAACTGAAAAAAAACTTTTATATGAAGAAATTGAAAAATTAAATGATAGGGATAAGAAAATAATGGTTTTAAGATACGGGCTTTATAATAATGAAGAGATGACGCAAAAGGATGTAGCTAGTTTACTTGGAATTAGTCAATCTTACATTTCACGAATTGAAAAAAAGGTGATTAGAAGGTTAAAGATGCTAAATAGAAATTAAAAAAGGGTATTATTAATAATTAAAGTTTTTATATTTTCATATGTTATTATGGAGGTAATGTATGAAAATATGTGTTTATGCGATATGTAAAAATGAAGAGAAGTTTATCGAAAGGTGGTATGAATCGGTTAAAGAAGCAGATAAAATTTTTGTTTTAGATACAGGTTCTACTGATGAAAGTGTTTCAAAGTTAAAAAAATTAGGGGTGACAGTGAAAAGTGAGATTATAAGCCCATGGCGTTTTGATGTGGCGCGCAATAAATCTTTACAGATGGTAGATGAAGATACTGATGTTTGTGTGTGTTTAGATTTAGATGAAGTGTTTGAAAAAGGTTGGAGAAAAAAATTAGAAAGAATATGGCAAGAAGATACAACGAGGGCTAGTTATACATATAACTGGAGTTTGGATGATAAGGGTAAGCCGTTAGTTAGTTTTTATTCAGATAAGATTCATACGAGAGAAGGTTATAAATGGACACATCCGGTGCATGAGGTTTTGAGTTATGATGGAGAAGAAAAAAGAGTATTTGATGAGACGATTGTGGTTAATCATTTTCCTGATAGAAGTAAATCAAGAGGTAGTTATTTACCACTTTTAGAGTTATCGGTTAAGGAAGATCCAACTGATGATAGAAATATGCATTATTTGGGTAGAGAGTATATGTATTATGAAAGATGGAATGAAGCTATCGATACGTTAATTCGTCATTTGAAGTTAGAAAAAGCTGTTTGGAAAGATGAAAGATGCGCTTCGATGAGGTTTATCGGAAGATGTTATAAACATTTAAAAAGGCCATTAGAAGCGGTTATGTGGTATGAAAAAGCTTTAGAAGAAGCTCCACACTTAAAAGAAGCTTACTCTGAATTAGCCCTTTTCTATTATGAAAATGGTGATTATGATAAAGCTATACCACTTTTTTTAAAAACGTTAAAAGTAAATAAAAATTATAAGACTTATATTACCGAATGGTTTAGTACTGATTTTAGTGTTTATGATTTTTTATCGATTTGTTATTTTAATTTAAAGCAGTATGATAAAGCTTTAGAGTATGCCAATAAGGCATTAGAAATTGAAAAGGATGAAAGGGTTTTACAAAACAAAAAAATTATTATGGAAAAAGCTACTATTTACAGCTTAAAATAATATAAAAAATATCTATAATAAAAAAGATTTTAGGGGAAAATGCCGTATATATATTATAGAGGGTATTAATTATCCTATAATATTGAAAGGATGATGATTATGCAGAAAAAATTTTATACGGCAAAAATCGATGCAATGTTTAAAGCTATCTTTTGTAATCCCGAAAATACTAATCTCCTTAAAGGATTAATAGAGAAATGTTTGAATGAACAAATAGAGGTAATAGAAATAAAATCTCCAGAAGTAGTTAAGAAAAACATTT
>CALVWP010000045.1 GCA_944367495.1 uncultured Bacilli bacterium
TAAAACACAACATAGGGGAATATGATTAATTTTTTAAATAATTTTATTTATGAGTGTGAGTACCACAGCCGTCGTACCCTAATCCAATTTTATTTCCAAAAGAAATTTTAATTTTTTTAGAAGAAATTTTTGTTTTCAAGTTTTTCACAATATCATTTTTTAAAATTGCTTTTTTCACCGATACATTCCCCCTTTACAGATTATATATATATAAACATAAACCTATGTTGTGTATATAATAATTAATACAAAATTTCAAATAATTCACAAACAATTTTTCACTGCCGATTATACTATCACAATTTATTAAAAACAGCAACAGTTATAAACTTTTTTCATTTATATATAATAAATGAAACGATTTTATTATGTCAATATATAAAAAATATAATTAATTTAATTCATATCCGTATATATCTTTACTATTTATTTTATAATTTCTTGATTTTACTTAATTATCAAAATTTGTTAAAGCTACCCCTAGGTTAAAGACTGTTATAATTTTTCCTACCCAACCTTTCTGATTAACAACAGTAATAATTTTTTATTTATTAATTTTTTTACCCTTTCCATAAAAAAAAGCCATCTTATAAATTAAAATAGCTATGTACACAAGCAAAAATATGTTATAAAAAATTATAGTTCATATTGATAAAATTCATAATTTCATCTTGCAACGCATAAAGGTCACAAATTCTATGTTCCCATCTTATATTATTTAGTATTTTTAGTGTTTTTTTATACATTTTTATGAATTGAATAGCATTAAAAAACCTTATTTTTCAACACTTTTTAGCTTTAATCATAATAACTTACAAAATAGCAAACATGGTTGTTTGGAAAAAGTTCTTTGAGTTCCCCATATAACTGTCCAGCTAACGTCTTATTGTGAGCTAAAACAAGTGTCGGTTTTTGCGTCCTTTGAATAACATTAGCAATTGTAAAAGTCTTACCAGTACCTGTTGCACCCAGTAATACTTGGAATTTCTTGCCTTCCTCTACTCCTTTAACAAGTTCATCTATCGCCTCAGGCTGGTCTCCACTAGGATCAAATTTAGATACTAAATCAAACACAAAATCCCTCCTTATTATGATCACTGTCACCCTATTTTTATCAAAAATCAGCTATCTTTCGCTTTACAATAAAAATTCATAAACTTTATAAAAAGTATATAACAAAAATTTTTATAAAACTCAAATATAGTATAACACGAATGCTAAATTTTAAAAATATTTAACAATTAATAGATATTAACTCAGTTCAAAATTTTCCTCCAACATATCATAAACTGGAAGGAGGAAAAAAAGTGAACGAAAACGATTATAACAAATTAAATCAAAATGGCAATGATTCCACTAAAGACGAATGCCTATGCAAAGTTTTAGATTGCATTTGTAAGAAAGGTGACCGTGGACCAACAGGTCCTATAGGTCCAACAGGCTCTACGGGACCTACAGGTCCCAGAGGCGCGACTGGCATGCAAGGTCCTACCGGCCCAACAGGTGCAACTGGAGCAACCGGGGCTACTGGCATGCAAGGCCCTACCGGCCCAACAGGTCCTCAAGGGCCAACTGGTGCAACCGGAGCTACTGGTGCAACCGGAGCTACTGGGGCAACTGGTGCAACTGGAGCTACCGGTCCGGCTGGAACGCCTGCTGAGAACTTCAACAGTTACGCAATGGTCCACGATGAAACTGATTCTACAGTACCAATAGGAAACCCTGTAATGTTCCAAACAACCAACATTTCAAACAAAATAACATATAATCCAAACACTGGAGATTTTATGATTCCAGAAGAAGGTATTTATATCGTTCATTGGTGGATTAATGTCAGACATAATGACAACAAAAATTCAAACTGTGAGCCAAAAACAATAGGCATTGAATTTCACCAGTATTGGCCAAACGACATTCTAATTGCTCATTCTTCTACACACAACAAACTAACTTGCTGTGACACAGGAACAGTAAGTGGAAATGCAATATTTGCGGCCTTACCAGGAGCTAGTTATAGATTCATAAATACATCAGATATTGACATCAAACTAGTACCAAATGATTTATATTCAGGATCTGTTTCGATAACCAGAATATTATAATTTTTAAACAGTATGCAAAAAACATACTGTTTTATTTTTTATAAAAATTATTAACAAAAAAGGACTATTAAAGTCCAAATTTTACTTAACTCTTTTTAAAGCAGTATAAATTATTTCCTGTTCTAAATTATTTTCTATAACAATCTCTTCGTCAGTCATTCGCATACAAACATCACTAGGCAAACAAGTAAGTGGTAAATTTGAACTTTTCATAATTGCTGCCAAATAGCCATCAGTTCCTATTTTTTCAAAATGTTTGCCATCAGAAGTCCAAAGCATAATGTCACGATGCTGGGAAAAAATTTTCGAAATAAAACTAATAAAATTCTTTTTAAATTTAATTAAATCTTTTTCAGATAAATTAATCATTCCCTTTCCTAATTGATAACTTATTTGATTCTCACCAGCATTTGCTAAAGCATCAGTCCAATAATCTGCTGCAATAACAACCACCTCATCAACTTGTTCGTTTTTTTTGCGTTTTTCAAAAACAGCTAAAACCTTTTTACTATTTGTCTTACCTAAATTCATTATAATTCCCCCTCAAACACTGCACATATTATATAATATAATATTTTTTTGTCAAATTAAGTTTTAAGATATAAAAGTAATTTTATTAAAAAATCACCAAAAACAATCACTTTGTGTAAATAAAATGTAAATTATTTTTTTCTAATTTTAACAACATCTTTCTTTTCGATTTGACCAACTAAAAGTGAAGAATCATCATCATGTGATTTCATATTATATAATACTTTTTTCTCATCATAATTTGCATAACAATACTTACAAAAATGTCTGCAAGTATTATAAACACCAATATCAACCATCTGCACGCATCCACAATCTCTAGCTTTCCATTTTGGAAACTTCTTTCCAGTTAAATTAAAAGCAATTTTACTAGAAACACATGAACTAGAAACAAAACCATAACAAGATAAATCATTTTTCTCAAAACATGTCTGCACACTCATACCATTTTCTAAAGCTATTTTACTAAAATTCTCACCAATTTCTTTCAAAATAGAATCATCTATCTTTTGTAATTTCAAAACATTCATATTATATCTAACATTCTTATAATCATCGACAAAAGAAACAATAATATGTTTTACATAACCATTTAATTTTTCACACAAACTTTTAAAAGCTTTAATATGAAAATTGACATCATACTTATCATTAATTAAAATAGGATCATATCTCACATATACATTTTCTACCCCTAATATTTTAGATAATTCCTTTATACCATTTACAATTTTTCCCTTAGAAATAACATTAGGTTCAATATCTTTACCATAAGGGGTTAAAGTAACTTGAAAAATAATTGGTTTATTAACCTTCTTTAAATCATCTAATATAGGAAGAGGATTCTTCGTACAAAAAACAATTAAATCTACATCTTCAAAATAAATTCTACTGACAAGCTTAGGATAAAAAGGATTACGCACATCCACATAACCATCATTATATCTATTCATAAACCATTTACTATAAAATGCAACTATATCACATCTACCACTAACATTTAAAATCATAATAAAATTATATCAAAAAAACTAGGCCTTTGCCTAATTTTAATCGCCAAAAATATCAAAAATTTCTCCAAAAATAGATTCTTTCTTCCTTTTACCATGTTTATAATCTTTCGAGTTTTTATAATCGTTTTCATGATTATCAGTATAATCATGTTTTACTGATTCATTTTCCTTAATGGTTAATTTTTCAAGTTCTCCTCTATCAAGCCAAATACCACGGCACTCAGGACAATAATCAATCTCTATTCCTTTCTTTTCACTCATAAGTAAAGTTACATCTTTACAAACTGGGCATTTCATAATTTATCTCCTCCTTTTTATACTATACCATAAATCTAGCTGAAAAAAACACAATTTAAAAATTATTTTCCTTTATTTTATTCAAATCACCATGCAACGGAATAACTTCCCATGCAACTAATTCTTCAGCATATGGTTCATATATATCATTTAATAAATAGACTTTTTTACCATAATAAAAACCAAAAGCAATTTCCGCAAAACTATTTGCTCCTATATAATTAGAAATACCATTTTTATTTTCATTTATAACAAGTAAAGCAAACACATCATCTTTCAAAATTTCCGAAAAATGTCTTATAGAAGCTTCTTTTTTAGGTATATCTTTAATAAATTCAAAAGGAATGACCGTTTCAAAACCCATTTTTTGTAGTTCTTCACTTATTTCAAAAATTTTCGAAATAAATTTTTTACTTCCGCATAAAACAATCTTCATAATAAAATTTCCACCTTTACATTATCAGATATGTTTTGAACAAAAATATTCAAATCTTTTTCATTACCTACTACCATACCATAATGAATAGGAATAACTGTTTTAGGCTTAAATAAATTCACAAACTTACTAGCCTCCAAAGCATCCATAGTATAAGTTCCACCAATCGGAACAAAAGCATAATCTATATCATTAAGCATAGGCAAATTTTCCTCTAACAAATCAGTATCGCCCGCAATATAGTAATGTTTACCAAATAAATCTAAAACATAACCTACCCAGTTATTTTCCTTAGGATGAAAAGGTTTATTAATATTATATGCATATATTGTTTTAAACTTAAAATTTCCAAAATCATATTCATCTAAAGGTTTTACCTTAACAATATTTTTATCATTAAACCCCATATTTAAACATATATCATATAGATCATAAGGACAAATAATAACTGTATTATCATTTTTTAAATTTAAAATATCTTCCTTAGAAAAATGATCATAATGACTGTGTGTTATAAAAATATAATCCGCATCATGCTTTTTATCCATCTTTAATGGATCAAAATAAATTTTAATTCCTTCATCAATTAAAATACTACTTTGAATATTAACCTTTATCATAAATTCCTCCTAAATCAACTTATTTTTCTTTAAAAATTCATTTGCCACTACTTCTGGATTCTTACCAAGTTCATCCACTTCATAATTTAACTCTTGAACACTCTCATTAGTTAAATAAACACCTATTTTATTCATTAATTCTTCAAGTTCAGGATATTTATCTAACACCTCATTTCTAATAATAGGAACCGCATAATAAGGTGGAAAGAAATTCTTATCATCTTCTAAAACAATAAGACCAAACTTTCGAAGTAAACCATCAGTCGTAAAAGCATCAATAACCTGACTATTATCATTTATTAAAGCTGTATATCTAGGACTGCCATCAATCGCAATAACATCCGCAAAATTAAGACCATAAACCTTATTAAGACCAGCCAAACCATCTTCTCTATTAACAAACTCTAAAGTTGGTGAAATTTTAAGCTCTTTAGAATAAGGAACAATATCCGAAATCGTTTTCAAATTATACTTAGAAGCTGTATCAGGACGTACCGCTAAAGCATAAGTATTATTAAAACTCATTTGCTTTAAAACAGCCAAATCATATTTACTATTAAATTCTTTTTTTACTGTATCATAAACCTTATCCACATCACTAATTGGTGAATATTTCAAAATATCTGTATAATCAGTTCCCAAATAATCAACATATAAATCAATATCTCCTCTTTGAATAGCTGAAAATACTACCTGCGCCCCTCCTAAATTACATTGCCTATTAACTTTAATATCTGTATTGGCTTCAATATAATCCGAAACCATTTCACATAAAATGTTTTGTTCAGTAAAATCCTTACCACTTACAGTAATATTTTTAGTATTTCCATCACTAAACTTAACTTGACTAAAAAAAACCAAACCAACCAAAATTAAAATAATAACAAGCATTACTTTTTGTCTTTTTCTCTTTTGGATAATTTCTTCTTTAGAACGATCTTTCATTTGCAAACTAATAGGTGTAACTAATTTTTCAATCAAACCAAAGAAATAATCGACAATTAAAGCAAGTATACATGCCGGAATAGCTCCAGCCAAAATTTGATAATTATTAACTGTTCTAATTCCAGAAAATATCAAATAACCAAGACCGCCACCACCAATAAATGCTGACATAGTCATTAAACCAACTGCTGACACCGCTGAAATTCTAATGCCCGCCATAATAACAGGTAAAGTTTGTGGAATCTGTATCTTAAATAAAATCTGACTTTTAGTAAGTCCAATACCCTTAGCTGATTCTATCATTGTCTCACTAATACCATTAATACCTGTATAAGTATTTTTAATAATTGGCAAAAGTGAATAAAGAATAACCACAATAATAGCTGGAATAGTTCCAATACCCACAAATGGAATTAAAAAACCAAGTAAAGCCATCGAAGGAACTGCTTGAATAACTGAAGATAATCCCAAAACCGGTTTATCTAATTTTTTAACATAACTAATCAAAATACCAATAGGCACACCTATTAAAATAGAAAGTAAAACCGCAATAAAAGTAAGTTCAATGTGTTCTAAAAAAAGTGAAATAATCTGTTCTTTATTTTGAATAATGTAATCTAAAAACTCCATCTTATTCCTCCTCCAAGAACTGTTGACTCAAAGCCATAATTAAACTACTTCTCGTAATAAGTCCACACAACCGATTTTCTTCATCTAAAACTGGAATGTTAGAAAGTCTACTTTCCGTAACTAATTTAGCTAAAGTTGTAATCGAATCTTCTTTCTTCACTGTCGGAATATCATTAAGCATATATTCATTAGCTGTCTTATTTAAATCCGATTTATCAGTTACACTCTCCGCATACAAAACACCAAGAAATTTATTATTATCACCAACAACCATCAAACTATCTACTTTCATCATTTTCATTTTATTTAAACAATAAAATATCGAATATTGAGGTAAACAAGTAACCGGTTTATCAATCATAATATCTTCTACTTTAATATATTTAGGACTTGTCCAAATCCTTTTTTTACCAACAAAATTTTTAACAAAATCATTAGCTGGATGTTTCAAAATATTCTCAGGTACATCGTATTGAACAAGCTTTCCATTATCAAAAATAGCGATCTTGTCAGCCATTTTTATTGCCTCATCCATATCATGAGTTACAAACACAATCGTTTTATGTAATTTTTCCTGTAATTTTAGAAGCTCATCTTGTAGTGTTACCCTACTCATCGGATCTAAAGCACTAAAAGGTTCATCCATTAAAATAATATCTGCATTAGTAATAAAAGCTCTCGCAATTCCAATACGTTGCTGTTGTCCTCCAGAAAGTTCACTAGGATATCTATCGAGTAATTCTTCATCTAATCCAATCATATCCATCATTTTTAAAGTATCTTCTTTTATTTTATTTTCAGTAAACTTTAAAACTTTCGGAATAATCGTAATATTCTCCCTAACTGTCATATGCGGAAAAAGTCCCGTTTGTTGAATAACATATCCCATACTCCTTCTTAGTTTAATATCATCAGTATCTTTTATATTCTTACCATCAATAAAAATATCGCCTTTGCTAGGACTAATTAATTTATTAATCATTTTAAGTAAAGTAGTTTTTCCACAACCAGATTCACCTATCAAAACAGTAAATTTACCAGTTTCAATTTTAAATGAAATATCTTCCAAAACACTATTATTTTTATAAGTTTTTGATACTTTTTTTATTTCTATCATTATATCTACCTCTATATAATTATATCATGCAAAAAGAAAAGTAAAGAAAAAAATAAAAAAACTAGACAATGAAAATGTCTAATTTATTATTCTTTATCAATAGTAAAAGTTACTTTATATTGATTACCTAAATCCATTTCATCAACACTTACAAAATAACCATTTTGTTCAATCTTATCAGCACATTCCCTAAGTAATTTAACGATTTGCGCAAAATGTGCTTGTGAGTTAACAGGTTTTACATTCTGTGCAATATTACTAGCCATAGAAGTTTGAGGAGTAACCATAGAAGTATTATTAATAGCATAATCGTTTAAAGCATTATCAGCAATAATATCAGTACTCGGAATAGAATTTACATTTAAATTATTGTTTATTTGATTAATATTTTCTACACTTTCACTACTTATAGGTTTAAAATTTCCAGAATCCTGAACCGAACTAACTTCAGAAGAAACATTAGGATTATCAGCTAAAGAGACGTTATTTTCTTGAACAGATTGATTATTATTTGCTTTTCTTTCATTAAATTTTCTCAAAGCATCAGCTACAGCTGTTGAAATAACTTTCTTAGTATCTTCAGATATTTCATTTTTTACATTATTTTCACTATTTAATTGAGCATTTGGTAAAACATTATTAACCGGCATTGATGAAGTGGTTTGACTACTAACTTGCGTAGGTTCAATTTGAACAGGTTGATTAAACATACTATCAAATGTAACTCCATTATTTACTGGACTTTCTTGTTTTACAGTTTCTTGAACTGGAGCTTCTGGAGTCACGCTTATAAATTTACCAGGTTCTAAATTATTTACAGGCGTAAATGTTGTTTCTTCACGCACTATTGGTTCACTTTGAACATCATTCTTTTGCTGCATCAAACCAGAAATATCTTTTGGTTTTTCTTCAGGTACATTTATATCTTTAGCTTCTCGCATAATTTTTTCTATATCCATAGTATTTTTCACCCCTTTGTTTGATTCAGTTTTTTCAAATTCATCAAATAAACTCTCTATATTTGCTTGATTTTCATTTTTATTTATTGCAACCGGTCTTACCTCGTTATTTTCTATTTTCATATTTTCTCTTAATTTTTCGATTTCCTTATCTGTTTGTTTAACTGTAAGTCTTTCTTCAACAATTCTATGAAGCATCTTAACTTGCTCTTCTTTATTAGGAATTCTAAGTAAACTTCGCGCATGTCTTTCTGAAATTTTATTATTAAGTAAATAACTTTGAACTTCATCATCTAAGTTTAAAAGTCTTATTTTATTTGCAATAGTTGATTGTGATTTTCCAAGTTTTTTAGCTAAACCTTCTTGTGTAATATAACCCATGTCTAAAATCCGTTTATATGAAACGGCTTCTTCGATAGGGCTTAACTGTTGTCTTTGAATATTTTCAAGTAAAGCAATCTCTTCACTGTCTTTATCAGATAAATTTACAATAATAGCAGGAATAGTAGATTTATTCGCAAGTTTACTAGCCTTATAACGTCTTTCGCCCGCAATAATTTCATATTTATTACTAACAGGCCTAACCACAATTGGCTGTATAACTCCATATTTACCAATAGATTCAGCTAATTCTTCTAATTTTTCTTCATCGAATCTAATCCTTGGCTGAAATCGGTTTGGCAGAATATCATTAATATTTAAAACCGTTAATTGACCACTTTCGAACATTATCTACCCCTCCCTTCTATTCTTTTATTTTATCATACTATTTTTCGGGAAATAATTCAACAAAAAAGACATAAAAAAACAATATTAAATTTAATTGTAAACTGAAAAAGTAAATTCCAGTTTCAATATGTTATACGAGAATTTAGTCTTACATAAAATTCCAGTTAAGAATTTGTAAGACTAAATTCTTTTTTTATATAATATATCACATGGGTGTTTC